>JAEDGQ010000022.1 GCA_016297415.1 Treponema sp.
CTGAGCCTGTCGAAGGGCTCAATGACCGCTACAGTCATTACTTATTGGACAGCCCTTTTTCCTGGGGCCGCCGTTTCCGGCGGCTTTTTTCTTTTTTATTCTTACAATTTTTTATTTGATAAAGTTATATTCTTCACATAAAATTATGTAATATGGGTAATAATTCCTTTGAACGACTTGTATCTGGTTTAAGTTCTTCTGAAAGAAAAGAAATGCTGGATAAAATGAAGGCTGTTAATGCTGATACTGAGTCCCTTTATAATGAAGATAAGCTTGATCATGACGGACAGCTTCCTTTTGCTGAACAGATAAAAAAAGAAAGTCTGTTATATAGATTTTATTTATGGCTCAGGGCTCTTTTTGCAAACACTTCTATGGAAGCTATATATAATGAAGGAAAAATTGCTGAAATTGCCCGGTCAATCGAAAAAAACTCACCACATCTTATTGATAACAAACGGGGGGTAATGCTTTCCTCTTTCTACGAAAAGCTTTCTGAATTAAACCGCTGTGCCGATTTTTTTAGACCATATATTGCAAATATTGAGGATGATGAAAATGACTTCCTTGTTTTTCTCGGCTCTCTGGTTATGACCGAAGTTAACAGAAGAATGGACGAAGAAGCTGATCCTTATACAAATCCTGTAACTGAAATTCCTAAACCTGAACAGCGAATGTCGCTGCTTCGTAAAATGGAATCTATTATGAATGAGATTCCGGCTCAGGAAAAGACAAGAATGTATAATGCTGTACGCAGTACTGAATGGCTTAAACAGTTTACAAAACTTCCTTTCAAGCGGTTTCTTGCTATGTTCAGTTCTATAACGCCAGCAAATGATTATTCCTGTTCATTCAGTTCCCTTGAAAATGAAATTTCCAGCTTTTCTAAAATTCTTTGTAATGGAACTAAAATTCCAGAAGAAGTTTTTGAAGCTCTTTTCCTTTATTCCCGTAAAAAGGTTTTAAAGAAATCTCTTGATACTGTTGATGAAGTATCTGAAAAAGCGGCCGAATTTATGGAAAATGCACGAAATAGTGTTTCTATGATGAAGATGTTTATTTCTTCTGTTCCTATGCGTTCAATCGGCCGCGTTGTTTATGCAGATGCTGGATGGAATCCTGAAAACTTTACTGGTGGAGAAGACTGGTATCAGCGTTATAAATCGACCTGGAAGAAATATTTTGAACAGAAATGGGAAGCATGGTCTCAGGACTGTCAGAAAGAAATGCTTCGTGTAAGTCTTACCCGTAATTTTGAACTTGAATCATTTCCTCTTCTTCCTGAGCGCCCATGGACGGAAGTTTGGGGTGGATTTCCTTTCAGATACGAACTTACTGCAGGCTTTTTATACTGGTTTATTAAAGAAGTATTCCCAAAACATGAATTGTGCCTTAAAACTGTTATGCTTGAAGGTGATTTTATTAATAAAGAAAACAGACAGGAATTTATGGATGCCTTTAACAGCCTGATTCAGATTAGTGTTGATTTTCAGGGACTTGTCAGAAGACTTTCTTCAGGCGGTGAATACGGAATTATTCTTGGTAAAATTTCTACGGAAAAAATGCGTACCCTTCAGTCTAATTCCAAAGTTGAATCAATTATTCATGGACTTGAAGGGGAAATAAGATCAATGTTTTCAAGTTTTTGTGATTCCTGCCGTACTATTGAACTTTGTTTTACAGGTATTTATCAGGAATCTAATAATTCTAAATATGAAGGTCTTTCCAACCTGAATCATATTGAAGGTCATAATAATGCTGTATTCCAGGAAAAACTTTTTAAGGCCAGAGAAATGATTTCTAACAGCTACTCTTTGATTCGTGAACTTGAAACTGTTGATGCTCCGGTTATTTTAAAATGAGTGGCGTAAATTATATTTCTGTTGCTTCAGTTATTGAACAGAAAAGTGAATCTCTTAAGTACATTACAATTCCTTTTTACCAGAAAGGTGTGCCTTTAAGTGACGGAAAATTTAAAAAGTGGGGCATGACTGTTTTTGCTGCAGGTTCCATGAGATTCCGGTGGAATGAAACTAACGAAAACAGAAATGAAATGCTCTTAAAAATAGCCAGGGATAACAGAATTAAAGACTGTCCTGGAAACTGTGCCGAACCAGGTCGCAGCTGTGACTGTAAGGCAAAACCTGTTTCTCTTGAACTGATTCATTCCAAAATTGTGTATAGCATAAAAGACGGTACTGAAACTTTGCAGAAGCAGGGGGACGGTATGATTACGGATAATCCTCTTTTAATGCCTGTGGTAACTGTTGCTGACTGTGTACCTCTGTTTTTTTATGATCCTGTAAAAGGTGTCTTTGGCTCTGTTCATTCCGGCTGGAAAGGAACCGGAATTATTGCTGAAGCCATAGAAAAGGCTGTCAGTGAATACGGCTGTCTTCGAGAAAATATTTGTGTTGCAGTGGGACCACATATCGGAAGCTGCTGTTATTTTGTAGATGAAGAAAGAAAGGAATATTTTACAAAAAACTTTGGTTCCCAATGTGTTTCAAAAGCTTTACCTGAAGACATAAAAAAAGGACATGAAAACCTTAAATATTCACTTTCGTTAACAGAGGCAAATTTGATTTCCATAAAAAAAGCCGGAATCCCGGAAGAAAATATTGTTGTGGCCACAGACTGTACCTGCTGTACAAAATTCAATAGTGGACGAGAAGTTTTTGGAAGTTTTAGAAGACAGGCAGCTTTTTTGCCGCCAGAAATGGATAGGGAAACTAGAAGTAAAGCTATGACTGTGCAGGCAGCGTTTGTTGTTTAACAAAAGGGCGTCCCGGCAGCCTGGCAAAGCCAGACAGCCGTCGGAGTATTCCGCCTTCTTTTTGCGTTAGCGATGGTAGCCCCTTTAGTTAAACGGTGGTTGAGCCCTTCGACAGGCTCAGGATACCACCTGTCGAAACCACCGTTTAATGGAGCGAAAGCGGAAGGGCGGACGTAGCGGCCACAGACGCGATAGCGTCTGTGGAAACGCCCTGTGTGTTACATGCGGTCAAGATATGGAACAAGAACAAGTCCCATGGCTTCTTTAAGAACCTGGAGTGTTGCTTTTGCCAGTGTGAGGCGTGCTGCCTTGAGGGCATTGTCTTCTGAACCCATAATCGGACACTGCTGATAGAATTTAGAAAAAAGTTTTGCAATATCGTAAAGATAAGATGTCATTACGAAAGGATCTTTGTTTTCTGCTGATTTTGCAATTGTGTCAGGATATTCTCCAAGACGCTTAATAAGATCCCATTCTCCCGGAGCTTTAAGAAGTTCTGCTGCATCTTTTGCTGGGGCTGGTTTTACGCCTTCTTCTTCTGCCTTGCGGAGAATTGATGCAATTCTGGCACCCATGTACTGAAGGTATGGACCTGTGTTTCCGTTGAAGCTTAAAGATTCTTCCGGATTAAAAATCATGTCTTTTACAGGACTTACCTGGAGAAGATAATAGTGAAGGGCACCAAGAGCGATTTTTTCTGCAACTGCATCTGCGTCACCTACATCGGCTTCCCGGCCACGTTCTTTAATTGCGGTCAGTGCGTCTGCGTGGAGTGAGTCCAAAAGGTCATCTGCATCTACTACTGTTCCTTCCCGGCTTTTCATGCGTCCGTTTGGTAGGTTTACAAGTCCGTAACTTAAGTGATAAAGCTTTTTAGCCCAGTCAAAGCCCAGCTTTTTGAGGATGTAGAAAAGTACCTTGAAGTGGAAAATCTGTTCTGAGGCTACAACATATACAAGTTCGTTAAATGCCCAGTCGGCGTGGCGGCTGATGGCTGTTCCGATGTCCTGTGTAATGTAAACTGATGTGCCGTCTTTGCGGAGAAGTACTTTTTCGTGGTCTTCGCCGTCTTTGCCTTTTCCTACTGCTTCTGTAACATCAACACGGGTTGAGCCGTCTTCTGCCACAAAGAATACACCTTTTTCTACACCTTTTTTAATTTCGTCTTTACCCTTAAGGTAAGTTTCGCTTTCAAAATAGAATTTGTCGAAGGAAACGCCTGTGCGGTCGTATGTTTCTTTTACGCCGTTAAAAGTCCAGTCGTTCATTGTCTGCCAGAGTTTACGAACTTCAGGATCGCCTGCTTCCCACTGACGCAGCATTTCTTCTGCCTGTTCCTGTGCTTCAGGATGTGCCGGAGTTGAGCCGTCTTTTGCACCTTTCAAGTACTGGTCAAATTCAACATAGCACTGTCCTACAAAGTGGTCGCCTTTAATTCCAAGTTTTTCTGGTGTGTCCCCCTTTGCTTCGTGGAAAAGTTTGTATGCCAGCATTGATTTACAGATGTGGATTCCCCGGTTGTTAATAAGGTCAACCTTGAATACTTCTGCACCTGCTTTTTTGAGGATGCGGCTTACTGATTCACCAAGAGCATCGTTACGCATGTGGCCAAGGTGAAGAGGTTTGTTTGTATTTGGTGAAGAGAACTCGATCATTACTTTGTTTCCGGCAAGGTGAGCCTTACCGTCGTTGTTCAAAGTTCCGTATTCTGTTCCCTGAGCTTCTATTTTTGAAAGAATATCCCCTGATGCTCCGGCTTTGTCCAGTTTTATGTTAAGGTATGGACCTACAGCAAGTACTGTTCCGATTGATGAGCCTTTTTTTCCGATTTTTGCTGCAACTTCCTGTGCAATTGCAGGTGGGGCTAGACGAAGAACTTTTGCAAAAACAAACATTGGTGAACCAAGATCACCCATTGCCGGATCCGGTGAATCCTGAACAACGATTTTTTCTGGTGATACAGCTTCTGCTTCGATTGCTTTTTCTTTGATGATTTCGTTAACTGCGTCTGCAATAAGACTGCGGAAAACCGACTTTGGATCTGCCATTTTGCTTTCCCTTTTATTGTTGTAAATTGATGAATTTTCTGATATTATATAAAAATAGCGTGTAATTTACAACTTATAGCACTATTATTGGAGTTTTACATGGACACAAATGTAATTGAACAGTACATCGATGATTTAATGACTAAATCTACAGCTGAATTTCCTATCTGGAATATTGAAAAAGCTCGTGCCGGAAAAAAATCTGGCTGGGACTATATTGACGGCTGTATGATTATGGCTCTTCTTGAAATTTACAACACAAGCAACGATCCAAAATATCTTAAGTTTGCAGATTACTATGAAGATTTCCGTATTCATGATGACGGAACTATCGACGGTTATGATATTAATACATGGAACTGTGATGAACTGAATGGTGGAAAAAATCTTTTCACTCTTTATCGTCTTACTGACAAACAGAAATACAAGAAGGCTCTTGATAAACTTTACGAACAGATAAAGGGTCAGCCTCGCACAAAAGAAGGCAACTTTTGGCACAAAAAGATTTATCCAAACCAGGTTTGGCTTGATGGTCTTTATATGGCTCAGCCTTTCTACATGGAATATGAAACATCATTTAATGGTGCTAAAAATGTAGATGATGTTTACAAACAGTTCTTCAATGTTTACGAAATTATGCGTAACAAAGAAACTGGTCTTTACTATCATGGTTATGACAGCTCTAAATCGATTTTCTGGGCAGATAAAGAAACAGGACTTAGCAAAAACTACTGGCTCCGTTCTTTAGGCTGGTACAGCATGGCTCTTCTGGATACTTTGAATAAAGCTCCAGACCGTGAATGTGCTAACTGGAACAAGCTCCGCAATATCTTTATTGAACTTTGTGAAAGCATGCTCAAATATCAGGATAAAAGCGGAATGTGGTATCAGGTTCCGGACAGACCTGGTGAAGTTGATAAAAATGGTAAAGCAAACTACCTGGAAACTTCTGGTTCTGCTATTTATGCATATTCACTTCTTAAAGGTTTCCGTACTGGTATTCTTAATGATAAAAAATTTCAGGATGCTGGTGTTAAAGCTTTCGAAGGAATCTGTGATAAATACCTTAATACAGACAGCGGCCGCCTGAGTCTTGGTGGTATTTGTCTTGTTGCAGGTCTTGGTCCTGAAAAAGATCTTCGCCGTAACGGTGAGTTCGAATATTATATGAGCGAACCAATCGTTCAGGATGATGCAAAGGGTGTAGGTCCTTTCATTCTTGCTTATAACGAATATAAGCTTATTAATAAATAAAGAAGAGGCCGGGCAGCTGTCCGGCTTTTTTTATGGGGAATAAATATGGTTTACCTTGTTATCAGCGATATTCATGGCTGTGCTTCAAACTTAAGAACTGTTCTTGAGGCTTTTGAAAATAAATATGATGGAATCATCTGCTGCGGTGATTTTTTATATCATGGACCGAGAAACGGCGTTCCTGCTGAATATGACCCGAAAGAAACTATGGCTCTTCTTGAAAAAATCAGAGGCAGAATTGTGGGTGTAAGGGGAAACTGTGACGGAGAAGTTGACCAGATGGTTTTAAAC
Source organism: Treponema sp. (assembly GCA_016297415.1). Taxonomy (GTDB): domain Bacteria; phylum Spirochaetota; class Spirochaetia; order Treponematales; family Treponemataceae; genus Treponema_D. The sequence goes on from JAEDGQ010000022.1 coordinate 6,370, forward strand.
TTTCCTCTTTTAAGTGATAATCAGACTCTTCCTTTTATGAAAAAAGGAGAAATGAAGAAGATTTTTATTCATCATGGTCATAAATATTCCAGTGAAGAGTTGATGAGGCTTATTCCGGAAGGCTCTGTTATTGTAAGCGGTCATACACATGTTACTGTTTTAAAACAGGCTGATGGTTATATCTGGTTTAACCCGGGTTCTGTTAGTCTTCCTAAGTGTGAAGATGGCAAAACATGCGGACTTCTTGAAATTACAGAAACTGGAACCGTAAAAATTGAACTTAGAAAAATTACTGGAGAGATAATAAAATCTCTTGAAGCTTAAAAAGAAATCCTGAACCGGCCGGAGGTTATAAGCTGGTTCAGGATTTCTTTTTTATATTATGGGGATGACCAAAAAGTTCAACTTGCGGTGGTTGAGCCCTTCGACAGGCTCAACCACCTGTCGAAGGGCTCAATGACCGCTACAGTCATTACTTATTGGACAGCCCCAATATAGCACTATTAGTTTTTATGCATCAGTTTTATTGATAAGCTTAAAAAGTTTAATTAAAAGCCCGATTTTTCCAAATAAAAGCCAGTACAGAAGTGCAAGAACTGCCAGAAGCGGAATGCCGCAGACTGCAATGTAGAGAAGTACTGTAAGAAGACCTGCGAAAAATCCTGTTACACTTGAAACAAAGTGACGGAAGTTTTCTTTTAAGTCCGGCCATTCGTAACCGCCGTCAGGACTTGTATTAAACGGGATGTTTCCATAAATAGTGATTGTTGAAAAATCAATTCTATTTGTAAGACGCTTTAATCGGCCTTCCATTGATTCAATTTCTGTCTGAACAGAATTTAATTCCCGCTCAACTTTGAGAAGATCCTGCAGGGAGCCTGACTGCTTAAGATAACCTTCAAGTTTTGTTTTTAAGAGTTTTCTTGTGGCAAGACGGCCCTGTAAATCATAGAATTCTTCTGACACATCGTTTGTATTAATATTTCTGTTTTTTACTTTTCCAAAACTGCCTGTTTCAGCCATTGCTTTTTCAAAGTTTTCGGCAGGAATTTTGACTGTAAAATTTATATCTCTCTGACCTGAGCTTGAATTTGCAATATAACCGCTGTATTTTTTGCTCCATGCTTCGATAGAAGACTGAAGAAGGGACAGGTCTTCCGTTTCAATAAATACATCTCCTGTGTAAATCAGTTTTCTTGCAAAAGATTCTTCGGATGGGGAAGAGGCTGATTCTGCAGCGCTTTCAAAAGCATTTTCTTCTGACACCATGTCCCGGTAGACAGCTGCATCAGAGGCTCTCATTGCGGCCATTTTTGGTGCTGCAACGGACTTTGCTGTGCTGAAGCCATTTGTCTGGACTGTTAATTCCGCAGCTTTAGCTGAAGGGGCATTGATTTTAACGGCAGCAAATGCAAGAAGGGCTGCTGCTGCAATTCCTGCTGAAAGTTTTAATAAAATAGTTTTTTTCATATCTACTCCAGATGCTGAAGTTCAATTGCGATTTCTTCCATTTCCTGGTCTGTCATTGCAATGTTTTCAGCTACGCGTTTTAATTCCCGTCTTACGCTTTCGGGAACTTTTGTTGTTGTTTTATAGTGAAGTTCATGTTCCAGAGTTGCCCAGAAATCCATGGCAATTGTACGGAGCTGAATTTCGATTTTTACCTGATGTGTACTGTCTGAAAGATAGACTGGTGTTTCCACTACAAGATGAAGGCTTCTGTATCCGCTTTCTTTTGGTTCCTTGATGTAATCTTTTTCTTCAAGAAGAACTATATCCGGCTGTTTTAGAAGAGTTTCTTTTACTGAATAAATGTCGGAAATATAGGGGCATATTACCCTGATTCCTGCTATGTCGTTAAGATTATCAGTCATTGCTTCAAAAGAAATTGGAAGGTGTTTTTTTTCAAGTTTTCCGGCAATGCTCTGAGGTGATTTTATTCTGGATTTTACAGTTTCGATTGGATTTCTGCGTCCAGAGATTTTGTTTTCTTTGTTCAGTATGTCCAGTTTTGTTTCAATCTGTTTAATGCCGCTTTCGTAAATCATCATAATCTGCTGAAACTGAAAGGCCATTTTGTAAAAATTGTCAGGATTTGAAATTGACTGCTGTATAATTTCCGGAAACTGGGGCTGTTCTCTGCCTGATTTTGTTTTCATTAATTTCTCCATTCCATATATAAATAAAAGATATTAAAAAAAGTTACTAAAGACAAAGAAAAAAGGGCATGACCAAAAAGTTTAACTTGCGGTGGTTGAGCCCTTCGACAGGCTCAGGAACCACCTGTCGAAGGACTCAATGACCGCTACAGTCATTACTTTTTGGACATCCCCTCTGCTGAAAAAATTTTTAAACAACCTTCTTAACTTGCAAAGACTGTATCTGTAAAAACAGGGATTAACTTTTTTTTACATTCCAAGGAGCTGTTTTGCAGTTCCAAAAGCTGTATTTTGTTCCAGTTTTGCTCCGGCGTTCTGGAACAATGGCAGAAGACTGTCTGCAAGCTCTTTGCTCTGATTGAACTGTGGTTCTGAACGGGCCGAATAGATTGTAGACATTATAAAATACACAAGTGGAGTAATGTTGTATTTTTCATTGACTTGAGTCATCTGTGGTTCTGCCTGTTTCTTAAAATCTTTCAGATACAGTTCAAGAGTGTTCCAGGAATGGAAGGAAATAAGACGGTAGATGAATGTATTTGGTATATCAGTCTTTCTTACTGTTCCGTCTTTTTTATTGAAACTGATAGATGCAAAACCAAGAGGCTTGTCATCCCGGGCACCTTTTTTTAAGAGAAGGGAAGCTGTCTGTGAGTCATCAACTTCTGCAGCAAGATAGAGAGCTGTGTTTTTCATTGCAGCCCCTGCGTTAACCTTAAAATCATCTACATCATCTGTGTTTTCGATAATGTATGAAATTATTTTTTCAAGTTCAGCTGTTTTTTCAGGAATTTCTTCGTCTTTACAGTAATATGCCTGGAACATAATCTGACCGAGACCGGATTCAAGATATGTCTGTTTCATATTGTGACGGATTGTAAGGATTGTTTCCTGTTTTTTATCTTCTTTTACCCGGTGAAAATCCATGCTTGAAGCCAGCTGCTGTGTACGGAAATCTACCATTCCTTCTGCGTAAGCAAGAGAGCCGGCTTTAAGTGTTGCCTTGAACTGAATTGCGTAGTAAAGAGGAGAAACACCTTCAATTTTGTATGAATTAAAATTTAAATCTTTTGTAAGGGATTTGAATTTCTTTGAATCACAGCGTTCAATTGAGGCCTGGATTTTATCTCCGATGAATTTTTTGTAGTCATTTACAGCGTGTTCTGTTGCCCAGTTTTTGTCTTTAAACATAGCAGGTGCAAACTGTGTCCAGAATTGTTCCTTAATGTTGAAAGAATCAAAAAAGTTGTCATCCAGAGGCTGAACCATTTTGCGTTTGATTCCGTAATCCCAGATTTTAAGGGCTTTTTCTTTCTGCTGGCAATACATAAAGAGAGTAAAGCCCTGCTGAACAAAACGTCCTGTATATTCTTCAGCTTTTTCGATGTTTTCAAAAGCTGAAGAATAAAGTTTCTGAGCTGCTTCAAAGTCATGGTCAGCTATAGCTGTAAAGCCTTTGAACCAGTTAATGAAAAAATCAGCACGCTGGGGAGCAATATCTTTTACCTGTTCATAAAACAGGTTCATATCTTTTGTCTTATACTCGTAGTCCTGCATAACGGACTGCCAGATAAAAACAATTGTCTGCTCCTTTGCCAGCTTGTATTCAAAAGAATCTTCAGTTTTAGCCATATTATTTTACCAGTTCTGCGGCTCTTTCAAGGGCTGCACTAATGTTGTCAAAAATATTTTCCCGGCCGATTTTGTCAGCTACGCCAGTTTTTTCACAAAGCATGTATGGCTGAGTGTGAATGCCTGAAAGAATGATTGTAATTCCTTTGCGGTCACAGGCAGCTTTACACTGTTCAAGGGCCTGAATTCCACCGGCATCAAGATAAATAAGATTGCGCATACGGAAGATGATTGCTTTACATTCTGCCCCGGAACGTTCTGTAGCCATTTCAAACTTACGGATTGTTCCGAAGAAGAGAGAACCTTCAACTTCGTAAACCATTACGCCTTTTGGAAGATCGATTTTTTCTGTACTGCCGTCACCTTTAATTCCTGTAACGATAGTTGAGTTTCCTGTCTGAACTTCCGAAAGTTCGATAATTTTCTTGATGAAGAAGAAAGCTGCAAGAATAAGACCAATTCCGATTGCGTATGTAAGGTCTACAAATACAGTTATAAGGAAAGTTACCATGAGAACTGCAATATCAGAACGCTGGCCTTTAAGAAGTTTGCGGATAGCAGGAATACCTGCCATGTTCCATGCAACGCTCATAAGGACTGCTGCAAGGGCTGCCATTGGAATATAGAGAACATAATTTCCAAAGAACATCATAATGAGAAGAAGAACTACTGCGTGAACAATACCTGCTACTGGAGTGCGTCCTCCGTTGTTGATGTTTGTTGCTGTACGGGCAATGGCACCTGTTGCAGGAAGACCGCCGAAGAGTGGTGAAAGGATGTTTGCAATACCCTGACCGATAAGTTCGTTGTTAGAGTCGTGTTTTGCACCAATCATACCGTCTGCAACAACGGCAGAAAGCAGGGATTCGATAGCAGCAAGAACTGCAATTGAAACTGCTGTAGGGAATACTGTTTTGATAGTTGTAAGGCTTAAAGATGGAAGAGAAGGAGTTGGAAGACCCTTTGGAATTTCATAACGGTCACCAATAAGAACTGTTTCAAGTCCGAAATATTTTTTAAGCACCAGGTGGATTACAGTTGCAAGAATAATAACGATAAGTGAACCTGGAATTTTCTTTGTAATTTTTGGCCATACAAAGATTGCTGCAAGACAAACTACTGCCATGATTGTTGAATACCAGTTGATAGAGGCTAGTGAACGGATGTAAACAATCATTTTTGGAAGGAAGTCCCCGGGCATTTTTGAATATTCTTCACCAAGAATCATCATTGGATTAGAAAAGTCAGGTTTAAGACCAAAGAAGTCACCAATCTGTCCTGAAGCGATTGTTACTGCAATACCTGCTGTAAATCCTACAACAATAGTATATGGAATAAATTTAACAAGACCACCCATCTTGAATACGCCAAGAAGGATAAGTATGATTCCGGCAAGAACTGTAGCTGTAGCAAGTCCTGCTACTCCAAGTTCCGGGTTATTTACAATTGCGTAAATGATTACTGTAAAAGCACCTGTAGGTCCGCCAATCTGAACCCGTGTACCGCCGAATGCTGCAATACAGAAACCGGCGATAATTGCTGTGTAAAGACCTGTAGCAGGATTACATCCTGAAGCGATTGCGAATGCTATTGAAAGTGGAAGGGCTACGATTCCCACAATAATACCGGCAATGAAGTCTGTTAGGAACTGTTTGCCGCTGTAACCTTTGAGTGAGTTTAAAAGCTCTGGTTTATACATGATTTATTTCCTTGTGATTATTAGAAATGATTTGAAAATTATGTCGTTTTTTGCATTATTATTCAACTAAAGTATGATACAATGAACACCATGATTAAATCGGGTGGAATTATTCAAAAAATCTTTGCATCACTGGTTATGGCCGGCGGAGCTTTTATATCTTTTTCCTGTACTAAATATCCGGAAATGACTCTGGAAGAAATCGAAGCTTATAGAGCTGCCAGTTCAGACGGGATTATAGCCAAAACAATCAGCAAGCCTCTTACTGAAGAAAAGTGGGTAACAGGAAAACAGGGCGGCGTCTGGAATGGTTCAATCTCCGGTGAGCCAAAAAGTTTCAATCTTCTTATTGCAGAAAGAGACGGTGCAACAAACGGCATTCTTATGCAGATGACCGACTATCTTGTGGATTACAGTGTAACAAAAAGACAGTGGGTTCCACGGCTTGCTTCGTTTGAAATTGTTACAGATGAAGAGAACAACACTCTTGATGTTATTTATACTCTCCGGGATGACATTTACTGGACTTTTTACGGAAACTCAAGGCCAAGAGTCAAAATAACAAGTGATGATGTAGTCTTCTGGTATAACGAGATTATGGGAGATGAAAAATGCGGCTCTTCAGCTTATAACTCCCGTACAATGGAAATGGAAGACGGTTCAACAAAAGAAATTACAATCGAAAAGGTTGATGACAGAACTTTTATTTTCCATTTTCCAAGAATTATTGCCGAACCTCTTCTTTCATCAAACATGAGTTTCGGACCTGCTTTTATGTATAAACCTGTAAAAGATGCCGGTGGTGCCAGAGCCGTTAAATCATGTTTTACAGTTGCTGATGATCCAAAAACAATTCCTTCCTGCGGAAAATATTTCCTTACTGAATATACTCCGGGGCAGAGAATCGTTTACGAAAGAAATCCTGATTACTGGGAAAAAGACAGCGAAGGCAAACCAATTGTTTATCCTGACAAGATGATCTGTCAGATTGTAGGAGATAACAATACGGAATACCTTCTTTTTAAGCAGGGAAAACTGGAAGATTATGGTACAACACCAGAACAGCTGGAAGAAGTTGTAAACGGTGCCAATAATCTTGGAAAAGACGGATATACTGTTTTTTCAAGTGCCGGTAATATGTCTGCCAGTTTCTGGACTTTTAATCAAAATCCCCGGAATAAAGAAAAACCATATTATGACTGGTTTGTAAAAAAAGAATTCCGTCAGGCTATGAGCTGTCTTTTAAACAGAGAAAGAATTATTTCTCAGACTTACAGAGGCCTGGCAGAACCAAAATATACTTTCTTTCCACAGGCAAACAAATTTTATAATGACAAGATTATTCTTCCTTACAGATTCAGTCACAGCCATGCACAGAAACTTCTGGCAGAGGCTGGCTTTACAAAAAAAGAAGACGGATTTTTGTATGACGAAAAAAACAGAAAAGTTGAGTTTGACCTGACTATAGTTTCTGGTCAGACTGTTGTTTCTGATATTGCACAGATTATTACTGATGAATGTAAAAAGGAAGGAATTACAGTAAATGTGCGGCAGACTGATTTTCAGCGTCTGGTAGAACAGCTTACAGCAACCTATGACTGGCAGACACTTATTATCGGGCTTAATGGCGGTTCAATTTTCCCCACACAGGGAAGTAATGTATGGGTAAGTTCAGGAAATCTTCATATGTGGAATCCTCTCCAGAAAGAGCCTGCTACAGAATGGGAAGCAAGAATTGACTGGCTTTATAATGAAGCAAGCTGTATTGTGGATACGGAAAAAGCCCGTCCATACTGGGATGAATACCAGAAGATTATTCTTGAGCAGTGTCCTGTAGTTTATCTTGTAAGAGGCAGAAGTTTTTATGCCATAAATAACAGATGGGATCTTTCAAATGTCTATTATGACAATATAAACGGAGCTGAAACTTCCAGAGTATTCTTGAAGTAAAAATCAGTTCAAAAAATAAAATTTAAAGGATATAATCAATTCATTATGTTAAAGAAATTAATTGTATTGTTAAAAATCGCGTTCTGGATGATTAGACAGGACAAACAGCGAAAACTCTGTATGAAGTTCCATAAAGAAGGAAACATAGAAGAGCGTGATAATATTGTATGGCAGAAAGTTCCAGCCTGGGCTCAGTATTGTGCCGAGGTAACAGGTACAAAAGTTACTGTTGAGGGACTTGAAAAACTTCCTGATTCACCAGTTGTATTTATTGCAAATCATCAGGGATTTATGGATATTCCTGCTATTTACGGATATGTACCAAAAAAAATTTCCTTTGTAGCAAAAAAAGAAATTGAAAAAGTACCGGTTCTCCGTGACTGGATGTATTTTCTTGAATGTACTTTTATTGACCGTAAAAGTCCTCGTGCTTCGATTAAAGCAATTCACGATGCGGCTGACGGTGTAAAGCGTGGTTATTCTCAGGTTATCTTCCCTGAAGGAACACGTTCTAAAGGCCGTCCTCATCAGGAGTTTAAGGCAGGCAGTTTTAAGCTGGCTTTTCTTTCTGAAGCTCCGATTGTGCCTGTAACAATTGAAGGTTCATATAAAGTTTACGAAGAAAAAAATAAGATTGTGGAGGGTAACGAAATTAAAGTTACAATTCACGATGCAATTCCAATTAAAGATCTTTCAAAGGAACAGCTTGCGGAAATACCTGCAAAGGTTGAAGCAATTGTATGTGCTCAGCTTAAGGACAGCGAAGAAGCCTGGCGAAAAGCACATCCGGAAGCTTAAAGGTAACATAAACTAAAGTGGTGGGAAAAAATCTTTTAAGAAAAATTGCAGTAGTCTCATATCCCTGGAAGCTTTTAAAGGCAAAACATCCCCTCATTTCTTTTATTGCGGGGCGTCTTGTTACAATGACTGTAATTCTTTTTCTGCTTGGCTGGGCTATGTTCGCTCTTATGGCCCTTGCACCTGGAGATATCGTAGACAACATGATTTCCCAGCAGCTTTTAAGCCAGCAGACTGTGATCGGACCGTCTCAGGCTGCTACCGGTGATAAACTTTTTAATGAAGAACTTACCCGTGCGGAACTGGGACTGGATCAGCCTTTTACCATTCAGTATTTTAAGTGGCTTAAGAGGGTAGTTGTTGATCATGATCTGGGAGTAAGTCTTATCAGTCAGGCACCGGTTTCTTTCCTTATAAAAAGCCGTCTTATAAACTCCCTTATCCTCAATATAATATCTCTCGTATTCATTACGTTTTTTTCTTTTCTGCTCGGAGTCTGGTTTTCAAGTAAAGCCGGTACAAGAATAGATGTGGCAGCAACTTTTTTTGCCCTGTTCTTTCATGCATTTCCAGGTATTCTCCTTTTGATTCTTTTTCAGCTTTTTGCCAGCTGGTCAGGGCTTTTTCCTGTAACCGGTTATCCTGATATTTCTTTTTCAGAAGAACCTGTTAAATTTATTTTCAGCTGGCCTTATCACGTATTCCTTCCTCTTTTTGCCAGCTTCTTAGGCGGAATGGGGGGAACAATGCGTACAATCCGTTCTACTATGCTGGATCAGATGGGAATGCCATATATTATGGCTCTCAGATCCCGTGGAATCAGCGAGGGGAGAGTTTACCTTAACCATGCATTCAGAAATACCCTTAACCCTTATATTACTGGCAGTGCAAACCTTCTTGCGGGGCTTTTTTCCGGCAGTCTTCTTCTGGAAATTATCTTCAAATATCCCGGAATCGGTCGCCTTATGTACGAAGCCGTTATGCAGCAGGATGTTAATCTTGTTCTTGCAAACAGTATGTTCATCAGTGCCCTTGTTCTTGCAGGCATGGTTATAAGTGACATTCTTCTTGCAATCGTAGATCCAAGAATCAGGTACGGAAAAGAATAATGAAAAATATCTGTAAATATATTAAATCAAGACCTCTTGCATATATCTCGGTACTTTTTCTTATTGTGGTGTACCTGTTCATGATTTTTGCAGAATTCATTGCCCCTTATTCTCCTGTAAAAACTTTTGAAGAAGGGACTTTTCATCCTGCCAATGTAGAATTTTCGGTAAAAGGACTTCAGGTCAGGGAATACAGAGTATTAAATCCTGCTTCCTGGCGTTATGCCCGGGTAAAAGGTCTTACACATTCCCTTAAATTTTTTGTAAAAGGGGAAGAATACACAGTTTTCGGATTTATAAAATGTGACCGTCATCTTTTCGGAACAGCACCAGATCCTGTTACAGGAGAAGTTTATCCTGTATTTATTGCCGGTGCAGATAATCTTGGTCGTGATATGTTCAGCCGTATGGTTTACGGAAGCCGCATTTCCCTGACAATCGGCTTTGTTGCCAGTGCCATAAGTCTTTTTCTTGCCATGCTTTTTGGCGGACTTTCCGGCTATCTTGGTGGAATTACAGACTGGGCAATAATGCGTTTTTCAGAATTCTTCATGCTGATTCCCGGGCTTTATCTTATTCTTTTCCTTCGTTCCCTTTTGAATAATTCCATGGACTCAGGTCAGAGTTATATGATTATTACTTTAATTCTAAGTCTTGTTGGCTGGCCTGGAACTGCCCGTACCCTTCGAGGTATGGTTCATTCTATTAAGCGTGAAGATTTTGTTGAAAATGCCCGGCTGGAAAAAATCCCTGCAGTTTCGATTATTTTCCGTTACATAATTCCTCAGATTTCCAGTCTTCTTATCGTAAGCACAACCTTAAGTATTCCGGGATTCATTATGAGTGAAACAACTCTTTCTTATCTTGGACTTGGAATTGCAGACCCGGCCGTAAGCTGGGGTTCTATGATTAACCGTGAAATTTCAACTTTAAGCAATCTTAAAAATTTCCCCTGGCTCTTAAATCCAGTATGGCTTCTCCTTGCAGTAACTCTTGCCTTCAATTTTTTTGGTGACGCACTTAGAGATTACTTTGATCCATATCATGTTGTGTTTAAGCGTAAAAATTTAAGAAAAATAATGAAGGGGGAAAGCCTTCCCCTGGCTCCAGCCGCAGATGCGTCTTCCGCCACCCCTTCCAGCGGGGCAGCTCCTTATATCATGGCCCCGCAACGCCTCCTCTCCGTCAAAAATCTGAAGGTAACATTTACCCTTCAGCGGGGAAAAGAAAGTGTATTCATTCATTCCGTACGAAATGTTTCCTTTGATGTAGATAAAGGTGAAATTCTTGGGATTGTAGGGGAATCAGGATCCGGGAAATCTGTTTCAACAACAGCCATTACAGGTCTGCTTCCTGCAAATGCCTTTACGGAAGGACACATTTATTTTAACGACGGAGAAACTGTTGAACTTACAGGTCTTTCAAATAAAGAACTGCGGCAGTACCGTGGAAAGAAAATCGGCATGATTTTTCAGGAAAGCGGCCGTGCCTTTGACCCTCTGCAGAATATTAGTTCAGTATTTTTTGAAACTTTCAAAAATTCAATTCCAGAGATTACAAAAGAAGAAGCAGAAGCAAAAACTGTGGAACTTTTAAACGAAGTGGGAATTCCAGATGCTATGAGCAGATTAAAGAATTTCCCTCATCAGTTTTCCGGTGGTCAGCTTCAGCGTATAAGTATTGCTCTTTCACTTGCTCAGGGCTGCAGCCTTCTTATTGCAGATGAACCTACAACAGCCCTGGATGTTACAATTCAGGCACAGATTGTAAACCTTTTAAGAGATTTAAACAGAAAAAGAGGACTTTCAATAATCTTTATTTCTCATAATATTGAGCTTGTAAGTCAGCTCTGTTCAAGAATCATTGTAATGTACGGTGGCCGCATTATGGAAAGCGGCACTTCATCTCAGATAATGAACAGTCCCCGTCATCCATATACAAAAGCTCTCCTGGCATCAAGTCCTGTATTTGGCATTCATTACACCGGACACCGTCTTGTTTCAATTCCAGGCCGTGTTACAGATCCTGCTCATCCTCTTCCTGGCTGTCCTTTTGCACCACGCTGTAGTTTTGCTCTGGAAAGCTGCAGTAAAGAAGAAATTTGTACAGGTACATTAAGCACATGTCCACAAAACAGTGAGGAAGCCCATGACTGAAAATACCATGAATCAGGACAATATTATTGAACTTAAAAACCTTACAAAAAAGTTTACACTGGAATCCGGTTTTTTTGCCCGTCAGGATAGATTTGTTTATGCTGTAAATGATGTTTCTCTTTCCATTAAAAGAGGTACAACTTATGGCCTTGCAGGGGAATCTGGATGCGGAAAATCAACAACTGCAAAACTGATTGCCGGAATGTACAAAGCAGACAGCGGCCAGATTACTTTTTCTCCTGTAAGCGGTTCTAAAGATTCTGTAAAGTATATTTTTCAGGACCCTGGTCGAAGCCTAAATCCAAGAATGACTGTTTACACAATTCTTACTGACGGATTAAAACATTCCGGACGGTGGCCGGGAAAAGAACAGGCAAGAAAAATGGCCGGGGAAATTCTTCAGGAAGTTGGACTTTCAGAAGCGGACCTGGACAGACGGCCATCAGAATTCTCCGGCGGACAGCGGCAGCGCATTTCTATTGCAAGAGGCCTTTTAACTCAACCTGAGCTTTTAATCTGCGACGAAGTTGTTTCTGCTCTTGATGTTTCAATTCAGGGACAGATTCTGAATCTTCTTCAGGACATAAAAAAGAGCAGGGGATTAAGTTATCTTTTTATTGCCCATGATCTTAGAGTCTGCTGTTATTTTTGTGACAGAATCGGAATTATGTATCGTGGTGTGCTTGTGGAAGAAGCGGATGCTGCAGATCTTTACAAAACAGCACTTCATCCTTATACACAGCTTCTTTTTAAGGGAGCATCTGGTTCAACTGATGTATCTCAGGGAGAAGTTAAAACTGCCCTTACAACACTAAAAGGCTGTCCTTTTGCCCACCGATGTCCAAAAGCCGGAGAACAGTGTTTTGAACAGCTTCCTGAATGGAAAGAAGAAAAGGGACATAAAGTTCGTTGTTTTAATTTGAATAATTAAGCTTAAAGTGGTATTCTGTTTCTATGGATAATAACACAGAAGTTCAGCGCAAAGCAGCTTTAGAAGAATCATTAAGAGAAATGTGCAGCCTCATTGCCAGTAACAATGATCCTCAGACTATTTATGAATTTTTTGAATGTCTGTTTACACCAGCAGAACGGGACGACTTTGCAACAAGATGGCTCCTTGTAAAAGAAATTGACAAGGGAACTACCCAAAGAGAAATTGCCAGAAAGTTCGGAATGTCCCTGTGCAAGATTACCCGTGGTTCAAAAGAACTTAAAAAGCCTGATAGTGCCTTCCGCCGTTTTCTTGATCTGGCAGAACATAAATAATAACATTCTCTTTTCATAATTCAATTAACTTCATTTTTCATCTTCCGATAATGATAATAAGACTTCATTTAACTGCCGTCATATAAGGTGACGGCTTTACGGGAGAAAATATGAAGAATTCAAAAGTTTTTTTTAAGGTTATTACATGTGCTCTTTGTGCTGTAATTCTTTCCTGTGGTTCAACTCAGAAAGTTGAAGAAGAAGTTTCTGTCCAGAAACTTATTTCAGAAGGAAAGTATGAAGAAGCAAAGGCTCTGTTTAAAACAAAAACTGACATAAATGCTCAGGACGCTGACGGAAATACAGCTTTACATATTGCTGCAGCCGTTAACGAAGCTGATCTTATTACATTTCTTGTAGTAAAGGGCGCAGATCCTTCAATTACAAATAATGCAGGAGATACACCTCTCCATGTGGCTGTAAAAGCAGATAATATTGACGCTACAACAGCTTTAATTGACTCAAAGGCTGACATTTTTGCCCGTGATGCAGATAACAATTCTGCACTTCAGCTGGCACTTTCAAAAGATGATTTGTGGTATGACGTAATGATTAACGAATCATCTGCTAACCTTAGAGATTCAAATGGAGATACTCTCGTTCATTATTTTGCCAGAATGGCTGATGAAAGAGCAATCAACTACTGTCTTTCAAAAGGACTTCCACTTTCAGAAAAAAATAACGAAGATAAAACTCCTTGTGCCATCTGTTTTGAAAACGCAGCAGATCAGGTTTCAATCAGAATTGCAGCAAAACTCCTCCAGGCTGGTGCAACTCCAGTACGGGGTGACTTTGCTTATTTTGAAGATGCTGTAAGAACTCACAATGTAATGCTTCGTTTTGCAGACGGACAGACACCACTTCATATTGCAACAATTTCCGGCCATACAGGTGTTGTAAACTATATCCTTAACGAAAGAACTGCAGTTCGTCTTACAGACATGCTTCAGGCTCAGGATATTTCCGGTTCAACTCCATTACACGAAGCTGTTCGTTATGGACGTGTTGATATTGCTAAACTTTTAATGTCTGCAGGTGCAAAAGTTGATGCACTGGATGCTGTAGGAAAAACTCCTTTCCTTCTTATCATTCCAAAAGAAAAACAGTACGAAATGTACAATGCTCTTCTTCTGTTCAATGCAAAGGCAACTCAGAAAGATATGTATGGTGATACAGTTCTTCATGTTGCAACAATGGCAGATGTAGGCTCTGATGTACTTGCTCTTCTCGTTGCTCATGGAGCTCCTGTAAATGAACGCAACAAGAAGGGTGTAACACCACTTTCACTTGCCATAGAAAAAGGAAATATGGAACATATTGTGTTCTATGCAAGTGCCGGTGCAGACATTAATGCAGAAGATATGGAGGGAAACACACCTCTTGGCCGTGCCCTGGAAAGTCCAACAATCACAATGCTTAAAACACTGGTAACAGTAAAAAATGTATATTCAAAAGATTCTGCAGGTAATACACCGCTTCATATTGCAATTATCAGGGACAGTCCTTTTGAATACATTCAGTATCTTATTGACTGTGGAGCAGATGTAAATGCCCGCAACAAGAACGGTGACTCAGTTCTTTATCTTGCAATTACAAAAAACAAGAAAGATGTAGGCGACCTTCTTCTTTCAAAAGGTGCTGACATTTTTGCATCAAACACAGAAAACAATTCACCTCTCCGCATTGCCCTTACACAGGGTGGGGAAGTTCAGGACTGGCTCATTACAAGCCGTACCCTTAACACAACAGATGGTGCAGGAAACACACCTCTCCACTATGCAGCAGAATGGAAACTTGATGATGCGCTTCTTGGACTTATCCAGAAAGGTGCAAATGTTAATGCTGTAAACTCAAACGGCGAATCAGCTCTTTTCTCTGCAGTTAAGGCAGATTCACCTTCTACAATCAACATTCTTGTAGAAAACGGAATCATTACAGATACAAGAAGCAACCTTACTCGTGACCATCTGGGAAACACTCCATTACATTACGCTGTAAAATGGAATGCACTTCAGGGAGCACAGGCTGTAATGACTCTTGGATTCGATGTTAATGCACAGAATCTTTCAGGAAAAACAGCTTTAAGTGACTGCTGCCGTTCAGGCAAAAAAGAAATGGCAATTCTCCTTATTTCAAACGGAGCAAATGTAAATGCCACAGATGTAACTGGACGCACAGTACTTATCGATGCAATTCACACTGGTAACGAAACAATGATTGCACTGCTTCTTGCAAACGGTGCAAATCCACAGATCCAGGAAATGAATGGCCGTAACGCTTACCATGAGGCAGCCCTTACTGCTAACCTTAATGTAATCGAAATGATCAGAAATGCAGGTGGAAATCCATTGAGCCGGGATTCTTACGGAGAAAGTCCATTCTCATCTGTACTTAAATATGAAGAAAAAGTTATTCGTGCAGTACTGGGTACAAACACAAATATCGTAGACTCTGACGGTAATACTCCGGTTCACATTGCCGTAGACAAAAAAGTAAGCTCAAAACAGCTTTCAATGCTCATTAATATGGGATATCCGGTGAGCCAGCGTAACGGTAAAGGTATGACACCTCTTAACAATGCTGTAAGTACAAATCAGAAAAAACTTGCACTTACACTTCTGGAAAGAGGGGCAGATCCATTTATTGCTTCAGTTGACGGAGACAGTGCTTTAACAAATGCTTTCAAGAACGGCAATATTGAAATCCTTGATGGAATTGTTAAGTATAATGCAAGAAAAACAGATACATCCGGGGATTCAATCCTTCACTATGCTGCAAAGATGGGAACAGAAACACAGATTGTTCACCTTCTTTCCCTTGGACTTGACCGCACACAAACAAACCTTAACGGGGAAACACCTTCAAAAATGGCAGCCCGCTGGGGAAGACCAGCTATTGCGGAACTGTTAAAATAAAAATTATAATAAGGACGCCGGTATGAGTACTGGCGTTTTTTTTAAGGAGGCTTTATGACAGGAACAAAAGAAATAACTTTTACAAAAGAGGAAAAGTCAGCTTTTATCAGAAGAACTTACGGCTGGATGTCTCTGGCTCTTTTTATCAGTTCTGCAGTTGCCTGGTTTACAGCTACAGCAGTAATTTCTTCTCAGCCAGGGGAAGCCCCTTCAACTTTATTCCAGCTTCTTTTCGGAAAATCCTTTTTCGGAATTAAAGCCGGCGGATATATGGTTCTTTGTTTTCTTGAAATTGCCGTAGTTTTCTGGCTTACTTCAAGAATTCAGGTTATGAGTGTATTTACAGCTGTAATTGGCTTTCTTTTTTATTCAGTAATCAACGGACTGACTTTAAGCAGCATTTTTGCAGCCTACAGTATTTCTTCAATCGGAACAGCATTCCTTTCTACTGGCGTTACATTTCTTGTAATGTGTATTTTCGGTACAGTAACTAAAACAGATTTAACAAAGTTTGGCCGGTACCTTATGATGGCACTTCTGGGAATCATTATTGCCAGTGTACTTCAGTTTGTAATCGGTTTCTTTACAGGCGCTCCACTTGCCATGATGGATTTTCTTATTTCCATTGCAAGTATCATTATTTTTACAGGACTTGCAGCATGGGACGCACAGAAAATCCTTAAAACAGCTCAAATGGCAAAGAATAACGACGACTACAAAAAAGTTGCAATTCTTGGTGCACTTGAACTTTATCTTGATTTTATAAATCTTCTTCTTGCACTTTTAAGATTTACAGGCAAAAGAAAAGAATAGGGCGTTCCGGCGGCAAGCCGCCGTCGGGCTTTCCAGGGTTCCGCGCAAAGCGCTTCATTGTTTGTTCTGGCGGAAGCCGCCGCCACAAACAACGGCTTCCAATCCCTAACGCAAGTCAGGGCGTGCGCAGCACGCAGAAATCTCTAACGCAAACTTTGACGTATAAGTTTTAATAAATGCTTATTTATAGAGAAGAAATATGGCCGGGATTCTGTTGATTTCCGGCTTTTTTGTTTTTTTCCAGTCAGCAACAGATTTAGTTACGGCAAATTCTTCTTTTGTAGTTAATCCTGCTGCAATGCAGAGTTTAGTTTCAGGACGGCAGACTTTAAGAACAGCTTCCAGCATTTTGTCGTTTCTGTATGGGGCTTCAATAAAAAGCTGAGTCTGGTTTTCTTTATAAACTTTGTTTTCAAGCTGCTTTATTTTTCCTTCCCGTTCATTGTTTTTTACAGGAAGATATCCGTTAAAAGCAAAGTTCTGTCCGTTAAAACCGGAACACATAAGTGCCATAATCATGGAATTTGGTCCTGCAAGAGGAACAACCTTAATGCCTTTTTTCTGGGCCAGTTCAACAGCACGGGCTCCCGGATCTCCAATACAGGGACATCCGGCGTCAGAAATAACTCCCATACTTTCCTTGTTTTTAACAATGGGATCAAGAATAGAGGAAAGATCAGCTTTTGTATCTGTGTGTTCACTAAGTTCGGTAAAAGTGCAGTCATCAACAGGAAAATCCTTCTGTACGGAAATTAAAAATCTGACTGCTGATTTTCTGCTTTCAACAATAAAGTGGCGGATGTTCCTGATTATTTCTGCATTATATTCCGGCAGTACCTGATTATTAGGTGTGTCCCCCATAGTGCAGGGAATTAAATAAAGTGCTGTTTCCATATTTTTATTTTAATGAATCAATAACAGATTGTGTAGTAAAAAATTAACGGAACTTTTCGGCTTCTGGACCATTCCGGACATACAATAATTTTTATATTCAAAGTTTCAAAAACCTTTGGTATACTTATTAATATGAAAATTTTAATCAGACCACACGATATAGGAAAAGGAAGTGCAGACTGGCTGGGACAGAATGCACATGAATGGGGCTTCGACGGAGTTCAGCTTGCAATTGCAAAAGCCGTTGAAGGACAGAAAGGAGATCCGGGAACACTTACACCAGAAGTAATTTCTCAGATTCGTCACGGATTTAACGATCATCAGGTAGAAATTCCTCTCCTTGGAGCTTACTTTAACCCTGTTCATTCAAACAAAGACAAGGTAAAGGCCGGGGCAGAAAAGTATGCTGACCATCTTCGCCATGCAAAAGAATTTGGAGCCGCTTTTGTAGCTTCCGAAACAGGCAGTTACAATGACGATAAATGGACTTATAATCCAAAAAATCAGACAGAAGAAGCTTTTCAGGAAGTAAAATCAATTTTCGCACCAATGCCTCAAATTGCAAAAGAAAGCGGTGTTTGTATGGCACTGGAAGGAGCCTGGGGCCATTGTATGTACAAACCGGAAATGCTTAAGCGCCTTGCAGACGAAATTGATCCGGGTCAGGAAAACTTCCGTTTTATCGTTGATATTTACAACTATCTGTATATGGGCAACCATGAAGACCGTTCAGCCATTTTTGACAAATGTATGGAACTTTTTAAGGGCAAAATCTGCGGTTTCCATCTTAAAGATTACAAAGTAAATCCTGAAACTCAGGAACTGGAAATCGTACCTCTTGGAACAGGTTTGATGCACTGGGATCAGTGGCTTCCTCGTATCTTAAAAGAATGTCCTGACGCATACCTTATTTTCGAAGGTGTAAAAGATGTTCCTGCATCCTTAAAGTTTGTAAGAGCAATTGTAGGATAGTACATCATAACTATATTTAAAAGACATCTTAGGGGCTGTCCAATAAGTAATGACTGTAGCGGTCATTGAGCCCTTCGACAGGCTC
>JAEDGQ010000110.1 GCA_016297415.1 Treponema sp.
CATGATGAGCCAGTTCTGAAATATCAAACAAATCTGTGGTAGCACGACTCATTATTTTTCCGGTGCGGTTTTTGTCAAAAAAACTGTAAGACTGTTTTTCAATATGAGTAAAAATATCCCGGCGCATGTCTTTTTCTACAGCTACACCGAATACATGACCAAAATATGTTATGAACCAGTAAGCCAGAGTCCGGAGAAGATATAAGAGGAAAAAAAGCCCTATTATGATAAAAAAGGTTCTGAATACATAATCAGGAGAATCTTTGAATTGTGGTAAAAGAATATTTAACAGATATCGTGATGCGGCAGGAAAACATACATCAATTGCAGCCACAAGTACTGCAAAAAACAAGTCTGCAGCAAAAAGGTGCCAGTGAGGCTTAAAATACGAGAGAAAATATCTTAAATCTCCTTTCGGAATATCTTTTAAGGACAAAGGAGACTGACCTGGTTTATCTTTTCTTGCCATTACGAAATATTTTACTGATTTTTTTCCAGCCAGGCTTTAATACCATTTACTACATCCACATCAATCTGATGTTCGACGCGGCAGGCATTTTCTTCACACTGATCTTCTGGAAGTCCTGTAATTTTTTGAAGGAAAGCAGTTAAAAGTCTGTGGCGACCATAAATATCTTCTGCTTTTTCTTTTCCTTTTGGAGTCAGATTTATAGTATTACCGGAAACGAATTCAATGTATCCGTCTTTTTCCAGAAGTCCCATTGCGCGGCTAACACTTGGTCTTGAAACTGCAAGTTTATTGGCAACATCAACTGAGCGGACACAACCGTTTTCAAGCTGCAGACGCAAAATCGCTTCCAGATAATCTTCACCCGATTCGTACATTTTACTTCCTTTTATTAAAACTTATCTTAAATCTAAAACTTATCTTAAATCACCGGCAGCATCAAAACAGCGGTCACCGATTTTTTCGATCTGACGGATAATATCCATGTAATAAAGTTCTGCCCGTACATCTGCACCGGCTTCAAGTCTATGGCGGGCAATACGTTTAAGTTCATTGCGTTCTTTGTCAATCTGTTCTTCCAGCTGACTTGCAAATTCAAATTCTTCAGGAGTAAGTCTTTGAATTTTAGATACATTTTTATGGATAAAGTAGAGAAGCTGGCGGCCAAGTTCAAAATATGGAATAAGACGGTCAAAGTCTTCCTGTTTGAACTGAACGTTTTTTTCAAGGGCTTTTTTAATCTGAATGGAAATACTAAGACAACCATCAGACATGCTTTCCATCTCCCCAACAAGACGCAGCATAAGCTGAACATTATCTTTTGCTTCGTCAGAAAGGTGAAGGTGCTGACATTTGATCAGATATGCTGTGAGCTGTTCCTGCATCTGATCGCAGTAATCTTCCAGCTGCTGAATGTGAGGATGACGAACCTTAATAAAAGACTTATCAAAGGCTGTCAGTCCAGACTGAAGTTCATCGAACATCTGTACAACATTTTCTGAGAATTTTCCGATTTCTGCCTGGGCACGGAATACACAGGCTTCAGGAGATTTTGCTCCCATTTCTGTATTAAATACAAGTTTGTAAGAATCTGCTTCTAATTCTGGAACATCTTTAATAATAAGACGGGTAAGTTGTGCTATCTGATTAACAAATGGAATGAAAATTGCAGTTGCAATTACTTTGAAAGCTGTATTAAGAAGGGCTACATGATATGTAACATTGTCGGCTGTGATTTCGCCAGGAATAAGCCATTCGATTAAATGAAGGAATGGTCCAAAGAAAATAAGTGCAATAACGGATGCTGAACAGTTGAACATTACATGAATAAGGGCTGTTCGTTTTGCATTTGGTTTACCATCCCAGGCTGCCATAATTGAATCAATTGTGGAACCCATTGTAGAACCGATTACCATTGCCGCACCAATATTCCAGAAACTAGGTTCTACTGCAGAAATTGTAATTACGATGGCTGTCATTGCAGATGATGAATGAATCAGTGCCGTAAAGATAAGGCCGACAAAAACCGCCAGAACAATACTAAACGACCCGAAATCTTCAATTGCCGCAATAAAAGCTACAAGTTCCGGTAAAGGTTTTCCATCGGTTTTGAATGTATCAGAAAGCCAGCCAAGACCAAGGAACAGGATTCCGAAGCCCATAATGGCAATTCCAAGACCTTCTTTTTTGATTTTTTTGAAACGAGTTACAAGATAACCTAACCCGAAAATCGGAATGGCAAAAAGTTCCATTTTGTAATTAAAGCCGATCAATGCAACGATCCAAGCTGTTATTGTAGTACCAATGTTGGCTCCAAAAATTACACCAACGGCATTTTCCAGTGCAATCAGTCCTGCATTAACAAAAGCTACAAGCATTACAGTTGTAGCACCAGAAGACTGAATAATCATTGTAAGACCACAACCAGTAAAAAGTCCTGCAAACCGGTTTCCAGTCATTTTTGAAAGAGCAGTCTGAAGTCTCTGTCCTGCACTTTTTTGAATTCCGTCGCTCATCAGCTTCATGCCATAAAGGAGAAAACATAAGCTGCCTGCGAAATTAATTATTTTTAAAAACATGATTAAAAAATATAACAAAAAAAAGCCCTGTTATTCAACGAAAAAAAGCGTGGAAAACAGGGCTATATTCAATGAATTTTTCTATTCTACTTTGTAACTTCCTACAACACTTCTTACGTTGTCTGAAAGTGTACGGTTATTTTTTGAAGTCTGGGAAGCTTCTTCTGCAAACTTTCTGATCTGCTTAAGTTTATCAGAAGTATTTCCAGTACTTTCCAGAATGTCAGATGATGAAGATGAAATTGTCTTCATGCTGTCTGAAATTTTAACTGTTTTATTGTTCATGATTCCGGAAGCAGCCGACATTTCCTGAGATGCAGTATTCAGGATTTTCATCATCTCAAGAATTTCTCTGGCACCCGAAGCCTGTTCATTCATACCACGCTGGATTTCCTGAACTGAAGACTGAAGGGAGCTGACTTTTTCTCCCAGAACTGCAAAGGCCTTTTCTGATTTATCAGAAGAATTAACCATTTCGCCTACTGCATTTTCAATGTCTGTAACGATTGCTTTAATAGACTTAGTCTGTTCTGCAGATGTTTCTGCAAGATTTCGGATTTCTTCAGCAACTACAGAGAATCCGGATCCGGCTTCGCCTGCATGAGCAGCTTCAATTGCAGCATTCATGGCAAGAAGGTTTGTCTGACTTGCAATATTTGTAATGATTTTATTTGCTTCAGACAGATTTTTTGCCATTTCCTGAATGCGGCCAATCTGTTCAGACAGATTTTTCTGATTCTGCTGATTAGAGTATGTGTCATTTACAATCACATCATATTCTTTTGTAATTCTGTTAATATTCTGGTCTGACGAAGTGATGTTTGCTGTAATCTGTTCTACAGCAGAAGATGATCTGTTTACAGCTTCTACCTGTCCTTCTACTTTATTCTGGAAAGATTCAATTGAATTGTGGAAACTTTCAACATCACTGTTAAGGGCAGCTACCAGCTCTGTCTGAGCGTGAGCTTTTTCTTCGATAAGAGAAATTCCGCCGCCGGCATCATCCAGCATCATTACCATTTTTTGGCTCTGTTCCAGAATTTCTGAACTGTTATATGAAAGATCAGTGACAGATTTTGAAACAGTTTTTACCATTTCCTGGATTGTGGCAATTACATCGTTGCAGGATTGAGCCAAAGCACCGATTTCGTTTTTTTGTACGTAATTAAGACGTGCAGTAAGATCCCGGCCACCACCACTAATTTCGTTCATACGGTTTACAACGTTTTCAATGCGTCCGAAGAAACGGAAAATGATTATGCCAAGAAGTAAAAGAGCAGCAGTTTCTCCAAGAAGAGAAATCAAAATTACGCGAAAAACCTGTTTAAGAATTGTATGATGAAGTAAAGTTGCATCAAAATCTGCAGCAACCCACCCGATTGCGTTTCCATTCTGGTTGATAATAGGCATATAAACGGTAAGATTCCAGCCCCAGTTTTCGTCATTAAGCAGACCTGTAACCTGTACTTCTTTTGTTTTAAGAGCCTGTAATGGAGCTTTTCCATAATAAGAAATATCTTCTATAGTGCCAATAGGTGTAAAATCTTCATCTTCTTCATCAATGATTTTTGAGCCATCAACTACATAAACAGCTTCTCCAGGATTTTCTGTAGGAGCCATAGTATATAAATATTCACAAGTGAAATGTTCACGAACATCGTACATAAATTCATTTAAGTCAGCGTAATATGGATCATTACTATCCAGAGATTTTGAAAGACGTTCCCACTTTGGAATTTCAATACAATCCTTTGCTTCACTTACTGCACGAATACCTTCTTCTGTATAAAAAGTAATCGCAGCATTGGAAATTCCCCGTACACCGGTCCATGTAATAAGCACGTTAAAAATAGTAAGGATAACTGCACTACCACAGACAATTTTGAACTTATAAGTTGATAATAATTTCATAAAAACCTCTGTATAAAAGTATACATGAAAAAATCCACTTTGACAAAAAAAAGAAGCCCCTAAAGACGCCTCTTTAAAACAAAACTGCCCGCAAGGATGCGGGCACTCAGCAAGGACAGAAAGTACAAAGTACTTTCTGTCGCGTTCATTTTTGCATGGAAGCAAAAATTAACGCTGGATACGTCCAGAACCGTCACCACCAGCCAGTTTGTTAACTTCGTCTTCTGTAACGAGGTTGTAGTCACCGATGATTGAGTGTTTGAGACAAGAAGCAGCAACTGCCCAGTTGATAGAAGACTGTGTGTCCATACCTTTGAGCTGTGAGTGGATAAGACCACCACCGAATGAGTCACCACCACCTACGCGGTCAACAATCTGCATATCATACTGTTTTGAGAATGCGAAATCTTTGTCATCAACATAGAGAAGAGCCTGCCAGAGGTTGCGGTTTGCATTGATAGAAGTGCGGAGTGTGATTGCAACTTTCTTGAAACCGAATTTTTCTTTGAGCTGGCGAGCAACTGATTTGTAACCTTCAGTGTTAAGTTCACCTGCAGTTGTATCTGTACCTTCAGATTTGATACCGAATACATCGTTAGCATCGTCTTCGTTAGAAATACAAACGTCAACATACTTACAAACTTCAGTCATAGCTGCACGAGCTTCGTCTTTAGTCCAGAGCTTACCACGGTAGTTAAGGTCACAAGAAGTTGTAATGCCCATTTCGCGAGCTGTTTTACAAGCTTCGATAGTAGCTTTAACCATGTTTGGTCCGAGAGCTGGAGTAATACCAGTTACATGGAACCATGAAGCACCCTTGAGGATTTCTTTCCAGTTGAATTCTGATGGATCAGCAAGCTGGATAGATGAACCGGCACGGTCATAAACACATTTTGAACCACGCTGTGAAGCACCTTTTTCGTTGTAGTA
>JAEDGQ010000111.1 GCA_016297415.1 Treponema sp.
GGTTTGTATATTTTTTTGCAATAGAAACAACAAGACGAAGGTTGGCATTAATAAGCTTATTTTTTGCCTTTTCCATCATGCGGCGGCCACGGTCAATTTCCCTTGCTTTTGTAAGAATATCTTCTACGTTATTTTCGAAGTCATATTCCAAGCGGCGGAGTTTACGGTCAATCTTCTGAATCTGTGTATAAACATTACGGATTTCGTCGCTGGAAAGTCCCAGTTCTTTTTCAAGTTTTGCAGATTCTGAATGAATGGCAAGTTTACGACCAAGAGTACGAAGTTCCATTGTACTGTTAATACGGAGCTCCTTCATTTTCTTTTCCTGATTGTGTCTGTACTCATCGATTTTAGAAACAGCGTCTACAAACTTTTCACTGAATTTTTCGATTTCTTCCGACTGAATTTCGATTTTCTTAAGTTCTGGACTGATTTTTTCTCTCAGTTCAACAAGCTGAGGGTTATCAAAAATATCTGAGCTCTGTTCAGAGTCAAAAAGCTGCTTTTTGATAGCCATATACTGCTTCATTTCAGGAAGAATTGGTTTAATCCATTCAGAATAGCAGCTCTTAAGACGACGCTTTTCCGCCATTTCTTCATTGATTTCCTTACGTGCTTTTCCAGGTTCGTGAGGATCAATACGTGTAAAAGCTTTCTGGGCAACGGCGTAAAATTCAGGAATCATCATTCCGGAATCTTTAATAACACCTTTAATGATGTTTTCTCCGTCTTCCATTTCTTTTGAATATTTTACTTCTTCTTCTGCTGTAAGAAGTTTTTCTTTTCCGATTTCTTTAAGATAAAGACGGATAGGATCATCAACATTTGAATCTTTATCATTATTTACAAGCCGTCCGCCATCTTCATCGGCAACATCGGCATCTTCATCTGACTCAAGATCTTCATCATCTTCAGAATCTTCATCTTCGTCTTCATCAAGACTATCTTCTTCCATAATCTGAACATTGTTAGACTGGAGGAATTCGTAGATTTCGTTAGTTTTCTTTTCATCTTTTACGAAATCTGTTCCAAGAATAGCTGTAATTTCGTCCCATGAAACAACAGGTTTATCTTTTGCATATTCAAGAAGTTTCTGTAATGAAGGGTCCAGTTCCTGATTCATTTTTTATTCCTTTATTAAAAATACTAATGAATAAAATTAATTCATTTTTTTTGAATTAATTATTGCGTCAATATTCATTTTTTCGTGAAGAAGTGAATTTAATTCCTGAATTTCTTCAGCTGTGGAAGGATTATTCAACATTTTTATTCTGTTGATGATATAATCTTTCTGACGCAAAAGATCCTTTTGACGTATCAGTTCAATGCTGTCTTTAACGATTTGTTCTGTGTTGACTTTGTATTCTTCGGTCATTATTTTTTCAGTAATTAACCGTACAAGTTCCGGGTTTTCACAGCTTTCGCAAATTGAACTGAAAGAAAGATCTCCTTTCTCATAACACTCTTCTAAAGCAATGAATAATTGTTTTGCTTCCGGGGATTCAAAAACTTCTTCCGTAAGTTCACGGCGCATCAGTTCAAACTGATTTGTGTCGGCAACAACTGCAATCAAAGCTTTTAATTCTGAATCAATTTTTATTGTCTGATTTGTGCTTTGATTTTTTTTCTCTGTTTCAGGCCTTTTCTGTGTCCGCCGCTGAGCTTCTTCCCTGTTATTGTAATCCCTGAGAACAGCCTGTTGAGAAAGATTAAATTTCTGACAGAGCTGTTCGAGGCATGATTCCTTCTGCATGTCTGTTTGTAACGCATCTATATACTGGAAAAATGCCAGTGCAGCATTTGTTTTTCCTTCCGGTGTATCAACCGGAAATTCATGCGACAAATTTTCAAGCAGATAATCGTTATCCAATATAGCACTATTTACGTCTGCCGTCAATGTTTCGGCACCATACTTAAGTAAGACTTCAGAGGGATCCTTACCGCCTCTTAAGCGGATGATTTTTACTGTAAGCCCTGCCTGTCTGCAGGCAATGATTGCCTTGAATGTGGCTTTCTTTCCTGCACCATCAGAGTCGAAGGAAAGATATATGGTAGAAGTACCAGTTTCCTTGTTATAGGCAAAACGCTTTAATTTCTGAATATGTTCTTCTGTAAAAGACGTTCCGCAGGAAGCTACGGCATTTGTAATTCCTGCCTGATGATATGCAATACAATCCATAGGACCTTCACAAATAATTGCAAAGCCCTTTTCTCCCATAGATCTTTTAGCCAGGTTAAGGGCAAAAAGTGTTTTTTTCTTTGAATAAATGGAAGTTTCAGGTGAGTTTATATATTTTCTCTGGGACTCGTCAGCAGGTGGAATTACACGACCACTTAAGGCAACACAATCTCCCCATTCATCAAAAATAGGAATCATAAAACGGTCTGAAAACAAACTGAGTCCTTCATATTTTTGAGAAAAAAGACCTGTTTTATTAAGGAATTCCTGACTGTAATTTTTTGAAAGAAGAAATTTCTGAAGCCAGTATTTGTCTGCAGGTGCATAACCGAATTTAAACTTTTCAAGAACTTCAGGTGTAATGCCTCTGGTTTTTATATAATCCATGGCTTTTTTACCCTGAGGTGTCTGTGTTAAAAGATAATTAAAGGTGCCGGCGAGACGATTGTAGAGATCTTTTAATTCATCTTTCGATTTATCTACTTTGTATTCAGCATGACCATTATTATCGTATTTGATGATAACACCGAACTTTTTTCCAAGGTATTCAACTGCATCAGGAAAGGACATTTTTTCCATATCCTGAATGAATTTTATAGCTGAAGAACCACCGGCGTGACAGCCAAAACAATAATAAGCATTTTTATCCGGTAATACATGAAAAGAAGCGGATTTTTCACCATGAAAAGGACAACATCCCCAGAATTCCTGGCCTCTTCTTTCCAGTTTTACATATTCACCTGCAACAGATACTATGTCTGCTGCACTTTTTACTGCTTCTATTGATTCCTGAGAAATAAAACCTGCCATTACTTTGAAGAAGCCGCCTTTTTTGTTTTAAATTTTACACCAGCCTGAGTATGGGAACTGAAACTTTTTGAGAAAGTATGAGTGCCTTTATTGCTGTCTGTAAGTGTAAAATAAAAATAGTCTGTTTTTGGAGGATTTGCTGCAGCTTTCAAGGCAATTAATCCAGGATTTGAAATTGGTCCCGGAGTTAAACCGGCCCACTTGTAAGTGTTATATGGAGAATCAATTTTAAGATCATCATAAGTAATTACATCTGGATGAGGACGACCAAGAATTTCTGTAATTATGTATTCAATAGTGGCACAGGAATAAAGTCCTGTATTTTCTTCAATACGGTTTTTAAAAACACTGGCAATTAAAGGTGCTTCTTCAGGTACTCTGTATTCACGTTCAACAATACTGGCAAGAACAACTGTGTTGTAATAATCGCTGATTGAACGGTCCTTAAATCCGTCAACATCACTTACTTTTGAAATAAAATTATTTACCATAAGACGAACAACTGTTTCAGGATCCATTCCCGGTGTAAGAAAATATGTATCAGGGAAAAGGAATCCCTCAAAGCTTTCTGCAGGAATTTTGTATTCATTAACAAGACGGAGATTTTTGCATGCATTAATGAAATGCTGAGAACTGCAGACTTTTTCTTCTTCCAGCATTTCACCGATTTTACCCATTGTAAGACCTTCCGGAATAAGGATTTTAATGTATTCCTGCTGGCCTGATTCCATAAGAGTGAGAATCTGACTCATACTCATAGAACTTTTTACTGTATAAACACCGGATTTAATAAGATATGGAGTTACCCTGAAAGTCATTAAAGGAAATCTTGCATTTAAGTAAAACAACTGTTCAGAACGGATAAGTTTTTTCTGTTTGAGGATTGAAGCAATTTTTTTTGTACTTGTTCCTGCTGGAATTTCCACACGAACTGTTTCTTCATTTTTTACAGAATCAACAGGTACATAAAACTGGAAAATAAAAGCTGCTGCACAAACAACAATAAAAGCCAGTGCAGCTGTGAGAATATATGAAACAGTTTTGTTTAATTTAATATTTTTCATGAATAGAATTTTTCTACCTCATCGATAGACATATTGCTGTAAATTTTTAACTCAATCTTTCTGGCAAAATCTTCAAGTCCGGCAGGAATCTTTCCCTGCTGACAGCGGAAAAATTTTGCAAGAAGCTTAAGTTCTCTCTCGTTGAAATTATATTCCATTGAAAAGCCTTCATTAGAAGTTGAAGTTTCAATTTCTTCAGGTATCATCATAAGTGAATTTCCAGGCCTTCTGTTGAAAGGTAAACTTTTACAGAATTTTGAGTAATATAGTTTGCATACCATCTTGCTGATTCAAGAATTGAATTTAATTTCTTGTCATCGTAAGTTGGTTCGTGGTGGAAAAGATACAGCTTTTTGATTTTCCAGGCAACGGCAAAATCAACTGCATAACAGAAAGCACTGTGCCCCCAGTTAACTTTTTTTGCAGCTTCTTCAACTGTATACTGGCTGTCCAGAATCAAAACATCTGCGTTTTCAAAAACAGCTGCCCTTTCCGATGTTTTTTCAAAATCAGAAGATGAAAGTTCTACATCTGTGGCATATACAAGTTTTTTATGTTTTTCCTGAACTGAATAAGCATAAGAATCACCCGGATGTGACATTTTTACACAGTTAAGGATAAATCCATCTGCACAGAAAGGCTCACCTTCTTTAACTTCATGAAAGCGAATGTTTTTTGTAAAGGCATCCCATTTTACAGGATAATAAGGCTCAGTCACCTGATTTGCCAGATATTCTTTCATATTTGGAAAAGGTGAATAAATATCAAAACTGTAAGAAGGATTATAGGCATAATCAAAAAAAGGAAATCCCTGAATGTGGTCCCAGTGAAAATGGGAAAAAAACATATTAAAGTGACGGTTTTCCGGTGGGATACCAAGCTTACCAAGAACCCTTAAACCGGATCCTGCATCAAAAATAAATTTATTTCCATTTTCAGAAGTTACTTCTACACAGGGAGTATTTCCTCCTGTAGTTCCATAAATCCATTTTGGAAGAGAAGCAATAAACTTTTCACGGGAATCTGATGACTCAATGTCTTTTGCTGAAATACGCTGAATAGCAGCTGAAATTTTTGCCTGAATCTGCTGCGGAGTAAGCGGAGATGGAATTGACCCTCTAACACCCCAGAATTTTATATTCACACCCTTCTCCTGAAATTTATGGAATTATAAAATTATACTGCAAAAATTAATAAAAAAAAAGATATAACGCCTGCACCAAAAGTGACCGGGCAAAAAAAAATCTTAAGCAGAAGCTTAAGATTTATGTGGGGAGTGAAGGATTCGAACCTACGAAGCACTAGGCAGCAGATTTACAGTCTGT
>JAEDGQ010000112.1 GCA_016297415.1 Treponema sp.
CCACTGTCATAACCTATGCTGTAACCCCGTTCTTTTTCGTAGTTTAGTTCTCTTGCCCAGTCCATATACTGCCTCCTGGTCTGTGCGTTCTGTTTTGCTTTGGCGGTGCACAGTTCCAGTTCCCGGGTGTAGCTGTCTTCTGTTCTGCCGGTTATAAGCATTTTTAAGAACGCTTTTAGTTCTTTGTCGGTTTCTATCCTATCATAGTTTTCTGCTACGAAAAAGTGTTTAAGACTTCTGTCGCCTAGCTTTATTCTGGGGTTTTGGAGGCAGAGGTTTTCGAAGGTGTAATGGGCCAGACCCTGTTTAAAGATGTCTTTCAGGCAGATGAATATTACGTGGCTTTCTTTTAATGCTCTGTAGGGCTCTCCGGATTTTAACATATCAACGTCCATTACACCTTGATAATATCTGGAACGTTCTGGTAACTCCCCCGTGTCCTTGACCTGCATCTCCACGTCAAAAACCCTCTCCTCGTCTTTGACGTACACATCCAGCCGTATGCCCTTGGATTCTGTGTCGATTCCTAAGGATTTTTCCCCCAGAATTTCAATTTTTTCGATTTTAACATGCAGGAGCAGTTCCAGAAGGCGGCGGCAGGTGTCGGGATTTTCGGTCATAACCTTGTAAAAGATAAAGGTGTCTGTAAGACCTGCCCGCTCCCATTTTTCTTCGGTAGTGAGCATCTCTGGTTCTGCCAGTCTTTTTGTGCCTGTGGGATTTTGTGCTCTGGTTTGCAGTTGTGCTCCTGCTGGATTTGTTTTTTCGTCTTTGTTCATAAATCTCTCCAGTTTCTGATTTTGTGTTTTACGCCGCTTTATGCGGGCTTTCTTGCACCCATTATTTAATTGGCAACGAAATTCAAATTTTGCACATTTTTGTGGGAAAAAATTGATAAGTTTACGATTCTTTTCTTTTTCAGATGATGCT
The DNA here is from genome assembly GCA_016297415.1 of Treponema sp. Lineage (GTDB taxonomy): Bacteria > Spirochaetota > Spirochaetia > Treponematales > Treponemataceae > Treponema_D. Next base: position 931 of record JAEDGQ010000112.1, read on the forward strand.
TTTGGACGGGTGTTTTGCGTCAGGGGGTGGAGTGGTGCCGTAAGGCAAACCGCGTGAGCGGGTCGGAGGCGAAAGCCGGAGCCACGGAAGACCCGACCCGGAGCTTTAGCGGAGGGAGACGCCCTGTTTTATCTCAAAGATTTTTGATTATTTTTTATTGGAAGGGCTTTGGAAAATCCTGCATTAAAAGCTTAAATTGTTCCCTTTGTGCTTGGGATTTCTCCGTTGCGGCGAGGGTCAATTTCTACAGCATTGCGGATTGCTCTGGCTGCTGCCTTAAATAAACCTTCTACTTTGTGGTGGTCGCTTCTGCCGCGGATTGTATCCAGGTGAATGTTGCATTTTGCGTTGGCTGCAAATCCCTGCCAGAAGTCTTCAAAGCAGTCTGTCTGGAACAGATACTGTGTGCCGTCTTCTTTCTGGCAAACAAGTGGAATACCTGTAAGCTGTGGGTTGCAAACACAGTATGGGCGTCCGCCAAAGTCTACTGCAACCTGAGTTGTAGCATCTTTGCGTTCTTCAGAAGAATCAGCTTCAATTGCAGCAAAATCAACTCCGCAGCGCAAGAGGCTTTCGTCCATTGGATAAATAAAGTAACCGCTTCTGGCAATTCCGGCACAGTTACCCAGAGCCAGTGCAAAGGCCTGTCCAAGGGCAATTCCAGTATCTTCGATCAGATGGTGCTGGTCTACGTCCAGGTCGCCGGAGATTTTTCCGCTTAAGTCAAACATTCCGTGCTTACAGAATGAATTAAGCATGTGGTGAAAAAATCCCACAGGATTTTCCATTGTGCACTTTCCGCTGCCATCCAGGTTAAGTGTAAGTTCAATCTGAGTTTCTTTTGTGTTTCGTTTAATTGTAGCTGTACGCATATAATATTCCTCACAGAGGCACAGAGCTCACAGAGATAAATCAAGAGTTGTGTAAAAATCCTCTGTTAATTTACATTGTAGTATCCGTTTAAAGATCTTTTTATTCCGTCTTTAAGTAATGCTTCATTAAAATTTATTAATAAACCGCATGGTTTATTAGCAAGTTTTAAATAAGTCCCAAGTTGTTTTGTAAAAACATCTGTTAGTTTTGATACTGATTTTAATTCAATAATGATATTATCTTCAACCAGTAAGTCGATTCTAAAACTTTCATCGGTAATTTCTTTGCCATGATAAGTTAATTTTACAGGAACTTCTGCTTCAACTTTTAAGTTATTCTCTTCTAGAGCTTTTTTCAGACATCGCTGATAAACTTTTTCAAGAAGTCCTGGTCCCAATTCTTTATGGACATTTATGGCAATGCCAATAATTTTTTCAGTTAAAGAGTTAATTTCATTTATATTCAAGCAATTTCTCTCCAAATCTCTCTCTGTGAGCTCTGAAACTCTGTGAGAGATAAAAAATCCCCCAGGAGAATTTAACTCATGAGGGATTCCATGTTACTGCATTACCTTGCGGAGTTCGTATTCCAGAATGTCTGTGGCACCAAGACTGTGGAGTTTTGGAAGCAGGGTTGGAACTTCGCTTTTTTTAACGGCAATTTTTACTGCATAGCCGTCGTCTCCGAAAAGTGGAGAAACTGTAGGACTCTTCATTGAAGGGATTCCCTTAATGAGGTTGTTGAAGTCTTTCTTTGCAACGTTCATTTCAAGCATTACACGGCTGCGGGCAGCAAGAACTGCTTCAAAGAGCATTTTTAGTTCCATAATCTTCTGTTTTTTAGCAGGATCCTGCATTGCTTTTTTAGAAGCATACATTCTTGTAGAAGAAGTCATAATTGTATCAGAAATTTTAAGGTTGTTGGCACGAAGGCTTGAACCTGTTGATGTGTTGTCGATAAGAATCTGAGCAAGTGCCTGATCGTTATCCTGAACAAAGCCTTCAGAAGTTCCCCATGTGCGGAAAATCTTGCCGTTTACCTTTTTTTCATCTGCCCATTTGCGGCTAAGGTTCTGGTATTCTGTAGCGATTGTTACAGGCTTTTGAAGAAGATTTTCGTAATCAACTGTTTCTGGAACTGCAACAACAATGCGTACCGGATCAAACCCCAGGTCAATAATTTCTTCAACCTGATCTTCAACGCCGTTTTCGTAAACCCAGTCTTTTCCTGAGAATGCAACATCAGCTTTTTCGTCAGCAAGCAGTGCACTTGAAATCTGTGGTTTTACAACCTGAAAAGCCAGGTCTTCCTGATTTGTAATTGGATAGTATGTGCGGTCTGGCAGGTAAAGTGAAATACCAACGTCTTTTAAAAGTTCAACAACCGATTCGTAAATGCGGCCTTTTGCGATTAAAATGCTTAATTTTTCCATAATGTCCTCAAAAACAATTTTCTTCAATAATAAAGAAAAATATGGTTTTCTACAATAATATGGGCGTCTCCCCGCTGCCGCGGGGCCGGGCTATCCAGGGTTCCGCTTCCGCTCCATTGCCTCCACTGCGTTCCGGCAACGGCTGTCGCCGCCCTTCCTATCCCTGACGCAGTCAGGGTCGTGCGCTAAAAGCGCACAGTTAAATAGACGAGTATTTCTGGTTTTTGCGACAGCAAAAATGGGAGCAGTGCGAGCAAAGAAATACTCGCAGCGTGCTTTGCACGCAAGCATCCCTGACGCAGTCAGGGACGTGCGCATAATGCGCACATGTAAATGAACGAGTATTTCTGTTTTTTGCGAAAGCAAAAATGCGAGCCTCGCGAGCAAAGAAATACTCGCAGCGTGCTTGCACGCAGGCATCCCTGACGCTTCAAGGCGCCTCTGGTGCTGCCGCACCCGCTTACGCGGCCACTACAATCCCTGACAGGCATCGTGTTTACATGTGATATTACTTAGACTGTGAGGCAAATATCAGGGCAAAAAGCACATTTTAAGAGATTTTACATCCCTTGCGAGCAAAATCGACGGCAGAGGGATGTAATTTTACTTAAAATGCCGGAAAAAGCGCCAAAAAACTCGCAGTGTTCTTTGCACACAGCAACACCTGACGCGAAGTACAGAATTAATCTATCAAATCAAAGCCGCCGTATGTGGCCATAAAGCCGATTCTGTCTGAAACGCCGATTACATCAAAAATAAAATGCATTCTGTTTTTTACTGTGCCTGTGGTTACGTTCCAGGTGGCGGCAATTGTGTCGTACTTTGTTTCTTTCTGAACAAGACGCAGCCATTCTTTGTCCCGTTCTGTAAGCTCTGCAAACTGTGAAAGGTTCAGGATTTTTTCGATTCGGGCTTTCCCCTGATTTCTTAAATACAGATAGTAAAAAAACAGAATCAGAAAAATGTTAAGGCTGTACCAGGCCAGTGTAAAAAGAGATTTGCAGAAAGCTTGAATTCCAAAACGTAATTGCAGGCTAAAAAGAATAAAGAAAAATAAAACTGTGAGACCTGTTTTTATAAATCTATGCTTTCTGTAATATCCTCTGGAAAACAAGATGGCCGAAAAAAGTGCATACAAAAGAAGTGAAGCCGGCTTTTCATAAAAACAATATTGCAGCAAAAGATAGACAGAAAACAGCAGGCTCGCCACAGAAAAAAATTCAATTTTTGACGGAAAAAAAAGCAGTGGAGCAATTAAAAGAATTGAAATTCCGCAGACTAAAAGCAATGGAAGATTCTGCCTGTCAGTTGCAGTAAATAGAAAGTATACCGCTACAGATGACAGCAGAATTAAAGCTGCACCGTAAATACAGCGTAGTACGAAATTAAGATGTTCAGCAATCAGATCCACAAAACGCATTTAAAACCCCGTTTATGACCAAGGTCATATCAAATAAATCTTTAAAGAATATATAATTATTATATAGTTTTGAAAACTAAAAGCAAAAAGGCTCTTGAGAGGAGGCAATATGAAAAAAATTACTGCATCATTTTTTACCATACTTTTATCTTTAATATTTTTTACCGGGTGTCCGCTTCCCTGCGGGTGTGGAGTAGATGATTTTTACAGAGTAAAAGGAATTGAAGCATCTCTTGATACATCAAAACTTGAATCTGAGGGAATTGTTACTGTTAATCTGAAAGGAACTCCTAAAGTAGACAGCAAAGAAAAAAAGAAGTTTGATGCCTGCAATGTAAGAATTACTGTTGTAAGTGAAGGCAATGCAAATGTGAAAATTACGGAACTTGTAAGTTCAACAAACCTGGCGTATAAAGAATGGAAATGGTATGACAATGATACTGAGAAGCTTGAAATACTAGATATTCGTGGTGGTTATGAGCTGAGCCCAGGCTCAGTTATTGATGATGAAATTGTTCTGAGTGTAAATGAAAAGAAAGGTTTTTATATCTGGATAGATTTTGAACTTAAGAACGACGGATATTACGCGGCTGAAGATTATTACAATCTAAGACTTAAATAAAAAATTTAAGGCACTGTCAAAAAGGCAGTGCTTTTTTTATTTCCGTTAGACAATATGTTGTGTCTTCAATTTGCAGAAACGTGGATTTAGCTGCAAAA
>JAEDGQ010000113.1 GCA_016297415.1 Treponema sp.
TTCACGACTGGAAGCCATTTTTAGCAGGGAATATATTATAATGCGTTTGCCCTACTTATAACATAAAAATCTGTAGAAATCTGCGGAATATGTGGATAAAATAATAAGGACAGGAGTACAGCAATGCCTAGAAAGTATGAAATGAAAACTGAAAAACCTCTTAAGATGGACCAGAAAAATCTTCAGGAACTTTCTACTATTACATTTGCCCCATATATTTATCTTTCTACAGGGCTTATCGGAAAGGCCCGTCATGCAGGCGGCAATATGTTCCGTCATCAGATGGATACTTTTGCAATCCTTATTGACTATGGTTATATTGATTCACCTTTGCTTAAGGCCTCAATCGTTCACGATACTGTAGAAGATATTCGTGATTTTGATAAAAACCAGATTATAAATGCAGACGAAGAAGGGCAGGCTGTACTTGATATTGTTATGGAAGTAACAAGGCGGGAAGATGAATCTAAAAAACAGTTCCTTCAGCGTATTCTTGATACAGGAAGTCAGAAAGCAAAAATCTTAAAATGTGCTGACCGTATTTCCAATATGATTTCTCTTGGATATGTTACAGATCCTGTTTTTATTGAACGCTACTGTGATGAAACAGAATTCTTCCTTTTGCCAATGGCTCTCGAAGTTGACTTTAATATGTATCACGAACTTATTAATCTGATTATGACAAGAAGACGGTATCTTGAAGACGGCGGTTATTTCTGTGACAGAAGCAAACCCACAACAAGTGCAGACAGCACCAAATAAGAAAAACAGACAGTTTGAAAGGGAGTGTCTGTTTTTTTTGCCTTATACAATGTATCGTGTTATAATTTCATATCTTTTTTATAATTCGGAGACAATATGTTCCATTACACATTCCGTGAACTTCCAAAAAATCTTCCCCTGATGATTAAAAATCAGGTAAAGAAAGTTCCAGATACAACTCTTCAGGCGTCTAAAAACAAAGAAGGAAAATTTGAATATTTTTCTTATCAGTCTGTTTATGACGATTTTATTGCTCTTGCTTACCAGTTTAAGCAGATGGGAATTGAAAAGGGCAGTAATGTAGCCCTTATTTCTGACAATCGTCGTGAATGGCTTTTGACGGACTATGCTCTTCTTTCCCTTGGTGCTGCAGACGTTCCACGCGGTTGTGACAGTATGGGTAACGAAATCAGGTTTATTATCTCCTTCGCAGACTGTAAATATGGTGTTTTTGAAACAGGCCATCAGCTTAACAAAGTTCTGGAAAAAGTTGATGAAGTACCTTTAATGAAAACAGCAGTAGTTTTTGATCCTGTTCAAGATGATATTAAAGAACATGCTGCAGCCTGTGGTATTGAACTTATTCAGTTTGAAGACCTGCTGGCAAAAGCAAGGGAAGCATTTGCTTCAAATAAAGAAGCAATTCTTTCAGAAATTGAAGCCGGTATGGAAAAAATCGAACCAAACGATACTGCTACAATTATCTTTACATCAGGTACTACAGGAACTCCAAAAGGTGTAATGCTCACTCACGATAACTATATTTATCAGCTTTCTGTAATTCATAACTTCCTTCCTGCAAATCCCGGTGATATGTGGCTTTCAGTTCTTCCTGTATGGCACAGTTTTGAACGTCTTATTCAGTATGTAGCGCCTCTCCTTAAAAATGGTCTTGCATATTCAAAACCTGTAGGTCAGATTCTTCTTGCTGATATGGCTGTAATCCGTCCTCAGTGGATGTGTGGTGTTCCTCGTCTTTGGGAAAGCCTTGCAAAAGGTGTTCAGAAAGCCATGAATAAGAAGGGTGGCATTGTTCTTGTTCTGTTCAATTTCTTTGTAAAAGTTGGCGGTGCTTATGCTGATCAGAAGGATAAGGTTACAGGTCATGTCTGCCGTCTGTACAAAAAACGAAGCCGCTTCCTGGATTTCTTAGCCGGTATTATTCCAATGTGTTTCCTGTGGCCTCTTAAAAAGCTGGGGGACCTTATTGTGTTCAAAAAACTCCAGGCAAAATTCGGTGGCCGTCTTCATGTAGCAATCAGCGGTGGTGGTGCACTTCAGCACGAAATTGATAACTTCTATCGTGCAGTTGGATTAAACCTTCTTGAAGGTTATGGTCTTACAGAAACTGCACCTGTAATTTCTTTCCGTAATCCACATGAACCACGCCCAGGCTGTGTAGGTGCTGTTTTCCCAAGTGTAGAAGTAAAAATCTGTGCTGAAGAAAATGGTGTAGTAACAGATGGAAGGGATATTGGTCCAGGAAAAAAAGGTCTTATTTTTGCCCGTGGCCGTCAGATAATGAAGGGCTATTACAAGCGTCCTGATTTGACTGAAAAAGTTATTGATAAAGACGGCTGGTTTAACACTGGAGATCTTGGTATCCGTACTTTTGATAACGAACTTAAGATTACAGGTCGTGCAAAGGATACAATTGTTCTTCTTGGCGGTGAAAATATTGAACCTGCAGTTCTTGAAGCAGAACTTTTAACAAGTGAATTTATTGAAAGTGTAATGGTTGTAGGTCAGGATAAAAAATCCCTGGGTGCTTTGATTGTTCCTTCAAAAGATGCCGTTGAAACATTCGCAAATGACAGGGGAATTACAGGCCTGACATACGAAGCTCTTCTTGAACAGGAAGAAGTGGTACATCTTTTCGATGATATTGTTAAAAATTCTATCAGTACATCAAAAGGTTTCCGTTCTTGTGAAAAAATCGGTAAAGTTGCACTTTTGCCAAAGAGTTTTGAAGTTGGCGTAGAACTTTCTGCTAAACAGGAAATGATGCGTTATAAGATTGCAGAAATCTATAAAGAAAAAATTGAAGCTTTGTTCAGTGAATAAAGCAATAGCGATGGGAGGGACGCGGAGCGTTGAGTATTCTGATGGCTTTTGCCGGCTGAATGCTCAATGGAGCGTCAGCGGAATCCCGGACGCAGCGACGGCTTTGCAGTTTCAATTTTATTTTCTTCCTGCGAAAACTTCCTTAATGGCAGTGAGCTTAAGCAAAATCTGGATTCAAAAATAGAATATGAAAAATCTGAAAGTTTCAATGTGCGTGTTTTTGCTGACTTTGGTACAGGCACTATAGTTTAAGGTGGTGGAGATAAAAGTTATAGAGTTTCAGACAAGTTTACAGTGGAATTTTCCCCTTCTGATGATTATAAATTCATTAAGTGGACTGCTCAGGATAAGGATTCTTTGGCAGATCTTTCTGACTGTGTAGAATTTGGAGATACAAAAAATACTTTAACTACAGTAAAAATCAAAAAATCTGGAAATATTCAGATTAAGCCGATTTGTCTTGAACGACCAAAAATTGAAAATTTTGAACCTCAGCGAAGTCAGGCTGAAGTACCAAAAAACTCAACAATTAAAATTACTTTCAACAGGGCAATGAACCTTTCTTCAGAAGACTTTGCTAGAATTGAAATAAGTTCTTTTGGGGAAAATCTCAAGGATTATTATGAAGTTCCAGTTTTCAGCACAGACAAAAAAACAGTTACTTTCAATGCAAAAAGGAACAACCTTATTCCTGTAGATAGTACAAGAACCATTATTGTTAGTGTTCCGGGGGATTTTGACTACCTTTCGGAAGATGGAACTGAAATAACTCTTGAAAAAGCTGTTGCATATTCCTTTAAGATAAATAATAAAACCATTGATAAGGCAACTATAAAAGTTGAAGCGGATACTGAATTTGGAAAGCTTGAAGGTACCAATGGCGAGAATACATACAGCCTTGATGAGAAAATCTATTCAAAATTCACACCTAAAGGAGCATATAATATTACAGGATGGTGTTTTAAAGATCAGAGCGGAAATGAAATTTCGGAGGAAAGAATAAAGGAATTCCTTGATTATGAAATTTCAGAAAACAAAATGGAATTCTCCGCAAAGATTATATTCGGTCTTGAGGAAAATGAGCGTGTAATCATTTCCCCAGTTTGTGTTGAAAGGACTAAGCTGAACATATCCTTCATTGCAAGTCATGGAAATACCATCCCGTCGGAAGACAAATCGTACTACAGCGGAAATACTTTTAATCTGAGATATTCAGAAGACGGCGACTATGCATTTACCGGATGGAAAGTAATTGATGCTGCAACAAACCTGGAAGTGAACGATGTTTTGAAATTTGATAATGACGGTAAAGATGTTATGGTTGAAGTTCTTAAAACTGATATGGCTGTAAAAATCATTGCCGAAAATGGAGAGCGCCCTGTAGTCATGGATTTTGTTCCAGGCTTTAAAAATGAGGGAGTTTATATAGACAGCATGTTGAAATTTATTTTTAACAAAGCTATGGATGCATCTTCTATTTATTGGACAAAAGAAGAGCTTTCAGAAATGGGAATAACCGAAGACCTATATGATTTGTATCCTGCTGAAGTAGATGGAAATACAATAAAAAATTCAGATGAAGAAATTTTGTATTACGCATACAGAAATGCAGGTGATGAAAGCGGTTCTTCCTTAGTTTATAAAAATTACACAATGAACATCCGGGGAACTACAGAAAACCTTTTGGCTCATTATGGATGCCCTTATTTTGATGTAACAAAAGCAATCTTGAATGTACCAGTCAATCAAAGTAATCTTCCGCCAAAGATTACAGAAATTGAATTCAAGATTTCAAAAGATATGGTTTCGTCAGAAGGAATTCCATTAAAAAGTTCATTCCAGAAATTCTATTTTACAGGTGCTACAATTGACAGCGATCCTCCTGACTTTGTTGATTTGGAAGTTGAACAGCTTCTGGAAAATGGCAGCTGGACGAAGGTAGAAAAGAAAGATAATGTTGATCATACAAAGCCAAACAACTTTAAGCATTTGAATATTGGTGCTAAAGCTCTCAAGGTTAAAGTCAAAGGTGTTGTTACAGATACAGGAAGTAAACCTGCAAAATTAAAAGTATTCCTCGATCCGTTATATACAGATTATTATGACGGCCAGCAAAAAATTGAAGTTGGAGAAAAAAGCCTTCCTTCGGTTGGAGCGATTGCAGAATTCCCTGAAGGAATTGAATTTGATTTCTCTGAAAAAGATATTCCGCAAGGTATTTATCTTCTTTCTGTTGCAGCAGTTGATAATGCTGGAAAAGAAAAAGTTGAAAACTTTAAGATGGTTTACGATTATACCCCTCCAGAAGTTTCAGAACTGACCTATGTTTCTACTTATGCACAGGACAGGGTGACTGTAGGCAGAAGAAATGAAACAAGAGATATTTGTAAAACCGAAATTATTGGATTTAAGGATAATTCTATTAAAACAGTTACAAGGGATGAAAATGATGTA
>JAEDGQ010000114.1 GCA_016297415.1 Treponema sp.
ACGACTGGAAGCCATTTTTAGCAGGGAATATATTATAATGCGTTTGCCCTGGGAAACAGAAAAACTTGTGCCCAATCTAAAAAAACACTGCAAAAATGCAGACTTATAACAAATGGGTTTCCTGCTGGGGAACAATGAGTTAAACTGCACAGGCCTTGAGCCTGTGTCGGCTTTAAACTTCTTGTTATGTGATTTTATGCATAAGCATACATCTTTATTGTTTCAAACTCTGGTGCATGCTTTTTCTCTTCTTCTTCTAAATCGTAAAGATTCTGGAGATTAAGCCAAAACTCTGCGGTTGTTCCAAAAAACTTTGAAAATCGAATTGCTGTGTCAGCTGTTATGGAACGATGTCCATGAATTATTTCTGAAATACGGGTCTGAGGAATTTTAATTTCTTTTGCAAGGCGATATGCAGAAATATTCATCGGAACAAGAAATTCTTCCTTCAGGATTTCTCCAGGATGAATATTCGGTAATTTGTCATTAGTGGTAATCTGTGATTCTAACATTGTCCGCTCCTCCATTCTCAAAGGTAAATACAATTCTCCATTGGTCGTTTATACGGATTGACCAAAGCCCTGCAAGATTTCCTACAAGTTGTTCAAGATTATTTCCTGGCGGAATTTGTAAATCTTTTACTTCCTTTGCGGCCGCTATCATTCGGAGTTTCCGTCGGGCAACATTGTGAATAGTCGGCGGAAGTTTTTTTTCTTCTCTGACCTTTATAAATTAATTCCGTTTCAGAATCTCCAAATGAATTTATCATAATTATATACTGACGTCAAACGGAAGTATTGTCAATAAAATATGCAATAGTCGTAAAACAGGTAATCTATATTTCTTTTATCTCAATGAATATTGGACAGTGATCAGACAATCCCTGATACTTGTCTTTTCCTTTTATGTCATTATCAAATTCACCATGAGTAATTTATAGGAATTGGCTTCGTCCATACAGAAAACAAATAAAACAGGAACTTCTCTTTATCAAATACTTTTAAGGGAATTACATAACGAAGGTTTCGATTGAAATTTTCAGTAAAATCAAGTTTATACTTTTTTGAGAAGATGGCAATTCCATAATCACTTTTGTTTTCATACAATGTGTCATTATACCACAGTGAATAATCCCAATTTGATTTTAAAAAATCATAACTTTTATAGGTAACCTCAAGCAAAATCAGAATATCGCATTCATTTTCCATTATATGACTGTATTTTTTGTCGTTAACATCATAATGAACATTCCAGCAAATGATTTTCATACTTTTACTCCAAGCGCCTCAAGTAGCGGGCGTCCACATAACAACGGGTTAAACCGCAAACCGGCTTGACCGGTTTGTCGGCTTTGAATTTTATGTTTTGTGTTATTTCCTTTTTCCAGCCAAATCGTAAACTTCGTTATCAGCCCTTGCAGAAATTACAAGAATATACATATCGTGCGTTTCTTCATCTTCCACAAGTTTATAAACAACCCTGATTCCAATGTCGCGGTATTTTATCTTTAACAGTCCTGTTAAATCATTATCAGCTTTGTTCCCTAAAGGCTTCCCATAGCCACCTTCACTTTGGGGTTTTGGATTAGCAGAGACTTTAATAATTCCTTTTAAAACTATCTTACGGACAGAACCGTCAAGACGTGCAAGCTCTTCTTTTGCAAGCGGATGATACTTTATTTCCCAAGCCATCTCTTACTCCAGATTTACTTCCACATCGTCTAAGTCCGACTCCTCAAGACCAAATTCTTTCATAACAGCATCATGCGAAATATATTCACTGTTTTTTGCCAGACGTTTTTCAGCCTCAGCCACAAGAATGGCGTTTTCATATTCTTCCATCATCTGCTGATAGGTTTGCGGACTCATCAGAATACATTCAGGTACATTGTTTTTTACAACAATACGAGTTCCAAATTTCTTTACATCAGCAAAAATCTTGTTTGCCTGTCCCTTATTAAAAAGACTTATGGGAATTATAGAATCAAGCACGTTTAATGCGTTCATTGCTTTCATAATGCCACCTCCAGTAACTATTTGCATTATATTTTACAACTTATTTGTTGTCAAATTTGTTGTTACTTTTGCATCTTTCAGCGTTCTGAAAACCTCATAAGATTGAGCACCATCTATTCTGCAATGTTCAACACCATATAATTGGGTCATTCGTATTGCGCTAGATAAATAATATTTTGAATCAATTTTTAGTTGAAAATCCTGGCCGTCACCCCATAATCGTGCATCTTATACAAAAAACAGCCTGCACTATTGCATAAAAATGGTCGACTTGTTAAATTAAGAGCATAAACGACAAAGAGGTCGTAGATATGTTTCCGAAATGGTTCGGGAATGTGTCTACGGCCTCTTTTTTTTGTCTGCAATAATTTGTAATGCGTCAGGCTATGGAACCCCGGCGAAGCCGTCCACCGCAAGCTGAACTTGTTTCAGCTGAGGAGGATGAGCGTTAGCGAAGGGTGGAACAGCCGACGGCGTTAGCCGGGACGCCCATATTTCACATGACAGGAGGAAAAGTATATGTGTGGATTTGTTGGTGCATTTGATTTAAGCACTGGATCTCAGCCAATTGACGAAGGTTTGAAGGAAGAACTGCGCAATCAGGTTCTTGAAATGTCTAAAACTATTCGTCATCGTGGTCCGGACTGGAGCGGGGTTTACACTGGCAATAATGCTATTCTCTCTCATGAACGGCTTTCGATTGTAGACCCCTTGTCTGGTAAACAGCCTCTTGTAAGTGATGACGGAAAAATCATTCTTGCTGCCAACGGTGAAATTTACAACCACATGGATATCCGCAAGAAATTTGAAGGAAAATATGATTTTCAGACTGGTTCTGACTGTGAATCTATTATTCCCCTTTACAAAAAATATCGCAGAAGCGGTGACTTTACTAAAATGATTGAAGAACTTAGTGGTATTTTTGCCTTTGCCCTTTATGATTCTGAAAACGATGTTTACCTTATTGCCCGTGATGAAATAGGTGTAATTCCTCTTTATCAGGGCCGGGACAAACAGGGCCGCTTCTATGTTGCATCTGAACTTAAGGCCCTTGAAGGTCACTGTGTAACTATCGAAGAATTCCCTAACGGAAGCTATCTTTATTCAAAAGACGAAAAACCGGTTAAATGGTACCAGCGTGACTGGGAATCTTATGACAAAGTTAAGTCTGCTCCAAAAGCAACTGACGAAAAGGGCGAAGTAATTAACCCTGCTGTTATTGAAAAAGTTCGTAACGGTCTTGAAAGTGCCGTTAAAGCTCAGCTTATGTCTGACGTTCCTTACGGTGTTCTTTTGAGCGGCGGTCTGGATTCGTCTATTATTGCAGCTGTTACTCAGAAATTTTCTAAAAAACGTGTTGAATCTGATTCTAAAGAAGCTGCATGGTGGCCTCAGCTCCACTCTTTTGCAATTGGTCTTGAAGGCTCTCCTGACCTGGCTGCTGCCCGGAAGGCTGCTGACTACATTGGTACTGTTCACCACGAAGTTCACTTTACAATTCAGGAAGCTCTGGATGCTCTGCCTGATGTAATCTATCACATTGAAACTTATGACATTACTACAGTTCGTGCTTCTACTCCAATGTATCTTCTTGCCCGTGTAATCAAGTCTATGGGTATTAAGATGGTACTTTCCGGTGAAGGTTCCGATGAGCTTTTTGGCGGTTACCTGTACTTCCACAAGGCTCCAAATGCCCGGGAATTCCACGAAGAACTGGTTCGCAAAATGAGCAAGCTTCATCTTTATGACTGTCTCCGGGCAAACAAGTCACTTATGGCATGGGGTGTTGAAGGACGCGTTCCTTTCCTTGATAAAGACTTTATTGATGTTGCCATGGGACTTAACCCCAGCGACAAAATGAACATTAAGATGCCGGACGGTAAACAGCGCATGGAAAAATGGATTCTCCGCAAGGCTTTTGAAGACCTGCTTCCTGAAAGCATTGCATGGAGACAGAAGGAACAGTTCTCTGACGGTGTAGGATACAACTGGATTGATACACTTAAGGAAGTTACAAACTCAAAGGTTAGCGATGCAGAATTTGCCCAGAGAGAAAAACGCTTCCCTGTAAACACTCCTTCTACAAAAGAAGAATACTACTACCGGGAAATCTACGAAAAGCTGTTCCCAAGCCCGACAGCAGCGCTCTGTCCTCCACACGAAGCAGGCGTTGCCTGTTCTACAGCCAAAGCCCTGGAATGGGACGAAGCATGGAAAAATGCAAACGAACCAAGTGGACGCGCTATTGCAGCAGTTCATGAAAAGGCTTATTAGAGAAAAGGCATGGTGCGAGTTTTGCGAAAGCAAAACTCGGTAAGTGAGGGAAGCGAACGGCGAGTGCACGATAAAGCTTACTGAGAAAAGGTATGGTGCGAGTTTTGCGAAAGCAAAACTTGGTAAGTGAGGGAAGCGAACGGCGAGTTCACGATAAGGCTTATTAGAGAAACTGTGTGAGGCAATGAGGCCGTAAAAAATTTTAGCGTTATTTTGCATTGAATTGTTTACGGCTTTAATTTTTATGAAAAATGAAAACGACTTTTTTGAACTTTTGAAGGACACCTGGGAAGGAGATGTCATTAAAAAAGTTGAAGCATGTTATAAACGAATTGAAGGACATCAGTCTGAATGGTATAAAAAATCCGGATTTTACTGTCCTTCCGGATGTGGTTCCTGCTGCCAGAATTTTGAGCCTGATTTACTTGAATGTGAAGCTCTTTATATGGCTTACTGGCTTTTAGTAAATCAGACTGAGACTGCATTAAAAATTGCTGAAGGAATATTTCCTTTTGAAAATGGAAAAGCCTGTCCTTTCTACAATTCTTCTAACGACTATCACTGTTCAATTTACAATGGAAGAGCCTTTATCTGCAGGCTTTTTGGAGCCAGCGGAAATTATGATAAAAACAGGCAGATTGTCTGGAAACCATGCAAATTTTACCCCCAGAACAATCTGGAATCTTTTAATCCTCTTTTAACCCATAGACAGTATGATTTGAAAGAGATTAAATACATTTTTAATGCTGTTCCACCTGTTATGAGTGATATGATTGAACAGGCAGAAAGTATTACTGACAGTTCAGAAACAAAATTAATCAGGGATATTCTTCCTGAAACCATTGGAAGACTTCTTATGCTTAACCAGCTTCTAAGTTCAAAAGAGAAATGAAAAATGCCTCAGGGCAAACGCATTATAATATATTCCTTGCTAAAAATGGCTTCCAGTCGTGAAAACGTCTTGTCGAAACCGCATGCTAGCA
>JAEDGQ010000115.1 GCA_016297415.1 Treponema sp.
TTGAAAAAAGGCAGATATTCATAAGTAATCCTGTGAATCCTTTGTTATATTATAGATAAAATCACGTAATATTAGGTCTTTTTGAGGGATTTTTCAACGAATTGACATATAATATAGGTGACATTCCAAAAGGGAATTTTTTGCGCAAAAAAAAACGGAGTAATTATGACAAAAAGTAAAGCTTTAGTTTTAAAATCACTTTTCGCAGCCGGTCTTAGTTTAATTGTTATCTCTTTTACCGGTTGTGAAATTCTCTTTGATCTCCTTGAGGAATCATCGGAATCTTCTAACTATTCTACTGTGCGTGCAACAGAAACTGCTAACTGGGATTATAGTTCTTCAATGCCTGCAGAATATGTTAGTCCTGAAGTAAAAACTCTGGTAATTTCAAATGTTCCGGAAGGAAAAAACCTTTATGTTGTTCCTGTAAATATGGGAGACACAGTTGTTAAAGCTAGAGATGTCCGTGGAGTTGTGGTTGATTCAGGCATAAATCGTGCAGCCATGGATTTAAATCCGGTAGAAATTCCTGCAATTCCGGAAGAAGGATTTGTAAGAAAACATTTTAAGGCAGATCCACTTCCTGAATTTACACCTTCTGCAGCCCGTTCTGCAGCAGTAACAGAACCTGTTTATTCAACTGAGGCCGGAAGCAAAATATGGAAAAAAGGCGACCAAAAAGACATTTTTGTAGATGTTAATTCCGGAATGAACTCTTATGAAAAAAAGCCGGCAACTCTGAGGGCTGTTGGCACAAACTGCTATGTGTGGATTGTGAACGATTATTATTCTAAAGTTTCGGACGGAACAAAAGTAAATGAGGAAGTGGCACAGAAATTTGCCGATTCTTTTGATGCTATATATCCATACATTACACATGTCTTTGGTGACGAATCTAATGAGATCATTAATTATAATACTCAGCGTTTTGAAGATATGACTTCTGTAAGTGATACAGGAACCATGGTAAACATTGTAATCTACGATATTGGTGTTTCAGATAATGGAATCCTGGGCTACTTCTATTCAAAAGATTATACATACGGACCTGGCCGTTTAGATATTGTTTCAAAATCCAATGCGGGTAAGTATTTTTATATTGATTCTAAATATGCAAACACAAATTTTGATTTAACAATTTCAACCCTGGCCCATGAGTTTCAGCACATGATTAACTGGAACCAGAAAAACATGAAAAAAGCGGGAAGTCCATCTACCTGGTACAACGAAATGCTGAGTATGCTTTGCGAAGACATGATGCAGTCATATCTCGGGTTAAGCGATAAAAACTCTCCAAAAAGCAGAACTCAGGGATTTAATGGTACTTACTGGATGAGCGGAACCTTTGAATATCTTGAAAAAAATTCTGCCATTTCTTACGGAAATGCTTTTACTTTCGGTTCATGGCTTGCCCGTCAGTACGGTGGTGCTGCTTTTGTAAAGGAGATGTCCGTAAATAAGTATGTAGATGAAGAATCTGTTTTGAATGCTGTAAAAGAATTCTCTTCTAAAAGTTATTCCATGCCGGAACTGTATAAGCAGTATCTTCTTGCAATAACCGGTACAAGTGCAGCTGATGCCGCTTCTTACACTCATAATAAAAATGCAGCACAGACTTTGAGTTATGAAACATATAAATATCCCATGACAGCCTATAACATCTGGCATCCTGATTATTCACCTGCACTGATGAAGGTATCAAATACACAGACTTTTGAAGAATACTTTGCCGACAGAGTTTACAGTGAATATGACTTTAAAGGACCTTTAATCTTAGATTATAACAGATACAGTATGGATCTTCGTCCAGGATTTGGTTTTCAGATTCATGGAATCAAAAAAACATCAGCCGGACAGATGGTTCTTGATTTTACAGAATACGGCGCAGACTGTGTAAATCTTTGCATCATCATTCAGTAGGAGGACTCTATGAAAAAAATCTTTTCAGTTCTTTTGATTGTTGTTTCTCTTGCGGGGCTTTGTTTTGCAAGGGGAAGAACTGATTCTTCTGATGTTGTTACTGGTTATATTAACTGGTATGGAAATGAACCTTTTGCTTATCCGGGACTTGTTACTGAAGACGGCAGGGTTTTTACAATTGCAGTTGCGGAAGGTGAAAAATTTACTTTAAATGATATTACTGCCTTACAGGGAAATCTTATTGAACTGAAAGGAAAAATTGACAGTTCACAGCCTGTGGGATTTGAAGTCCTTAAAGACGGAATTTTTGTTGTAAAAAAGTATAAGGTTGTAAATAAAAAATAAGGAATCCGCCAGAATGGCAGCCGTGTTTTTAGCGGCGTAAAAAGTTGTGAACTTATGAAGTTGTTGATACAAACCAGCTTTTAAAAATTAACGGTAAAAGTTTTAATGAATAAAAGACCGGCGTTGCGGGGCGGTGTTTGAGCCCCGCTAGTTGGAGGGGGCAGGCGGTCCTTTTTTTATGCTTTATGATCTGTATACTGATCTGAAATTGCTTTAAGCTGTTCCCGATTAAGATCTTCTTTATTTTTGAGCATCTGGGCAGGGATTCCATAAGCTTTTTCAAGATCTTCTTTTGTTAAAACTTCTTCCGGAGTTCCAAAACTCATGTCGCGGTTTGGATAGAAAAGAAGTACCTGATCTGCATATTTTTTTGTCAGGTCAAGTTCGTGCATTGAACAGTAAATTGTTGTTCCTGTGGCTTTAATAAAATCTTTAAGATAAGAAAGACTTTTTTCTTTCTGACGGTCTTCCATGGCAAACATTGGTTCATCCATAAAAACACTGGCACTTCCATAAAGCAGACTGAAGGCAAGAATTACTCTCTGGATTTCGCCTTTGCTCAGATGTGTAAGGCTGTGATCCAGAACATCTTTAAGTTCAAAAATGTCGATAACTTCTGCCAGAAGATCTCCTTCTCCACGGATTGCTTTTGCTTTGCCTTTAAGTGCACCACCTGAATAAACCTGGGACAGAAGCTGGCTTACTTTTTCTTCGCTTTCAAATTCCATGTTCTGGTAGATTACGCTGGCAAGGAGATTTTTGTTTTCCTGATCCAGTTCGGCAGGATTTTTTCCAAGAAGCTTAACTGATCCGCTGTCTGGATTTATGCGGCCTGAAGCAAGCATTAAGAGAGTTGTTTTTCCGCATCCGTTCTGGCCTACAAAACTTACAAAACAGCCTCCCGGAAGCTGAGCTGAAAAATGTTCAAAAACAGGCTGAGGAACTATCTGTTTACCCTCTGAGTCCAAATCACCTTCTACTGGCGGATATGTAAATGTTAAATCGTTTAATTCAAGAAATTCCATAAACTCATTTTAATAAAAAATCCTAAATGATTAAAGAAGATTTTTGTGTTGAAATTTTCCATATTTAAGACCAAATAAAAGCTCTATATAATTGAAAAAAACTGTTATATCAATTAAAGTAGTTTGTTGTTGCGTTCTTATATAAAGAAACAGAGAATGCAATATGGAGAAAAAAATGGATTCTGTAATGATTGCAAAAATTATTGCATTTGTTCTTTATCTGGGCATGATGATTTACATCGGTCTTCGCACAGCTAACAAGAACAACAGTTCTGCAGACTTCTTCCTTGGTGGACGCAAAGTTGGTCCTTGGGTAACAGCTCTTTCTGCAGAAGCTTCTGACTCTTCAGCATGGCTTTTGATGGGTCTGCCAGGTCTTTGTTATCTTGGTGGAATCAAAGAAACTTTCTGGACTGCTCTTGGTCTTATTGGTGGTACATACCTTGCATGGCTTTTTGTTGCTAAACAGCTCCGCAAGTGTTCTGTAGTATTTGGTGACTCAATTACAATTCCTGAATTCCTTTCAAACCGTTTTAAGGATAAGAGCCATATACTTTCAGTTATTTCTGTAATCTTTATTGTATTCTTCTTTACAATTTATACAGCATCAGGCTTTGTTGCCTGTGCAAAACTTTTTAACTCTGTATTTGGTCTTCCATACCATGCAGGTCTTGCCATCGGGCTTGTTGTAATTCTTTGTTACACAATTACTGGTGGTTATACTGCTGTTTGTACAACAGACTTTGTTCAGGGTGCCCTGATTTTCGTTGCTTTTGTAATTTCTGGAACTATCGCAGTAATCGCTCTCGGCGGCCCGGCTGCTTCAATCGAAGCTGTAAAAGGTTTCAGTGCTCAGGCTCTTGCCGGAGATTTTGGTGAAGCTATGAAAAATGCTTTTGGTGCAAACTCAACTTATAAGGGAATGAGCATTGTTTCAGCTCTTGCATGGGGTCTTGGTTACTTCGGTATGCCACACATCATCGTTCGCTTTATGGGTATTGATTCTTCTGCAAATGTAAAAAAAGCACGCCGTGTAGGCATTACATGGATGATTATTTCTTACGTTGGAACATTCATTATCGGTACTCTTGGTACTGTTTACCTTCTTAAACATGGAATTCTTCTTAATGGTGGAGAAAGCGTAGCTGAAACTGTAGGTGCAATTGCAGCAACTGGTGATGCTGAAACTGTATTCTCTGCTACAATGCAGAAAATGTATCCTGCATTTATTGCCGGTGTATTCCTCTGTGCTATTCTTGCAGCTTCAATGTCTACAGCAGACTCTCAGCTTCTTGCTGCTTCTTCTGCTGTAGGTCAGGATATTTACAAAGGTCTTATCAATAAAAACGCTGATGAAAAAACAGTTTTGAATATCAGCCGCTTTACTGTATTCTTTATTGCACTTGTTGCACTTCTTCTTTCCCTTAATGACAAAAGTTCAATCTTTGGTCTTGTTTCTTACGCATGGGCAGGTTTTGGTGCTACATTCGGACCTCTTGTTCTTCTCGCACTTTACTGGAAGGGTGCAACAGCTAAAGGTGCTATTTCCGGTATTATCGGTGGTGGTATTACAGTTGTTATATGGCACAACCTTAAAAACATCATTGCTTCATGTCTGGTTCACACAGTAGTTGATGCAGGAACTGTTGAAGCTGCAAAAGAAATTGCAATGCAGAAAGCTTCAGAAATCTTTACAAATCATCCTGTTCTCGGACTTTACGAAATCGTTCCAGGTTTTGTTGTATGTCTTATTCTTGCAGTAGTAGTATCACTTCTGGATAAAAACAAGGATCCAGATATGATTGCTAAGTTTGAAACTTACAAAAACATGGAAGACTAGAAAATAGTTTGATGCAAAAAAAGACTGCTTCTTCAGCATACATTTCTGGAGGGCAGTTTTTTTTTGTTTAAGATAGGGCAAACGCATTATAATATATTCCCTGCTAAAAATGGCTTCCAGTCGTGAA
>JAEDGQ010000116.1 GCA_016297415.1 Treponema sp.
ATTGCCGAATGATCTTATCTGATTTTTATTCTTGACAGAAGACACAACATATTAGCGATGTGCAGGGCGGCGAAAGCCGTTGCGGAGCAATGGAGCGGCAGCGGAACCCGGAACGCAGCGACCCCGCAGGGGAAACGCCCTTTTTTCTATTCTCGATTTTTAAAAAATTCTGTATATTAAGGGTATGATTAAAGCTGAAATTACTGATAAAGAACTTTTGAAACATTTGGATTCTATTCATAAAGACGAAATGACTATATTCGTTATGGCTGACGGACTGGTGCGTGGTGCTTTTTTTAACGGTACACGACTTGTAAATCAGATGCGTGCAAATCACCATCTTGGTATTCTTGAAACTCTGCTTCTCGGGCAGGCTGAGCTTTGTGCTGCTCTTTTGATTCCGACTATGAAGGGCAGGGAACATTTAAATTTCCGATACGAAACAAACGGACCTGCTGTAGGTTTTTCTGTTGAAGCTGATTCTACCGGTTATGTAAGGGGACAGCTTTTGCAGAATCCTATTCCTCTTGATGCTCCTCTTGAAAACTGGGATTTAAAGCCTTTTTTTGGTGACGGAACTTTGACTATTAGCCGCATGGGGGAGGGTATGAAGGCTCCTCAGGTTGGTATGGTTCCAATCGTTTATAAAAATATTTCCCAGGACCTGGCTTATTATTTTTACCAGAGTGAACAGATACACACTGCTTTTAATACAAGCATTCAGTTTGACCAGAAAGGTCGTGTAACTGGTGCCGGTGGTATGTTTCTTCAGGTTATGCCAAAAGCCGGCGGTAAAGCTGCCCTCAAAACTGAACAGGTTGAAAACAGCGAAGACAGGGATGCTGAAAGTGAAAAACTTCTTATAAAAGTTGAAAACGCTTTCCGGGCCATGCCTAGTATCGGAAAATGGTTTGCTGACGGCGGAGATATGGAAGACGTTATTTATGGTCTTTTCCGTGAATTTAATCCAAGTGCAGTTCTTAACAGAGATGTAATTTTTGACTGTCCTTGCAGTGCAGAATACTACGCTCAGCATATTAAACATATGCCAAAAGCTGAACTTGAAGATATTATAGCCCATGATCCGGACCCGCTGGAAATTGTGTGCCACAACTGTGCTTCTGTTTATAAAATTACTAAGGATATGCTCAGATAAAATCATTATGTAGGAGAGTGTTTGCGCCGATAAACTAATATAAAAGTCTATTCTTAACTGAATATGTGATTACGAGGTTTTTATGTTCAAAGCGCGAAGACGTATTTTTCTTGGTGTAGTTTACTGTTTGATTGCATTGATTTTTATTGCCCTGGCGGTTTTCCTTGTGCCTCAGACAAAAATCAATGACTTCGTGGATTATACTAACACTTTCCCTACAACTGTAACTGCTGTTCTGTTCTGTATTCTTCTGCTTACTGCCAGTTCCATTTACGGTATGATACGCCTTCATCTGGAACATACAATTATGCGTTCAGGAGCTACAGCTTTTTTAACTGAGTTTACTGACCGTCTCCGTCAGTGTTATTCCCGTGAAGATTTTTACAACCTTATTTCTGAAATTCTCGAAATTAAAGCTGACTGTTCTGTTCTTTATGTAGACAGAAAAAATAATTACGTTCTTTACAACAGTCCTGCCCGTTTTACAAGTAATCAGGAACTTATGGACAAAATGGAAAGATACTATCCTGTTGACTGGAAAGAAGGGGTGTTCTTTCTGGGAGAAAACCTTGGTGTAGTTTCTAAATCAAAAAATGCCAGAGGTTTTTTTATCAGTTCCGGCGGATATCACTTTTTTGTTTTCTGTCGTTATACAAGACGGTTTGACCTTGAAATTTATCCTCGTCTGCAGGAAGAAATTGAACGTTTTCAGCGCCGTGCCCAGACTATTTCGGACCTTTCTGAAATTTCTGAACTGTCAAAAGAATGGGAACAGCTTGCTGAAACACAGCGCTCCTTCCTTCCTCAGAGTATGCCTGAACCAAAAGGTCTGAAGCTTGCTGCTTATTTCCGTCCTCTTATTAACGTTTCCGGTGACTACTACACTGTTCTTCCTATTGATGAAAACAAGACCCTTGTAATGCTTGGTGACGTTTCAGGTAAAGGTCTTGCCGCAGCCCTTGTTATGGGGCTTGTAATGAACACCGTAAAAATTAAGGAAAACAAAGAAGATCTTCCTGGAATTATTCAGGCTGTAGATAAAGCCATTAAAGGAATGCATCTTCAGGATAAATATACTGTACTTTTTATGGGTATTATTGATACCCAGAAAATGACAATCCGTTATGTAAATGCTTCCATGTCGGATCCGATTATCGTAACCCGTTCACCAGAAGGTTACAGAATCAAGTCTCTTTCTTCAAACTGTTCAATTGTAGGTATTATTCCTATTGATGAAGTTGAGGTAAGTGAACAGCGGCTTTTCTCCGGCGACCTTATTATGATGGCTTCCGACGGTGTTTCTGAAGTTATGAATGAAGATAAAGTTGAACTTGGTGATACAGAACTCTTTACTGACACAATTAAAAAGAGTGCTGCAAAAGAGCCAAAAGAATTTATTGATGACATTGTAAATCTTGTAATGAACTACAATGCTGATACTAAACTTCATGATGACCTTACAATGCTTGTAGCTAAGGTTCAGGGATAAGGGGAGTAGTGAAAAATGATTTACGTATTTCTTAATCTTGTAATGGCTGTGTTCTTTGTAGGACTTGCCGTTTATATTGACAGTCAGTCAAAAGAAGATGTAACAAATCCGCTTGTTTCCATGAGTGTCTGGATGGCGCTTGCCACTGCTTTTATGGCTGGAACTGTATGGACAAACCTTAACTATCTGGAACGCATGCCTCTCTTCTTTTACAGAGTTTCTGTTATCTGTTTTGCAATGTACTCTGTTGATTTTTGTCTTTACTGTATTCACTTTCCATCTTACGAAAGAAAATTGCCTGCAAAAATTCTGCGTATTGCGGCAGGAATATTCTTTACCTGGGTTTGTTTTTCAAAAGTAGAAGACCTTACAATTACTGACTTTCTTGGAATTCGCGTAGACGCTGTGCCTTTGTTCTCCGGTCGTCTTACAAACTACTTTCCTGTAACATGGGCTGATTTTTTAATTGGTCTTTCTCAATATGCACTTCCATCTCTTGCAGTTCTTATTATGATTCTCCGTGCAGAAAACAAAGACGACAGGCTTAATATGCAGAAAACAATTATGAGTGCCATTGCTCTTGTTGCTTTCTGGTTTACTTCATACGCTATTACAAAAGCCTGCGACCGCGTAAAGATGTTCTCAACTCTTTCTCTTCTGCCAGGTGGTATCAGTCTTGTAATTCTTTCCTATAATTCAAGACAGAACTTTTTGTACGACATCAAATATGTTGTAGGTGGTTTTATTACATTCACTTTATGTTATCTGATTCCGGCCGTAATTACAGGAATCTTCTTCCCTCGTTTGTGGCCGCAGTTTTCAAAATCGCCTTTAATTTTCTTTGTTCAGATTTGTCTTGTAATTCTTGTTTGTATTACAATTTCTTATCAGATTACAAAATTCCTTACAAAAAAACAGTATTTCCGTTCTTTCCAGTATGCTGAAACTCTTGAAGAATCTCTTTCTAAAATGGACTATTCCGGTGAACCAGAAGAAATCGTTCGTTCCATGCAGAATATTTTGATTCACAATCTTGGTCTTTCGGAAATGCATGTTCTTGTAGAATCAGAAGGAAAGCTTGTTTCGATTTTTGATCAGGAAAATCAGAGACATATTTCTGTTGATACAAAGAATCCTGCTCTTGATGCCCTTCTTTCTGAAAACAGACAGATTGTTCTTAAAAGTGTAATTGAAAACAGTCATACAAGTGAAAATGAAAAGAAAAATATTCTGAAGCTGTTCGCTGAAACAAATTCTGATGCAATTATTCTGCTGACAGAAGGCCGCCGTATTATTGGTGCCCTTATTCTTGGGGAAAAAGCCGGTGGAAACATTTACGCAGATTATGACTTCAATACTTTTACAAAGTTCTATTCATACTTCTTTGTATTCGGTTACTACATGAAGAATATTGCTCACCAGTCGATTGTAGGTACTATTAACCGTGAAATCCGTATGTCTTCCCAGATTATCGAATCTATTCAGGAAAACATGGATCCTGTAAAGAATCCTCATTTCGATACAGGTTATATCATGGAACATGCCCACAATATTGGTGGTGAATTTGTTGACCTTATCCGTCTTACAGACAAGCGTCATATTTTTGTTCTTGGCGACTTGAGCGGTAAGGGTATTTCGGCTTCAATGTCCATGGTAATCGTAAAATCCATCATCCGTACTTATCTTGAAGAAACTAGAGACTTTAAGCTGCTGGTTGAAAAAGTAAATCAGTTTATCCGTTTTAATCTTCCAAAAGGAACCTTCTTTGAAGGAATCTTTGGGCTTATTGATTTTACAGATGATACTCTTTATTACATTAACTGCGGTGTTCCTGCTCTTTTCCTTTATACCCGTTCATACAACAACGTAATTGAAATTCAGGGTGACGGTCGTGTTCTTGGTTTTGTTAAGGATATCAGCAGACTTATTAAAGTAAAGAAAGTAAAACTGAATCCAGGTGATATTGTTGTAACATGTACTGACGGTCTTATTGATTCAAAATCTCTCCGTGGTGAAATTTACGGCAAGGAAAGAATTCAGAAGTCCATTACAGAAGGTACTTCTTTTACAGCATCAAATCTGGCACGTTCTATGTACCAGACATCTCTCAACTTCCTGTCAAAAGGGCTTGATGATGATGTTTCAATTCTCGTAATCAAGCGCCTTAACAAATAAAAGGGGGATTTAAATGGATCAGTTAAAAGTTGTTGAAAAATATGGTTCCAACTATCTGTTAATGGAGCTTTCCGGTGTAATTAATTCTTACACTTGTGATGAATTAAAAACAAAAGTATTTTCCATGGTGCTTGATACAAATCTGGTACTGGATCTTTCTATGGTAGAAGCAATTGATTCTGCAGGTGTTGGTCTTATTATGGCAGGCTTTAATGATGCAGAAGATTCGGGACATAGTCTTTATATGATGAATCCTTCTTCTGCCGCAAGAAAGGCAATTGAAGATACAGGTTTTATGGATACATTTAAGTTTATCCATTCTGTAACAGAAGTTGTTTAATTCTTTTTAATGCATTAAATCAGAGGGGGCTGACCCAACAGGGCAAACGCATTATAACTGATTTTGTATTGAAAAATGGCGCAAAGGAGT
>JAEDGQ010000117.1 GCA_016297415.1 Treponema sp.
CCAATAAATGATTTTCTATTTTTCATATTCTCAACCATTTTCATCTTACCGTGCCAGAAGTTGTGAAGGGGACAATATTTGCGGATGCAGGGTATTTACAGAAAAAAGATGTTTTAAAACGAATGGAAGAAAAGGGAATCAAATTTGAATCTGCTCCAAGAAAAAATATGAACAGACTTATGAGCCGTTTTGAATGCTATCATATCAAGCACAGAAGCATCATTGAATCCGACTGGGGAACGCTGAAAAATAACTTTCAGCTTGAATATCATAAGGCACGAAGTATTGTCGGTATGTTCCGGCACTTTTTCTATAGCATTGCAGGTTATAGGATTAACCGCAATCGAGGTCGTCTTCGACGACCTGTCAGCAGTTTAATTAAAAAAAAACACCCTCCGTTACCAGAGGGTGTTGCTTGTTAGTAATTAACTAAACTATTTTGAAAGGCGTGCTTGCACCTGTGTCAAGGCACGCTTCGCTTAAAGCCTTGACACAGGTGCTTTGCGGGTATATTTCGCTACGCTATACCCGCAATCGAAGTCGTCTTCGACGACCTGTCAGCAGACTAATTAAAAAAACACCCTCTGTTGCCAGAGGGTGTTGCTTGTTAGTAATTAGCTAACTTATTTGCTCAAGCGAGCTTCCAGGTCGTCGAGACAAGCTGAAAGTTCTTTTGGAAGGTGAGAACCGAATTTTGGGTAGTGGTTTTCACGGATATCCTTACATTCTTTAAGCCATCCTTCTGTATCAACCTTGAGGATTTCTGGAAGAGTCTTCTTGTAGTATTCTGGAAGACCTTCTGTATTGATTGCACCTTCTTTTGGCATGTAACCGATAGCTGTTTCAACACAGTTATCAACACCGTTACAGCGGTCGAAGATCCAGGCAAGTACGCGTGAGTTGTCACCGTATCCTGGCCACATGAATCCACCTGGGAGTTCAGGGTTGTTTTCGTCCTTGCGGAACCAGTTAACGTAGAAAATCTTAGGAAGTTTGTCCTGATCTGCTTTAGCACCTACGTTTACCCAGTGCTGGAAGTAGTCACCCATGTTGTATCCACAGAATGGGAGGATAGCGAATGGGTCACGGCGAATCTTACCAACTTCGTCAGCGTTGATTGTAGAAGCAGCAGTGATTTCTGAACCTACGATAGAGCCAAGGAATACACCGTGGTTCCAGTCGCGTGACTGGTGTACGAGAGGAATAGTTGATGGACGGCGTCCACCAAAGAGGATAGCAGAAATTGGAACACCTTCCGGGTTTTCCCATTCTGGAGCGATACATGGACACTGTCCGGCTGGTGCTGTAAAGCGTGCATTTGGATGAGCCATTTCTTCACCCTTAGGAGCTTTGTCCTTTGGAAGAGCATCCCGAGTATTGTTTTTCCAGTCAACGAGTTTACCTGTTGCAGGGTATCCGATTCCTTCCCACCATACATCACCGTCTTCTGTAAGAGCACAGTTAGTGAAGATTGTGTTTTTAGAAGCTGATACGAGAGCGTTTTTGTTAGATTCTGCAGAAGTTCCTGGTGCTACACCGAAGAAACCTGCTTCTGGGTTGATAGCGTAGAGACGTCCGTCTTTTCCGAACTTCATCCATGCAATATCATCACCGATTGTTTCAACTTTCCAGCCAGGGATTGTTGGAATAAGCATAGCCAGGTTTGTTTTACCACAAGCTGATGGGAAAGCACCTGTTACATATTTAACTTCACCCTTAGGGTTTGTAAGCTTAAGAATAAGCATGTGTTCTGCAAGCCAGCCTTCTTCGTGAGCCAGAACTGAAGCAATGCGGAGAGCGAAACATTTCTTTCCGAGGAGAGCGTTTCCGCCGTATCCTGAACCGTAAGACCATACGAGGTGTTCTTCCGGGAACTGTGAAATGTATTTCTGTTCAACTGGAGCACAAGCCCAAACACCGTTGTCTTTTGCACCGTTGTTAAGTGGTTTACCAACTGAGTGGAGACATGGAATGAAGTCATCACCCAGGTACTGCCAAACTTTTTCGCCGGCACGTGTCATAATGTCCATGTTGAGAACAACGTATTCAGAGTCTGTAAGTTCAACACCGCATTTAGCGATTGGTGAACCCAGTGGACCCATACAGAAAGGAATTACATACATTGTACGACCGTGCATACATCCCTTGTAAAGACCTTTCATTGTTGCCTTAAGTTCTACCGGGTCAATCCAGTTGTTTGTTGGACCAGCTGCTTCCTGTGTTTTTGCAGCGATAAATGTTCTCTTTTCTACGCGAGCTACGTCAGATGGATCTGAACGGAAAAGGAAAGAGTGTGGCTTTTTAGCCAGTGGTGTTGCAAGACCTGCATCTACACACATCTGTGCGAGACGGTCATATTCAGCTGCTGAACCGTCACAAACTACAACGTTGTCTGGTTCACACATCTTAACGCATTCTTCAATCCAAGCTTTAATCTTGGCATTTTTGATTTCTGCTACTGTCATTGATTTCTCCTATAAAAAAATCTTTAACACTAATTATAGAGTTTTTAGGGGTTGTATTCAATTAGAATACACTATTTTTATTCTGTAATTTGCGGCAGGGACAGTAGGAGCGGCGAAGCCGTTGCGAAGCAATGGAGCGCTTATGCGCGGAACTCCGGATGGCCCGGTGACGGTTTACCGGCAGCCGCCCCTATAGGAAAAAAAATTAAATTAAATTAAAATATTGTTAACTTCAAAGTCTGGAGAGAAAGAAAGGAAAAAGTATGGAATTAAAATGGATTATCCTTGGAATTGCTGTGCTGATGTATGCACTTGTAATTGCATTTCAGGAAAAAAAAGTCTGGTTTACAACTCTGGCAGCTCTGGTTTGTCTGGGTCTGGCTGTAACAAACCAGCTTTTTGTAAATGACGCAGGTGAATTTGTAACAGGAGCTTCTGCAGTAACATTTGCCCTTGAACATCTTGTTAACTGGAATGTTCTTATGATTTATCTGGGTGCAATGACTATTGCGGCTCTTTTTCTTTATTCCAGGGTCCCTGCAAAAATTGCTGACTGGCTTGTTTCTGTTTCGCCTTCAACAGGTGTGGCAATCGTATTGATTCTTGCCATGACAGGTATTATTTCGATTTTTGTGGAAAATGTAGCAACTGTTCTTGTTATGGCTCCAATTGCCCTGTCCCTGTGCAAAAAACTTAAAATGAATCCTACAATGTTCATGGTTGGTCTTGCAGTTATGTCTAATCTTGAAGGTACTGCAACTCTGGTTGGTGATCCTCCAAGCATGATTTTTGCTTCTTATGCAGGCTATAACTTCAACGACTTCTTCTATCATGTAATTCCTGCAACAGGAGATAAACTGGCAGAAGGTCATCTTTCAATCTTCTTTATTGTTCAGGCTGGACTTCTTGCCGGCTGTATTTTCTTTATGTTTGTATTTGCAAAATATAAGGATAAGACAGTTGTAGAAGGAGAACCTGTAATTTCTTCATTCCCTGCAGTTTTGATGCTGTCTATGATTTTTGGTCTTGGAATCCTTTCTTTCATTTCTGAATGGCTCAAAACTTTTGTTCCGGAAACTGTAATGAACTTTTCTTCCGGCGGACTTGTATTTATTCTTGCTCTTATAGGTATTGTCTGGTACATGGCAAGCCAGAAAAAGACAAAGTCAGAAACATGGAATCTTATTAAAGAACTGGACTGGGAAACAATTTTCTTCCTTATCGGAATTTTCGTAGTAGTTGGTGCAATCAGCGGAGCCGGGCTTTTAAGTGATCTGGCAAAAAGCCTTTATGCACTTTGCGGCGGTCAGAAGGTTCTTGGATTTATCGTAATTCTTTTGATTTCCGTTCTTATTTCCGGTTTTGTTGATAATGTTCCATACATTATGGTTATGCTTCCAATGGCTCAGCAGATGGCCGTTCAGTTTGGAATGGCTACAGAAGCAAATAATTATGCCGGTTCAGAACTGTTTATGTTTGCACTTCTGATTGGTTCCTGTCTTGGCGGAAACCTTACTCCTTTTGGTGCCAGTGCAAATGTTGTAGCAATGGGAATCGTAAAAAAAGAAGGTTATCCTATGAACTTTGGAAAATGGCTTATTCTTGGAGGTACCTTTACAGTTCTTACAACTGCTGCCAGTGCCAGTGTACTCTGGCTTTTGTGGTCATAAGATAAAGGGCGTTCCGGCGGCAGGCCGCCGTCGGGCCAACCGGTGTTCCGCTTACGCTTCATTGTTAAGCTGCAGGCAGCTTAACAACGGCTTCGCCGCACCTAATGTCCCTAACGCAAAAAAAAGGGGCTGTCCAATAAGTTTGCATTACGGTGGTTGAGTTTATCGAAACCACCATATTTAGTGTAGCAGTCATTACTTATTGGACATCCCTTTTTTTATGGAGGAGTATATTTTTAAATCTGATTTTGTAATTACACTGTCATGTTGAGGATTGTTCCGTTCTGAGGCTGTACGCCTGCAAGACCGTAGCCTGTAACCTGGGCTTTTTCTACTTCTGCCTGAATCTGAGACTGGTAATTCTGAATAAGGCTGTTCATCTGGTCTTCGTTAAGGGAGCCGTCATCTTCGTACTGCATTTTCGGCTGGTTTCTCATGGTTATAAGCTGATTAAGAAGTGAGTTAAGAATCTGAATCTTGCTTACAGAAACGCCTGCATTATTTTCAGTTGCCGCAACTCCTGAAATATGGTCAAACTGAGAATAAATAACAGCACCAGGCTGAACAGGTACATAAAGTTTTCCTGAACTTCCGCTTACGATTCCGCTGTATGAATAAGCATTTAACGAAATTGAATCAACCATAATTCATTACCTCATACAAATTTTCGGATTTAAAAAAAGAAAGTTTAGAAATAAAAATTCAGAGGAAATTACTTTTTTAGAATTAAAACTTCCGGAAAATAAAAAAAAGGGGATGTCCAAAAAGTTCAACTTGCGGTGGTTGAGCTTGTGGAAACCACCATATTTAGTTCAATGGTTATTTCGACAGGTGGTTCCTGAGCCTGTCGAAGGGTGGTTCCTGAGCCCGTCGAAGGACTCAATGACC
>JAEDGQ010000023.1 GCA_016297415.1 Treponema sp.
TCCTGTAATAATGTCTTGAACAAACACCATTATAGTTGATTTTATGGGGCTTTTCATTTGTTGCACTTAGATTGTAAATTCATCTTTTTAAATGATTCTCTGTTATAATAAAAAAATGAAAATTGTAAAAAAAGTTTGTTTCGGCCTTATGCTTTTAATGCTTGCCGGATGTGAAAAGAAAATTAATAGTGCTGATTTTATTGCAGAAAACAATGGAAACCAGATTGTTTTTCTGGCAGTGCAGACTAATAATATTAAACTTCTGCAGGATGTTATTAACGAAGGTTTTGATGTTAATGAAAGTGTCAGAACTGTTCAGCCATTAATGTGGGCCTGCCGTACAGGAAACCTTGAACAGATAAAAATTCTTCTTGATGCAGGTGCAGATGTAAATGCTTTAAGTTCTGAAGGTATGACTCCTCTTGATTATGCCTGTCTTTCTGAAAATGGAGAAGCCGTAAAACTTTTGATAGCTGCTGGCGGGGATCCTGATCATGTTACTGAAGAAGGGAATATGACTCCCCTTATTTCTGCAACAGTTCTTGAAAATACAGATGTTGTAAAAGCTCTTGTTGAAAATGGTGCAAAAGTGAACTGGCAGGATGATAACGGAGATACAGCCCTTATGTATGCTGTTTACAACTTTTCTTATAAATCTGCAAAGATTCTGATTGATGCCGGTGCTGATCCTTATCTGGCAAACAGGGAAGGGTATACTCCTGCTGAAAGTGCTGATGAAAAAATGAAAAAAATCTTTCTTAAAAAATAAAAAAAAGAGGGGGCTGTCCAATAAGTTCAACTTGCGGTGGTTGAGCTTGTCGAAACCACCATATTTAGTGTAGCAGTCATTTCGACAGGTGGTTCCTGAGCCTGTCGAAGGGCTCAATGAGCGCTACACTCATTACTTTTTGGACATCCCCTCTTTTTAGCAGCAATATTTTATAGTTTATTTATCAGCTACACCGTTGATGCGGTACCACTGTTTGTGTTTGTTGTTGTATGAAGAACAGTTTGTTATGCTCATGCGTGCTGTGTTACCGTTACCATCGAAACCTGATCCCAGGTTGTTGTAAGCTTTACAGCCTGAAAGGTAGTGTGTTACGTTCTTGTATTTTGAACCGAGTTTGAAGCCGTTTCCGTCACCGTTTGGTGTTGTCTGGTTAGAAGAGTTTACATAACCATTGTATTTAGCTTCGCAGTTTACAAAGTATACTGAGTATGGCTGAGAGTAGAGGTCCCATCCGTCATCTGAGTTGTAAGCAGCGATACAGCCTTCGAACTTGTTGTTTTTACCAGCTGAAAGTTTACATGCATAACCGTCTGCGTTTTCACCGCCGTTTGCTTTGTCCCAGTTGTAGTATGATTCACATTTGTAGATGTAGTTGTCGTGTGAAGAGTTGTAAATCTGGAGTCCTGAGTCACCGTTGTTAAGAGTTTTTACATAGTATACATAGTTGTATCCACCTGACTGGAATACGATACCACAGTCCGGAGCATTTTTGATTGTCATGTTGCAGATATTCCACCATGAACCGTTTACTTTGATACCCCAGCCTGAGCTCATGCGTGAACAGTCGATTGTTTTACCGCAGCCATTGAAATTGATTTTTGAGCTTGAGTTTCCGCTTCGGAGAAGCTGAAGCTGGCTTGTAAGAGTGATGTTTGCACTCAGGTTGATTGTGTCACCAGGATTTGCTTTTGCTACAGCGTTTTTAAGTGCGCTTTCGGTTGAAACGTTGTATGTAACGCCACGCGCTGAAGAAGATCCTTCTCCGTCTGCTGTGATTGCAGAGCAGGAAACCATTAATGCTGCAATTGATGCAAGTGCAGCTGCTTTAACTAACACTGATACTTTCATAAATGTACCTCACTTTTTTTATAACTCTCCCTTCCGGTAATTCTATTATCTGTATAAATGTTATAAAAAGATTGGATAATTCCGACTTCGTTTTAAAACAATCAGTATTATTTAGCAAATTTTATAAAAATACCTCACAAAATATAATTCCATAACGGGAAAAATCTATTTTATGTAAAATGCCGATGTCAGAATTTATAAAACAACTTATAAATAATGTATAAAAATAATATATTTTAGAAAAATATTTAAAATATTTTTGAAAACCGGTAAAAAATATGAATAAAAAAGTTAAAAATATTGATTTTTATAAAAATTACATTAAAAAAGCGTCAGGGGGCGGAAGGGCGGCGGAGCCGTTGCCGGAGCGAAGTGGAGGTAATGAAGCGCATTGCGCGGAACCCTGCAGCACCCGGCCCCGAAGCTTTGCTTCGGGGAGACGCCCGAATGAATTCCTTTAATTGTAAGAGAATCAGGAATTTTATATAATCTTAGTATGGCTTTTTACGATTCATACGACGTTGCTGTAATTGGCGGCGGCCATGCCGGAACAGAGGCTTGCCTTGCCTGCGCCCGCATGGGACTTAAAACCCTTCTTGTTACTCAGACTATTGATTCAATTGCAAGAATGAGCTGTAACCCTTCTATTGGCGGTGTTGCCAAGGGAAATATTGTAAGGGAAATTGATGCCCTTGGCGGTGAAATGGGTAAACTTATTGATAAATCCATGATCCAGTTCCGTATGCTCAATAAAAGCCGGGGCCCTGCAGTACAGTCGCCTCGTTCTCAGGCTGATAAGATTTTGTATTCTTCTCTGGCCAGACAGACTATTGAAACTACTCCAAATCTTTACACTTTAATGGATACTGTAGTTGATATTCTTACAACTGCCAGTGATACAAGCCTGCCTCCTGACAGCGATACTTCTGCTGAAAAGGGAACAATTCCAGGGGAGTTCCGTTCACAGCTTTTAAGTGAAGCTGCAAAATCCGGAAAAAGACAGAAGATTACAGCAGTCGTAACTGAAAGAGGCCGTATTATTCCTGTACGCTCTGTTGTTCTTACTACTGGAACTTTTCTTGGTGGCCGTATTTTTATTGGTGAATATGATGCTCCATGCGGTCGTATCGGGGAAGCTGGTGCCTTTGGTCTTACTCATTCCCTTAATCGTCTTGGTTTTACTACAGGCCGTTTAAAGACTGGAACTCCTCCACGAATCCTGCGCCACACTGTGGATTTTAGTCAGGCTGAACTTCAAAATGGAGATGAAGAAGTTATTCCCTTCAGCTTTGAAACTGAAGCTGTGGACAGACCTATGGTTCCATGCCATCTGGTATATACTAACGAAGAAACTCATAAAATCATTCGGGAAAATATTGGCCGGTCACCTCTTTATTCAGGTAAAATCAGTGGTATTGGTCCCCGTTATTGTCCTTCCATCGAAGATAAGGTAATGCGTTTTGCAGAAAGAGAGCGTCATCAGCTTTTTGTTGAACCTGAATCTCTGCAGACTGATGAAATCTACATCAACGGACTTTCTTCAAGTCTGCCTGAAGAAGTACAGGATGCCTTCCTTCGTACAATTCCAGGATTTGAAAAATGTACTGTAAGCCGTCCTGGTTATGCTGTTGAATACGATTATGTTGAACCGACTCAGCTGTATCCATCCCTTGAAACTAAAAGAGTTGCAGGACTTTTTGATGCAGGACAGATAAACGGAACTTCCGGTTATGAAGAAGCTGCAGGGCAGGGGCTTGTGGCTGGTATTAATGCCGGTCTTTATGCCCGCGCTCATCAGAAGCTTTGTGGTCCCCTTTGCAGTCCTTCCGGTGGAATGGGACAGACTCCTGTCAGTGGTGAAAAGGGCCGCTTCCAGAATAAACCAGGCATGACTGAAGATGAAATTAAGGCTTTTGCTGAGATTTCTGGAAGAGAAGCCTGTGCCATTAACTCTGCCCTTCAGAAGGCGCAGACTGATGCCGGTTATGAAAAATTTGCTGCCATTCCTGAATGGGAGCCGCTGATTATTGGCCGTGATGAAGGTTATATCGGTGTTCTTATTGATGACCTTGTAACTCTGGGAACTAAAGAACCTTACCGTATGTTTACTGCCCGTGCCGAATATCGCCTTAAGCTTCGTCACGATACTGCTGACCGTCGTTTAAGCGAAAAAGCTTTTAAGGTTGGCTTGAAGTCTGAGGCTCAGATTAATGCAACAAGAGCAAAATATGCGCTTATTGATGAAGCTGTTGCGCTGCTTTTGAAAAAGAAAGATGCTGAAAACCCGGGTTATCCAGATGCCCTATGGACTGTTGCCCAGGAAGACTTTAAATACAAGTATTACATTGAAAAACAGGATGCCCGTGTTGCAAAAATGCACAAAATGGAAAACAGAAAGATTCCGGCAGATTTTGACTATGGTGCAATTCCTGCATTAAGTTCTGAAAGCCGCATGAAGCTGGAAAAAGTCAGACCTCTTACTCTTGGTCAGGCAAGCCGTATCTCAGGAATCCGAAACTCTGATATTATGCTGCTTATGGTTTATCTGTAATTGCCGGTTTGCAGGATTTTTTGACATGCACTCTTAAAACCTGGTCTGAATGACTGGTTTACAGGGTGCATTTTTTTATGGCTTCATAATTGAAATCAGTTCATCTGTGGTAAAGATTTTTGTGTTTGCAAGTTCTGCGGCAAACTGACTTATTGATTTGTTAAAAAGGAGAATGCTTTCTGTACCGATTTTTGCGGAAACACCTGCTTCCAGGAAATTTCTGAGAAAAACTGCTTTTTCGTTAAAGGAACAGACTGTATTTGCTTCGTCTGGATTTGGAGTTATAACTGCTCCAACCCCGTTTTTTTTCATACAGTTAAGGATTTCTTTGTCTTTTGCAGCATAGTCACCCTGTAGAATTACATCTGGTGAAAAAGTGTACAGAAGATTGAGAAAATCTGAAGAAGACTTTGCCGCTTCTACATTTATACCTGAGTGCAAGCCGTGATCTTTTGCTTCTTTTATGAAGGCTGCGTATTTTTGAGGAGAGGCTGTAAGGTTTTTTCCGTAAAGATATACTCCCTTGAAAAAACCGCTTCCAAGCAGCGAAGAACAAAGGGCAATTGAATTTTCGTTCAGAAAGTCTGTGTCCAAGGCAAGTACTGTATTGATGCGTATTTTGTCAGAATAAGCTTTAAGGGCTTTATCAATTGCTGATACAAAGTTTTCCGGTGTATCACAGGCATTTAAGAGGGAAAAATTGATTGTTCCGTAGATTTCTGTAATGTTGTCTGCAGAGGCTTCGGAAAGTGAAAGTGAAAGAAGTTTATGAATATCGCCTTCTGAGCCGGTGCGAATCCGGGTGTATTCTTTTATCTGAGAGCGAAGGTCTTTTTTTACTATTGAACCGTCTTCTGGAAAATCGGGCATATAAAAACCTGCCCATGCAATGTATGAAGGGTAACGCATGCCCAGATCCAGATTGTTGTGGAAATCACATTTTGGAATTTTGATAAAATCTGCAACAGAGGTCATTCAGAGCCGTCCAGATTATTTTTTGCAGGCTTTTTCTACGGCTTCAACTGCAGCTTTTTTTTCTTTGTCGCTGAGGAAAGAAGCATTCCAGCTGTTAATGATAACCTGTTTAAGTTCCTCCTCTGTAAAATCCATGTCTTTGTAAAGGTTGTAGTATTCGTCCAGAAGTTCAACTCCGAAGAAGAGAGGGTCATCTGTATTTAATGTTACCATCATTCCTTTGTCAAAGAATGGACGGAACGGATGTTCTGAAAGACTTTGAACATATTTTTTTGTGAATACATTTGATGTTGGTGCTACTTCGAAAGGAATACCTTTTTCTGCACAGAGAGCCATAAGTTTTTCGTCCTGAATTGCAGAAATTCCATGTCCGATGCGTTCTGCATGACAGATGTTGATGGCATCCCAGATTGATTCCGGTCCCTGATCTTCACCGGCGTGTGCAACTGCGTGAAGTCCTGCTTTAAGGGCTTTTTCGAATACTGGTCCGAATTCTTTTGAAGGGCCTTTTGATTCTGCACCGCCAAGACCGATTCCGATGAAACCTTCGAATGGATTTTCCATAAACATTTTAAGGTTGTTTTCTGCGTTTTCCAGACCAAATGTACGGCTTACATCCCCAAGAAGCCAGATTGTAATGCCTGTTTCTTTTTTAATCTTTTTAAGATTTTTTTCGAAGTTCTTTGCCATTTCTGCATAAGAAAAACCTTTTTTAAGGAATGCTGATGGAGCAAAGAATGCTTCGCAGTGTGTTACACCGTTGCGGAGGAGATAGTTTTTAAGGTCTTCGAATACAAGGTCAAAATCCCTTACTTCTGTAAACAAATCCTGAACCTGAAGGAAGGCTGCAATAAATCCGTTTAAATCAGAGTATGAAAAAAGATCCTGCATAGCTTTGTCGGAAAACTCTGTTCCGTTCTTTTTGAGGTAAAGCTTTTTGATTGATTCCTTTGAAATTACAGCTTCAATGTGAATGTGAAGTTCTGCTTTTGGAATGTTCCTGTAAATCTCGAAAAACTCTGACTTATTCATATGTCCTTTCCTTAAAAACGCATCTCTTAAAAAGATACACTATATCAGTACTAAGGTTCGGCAGGAAATTACCGTAACTTTAGTGTTTTTTCCAGTTCTTCTATAATTTTTGCAAATGTATCCAGAGCTGCCTGAATCGGTTCTGTTGATGACATATCAACTCCTGCCACTTTGAGGCTTTCGATTGGATAGCGGCTGCCACCTGATTTTAAGAATTTGAAATAATCCTGACGCTCTTTTTCGCCGCCTTCTGTTACACGCTTTGCCAGTGCCAGAGCTGCCGAAATACCTGTTGCATATTTATATACATAGAAAGAATTATAGAAATGAGGAATGCGAAGACCTTCCATGTCGCTTTCTTCTTCAAATACCATTTCCGGACCAAAATACTGTTCCAGAAGCTGGCGGTAAAGTCTGCGGAGAACTTCGGCTGAAAGAGGTGTGCCTTCTTCTACCAGCTGATGAGCTTTGAGTTCGAATTCTGCAAACATTGTCTGACGGTGAAGTGTTGCAAGAATATCATCAGCTCTCATGGCAAGAAGGTAAGCCTTCATTTCTTCTGTTTCTGCATTTTTTAAGAGATATTCAAAAACCAGTTCTTCGTTGAATGTTGAAGCTACTTCTGCCTCAAAAATTGTGTAGTCATAGCACATAAAGGGATTGCTTGTTTTTGAGTAATGGGAATGCATTGAGTGGCCGCCTTCGTGGGCCATTGTAAACAAATCTCTGATTGAATCGTCTTTATAATTTAAAAGAATGTAAGGATAGCCGGTGAATGCGCCTGAACTGAAAGCTCCGGAACGTTTTCCTTTGTTTTCGTAGCGGTCAACCCAGCCGTTTAAAAGCCCGCTGCAGAGTGTATCTGTGTATTCTTTTCCAAGTGGAGAGAGAGCTTTGCGGCAGATTTCTACTGCTTCTTCGTATGATGTTTTACACTCAACGTTTTTTACAAGCGGTACATAAACATCGTAATGACGAAGTTCTTTTAAGCCCAGAATCTTTTTTCTAAGTGAATAATATTTATGAAGGGCGGTTAGATTTTTATGAACTGTGTCTATTAAGTTTGTGTAAACAGATTCGTCTACTTTATTGCCGTAAAGACTTGCTGCCAGTGATGATTTGAATCCTCTGGCACGACTTTGGAAAATGTCATTGTTTACATTTCCGGCATAAAGGGACGCAATTGTGTTCTGATGGTCTGTAAAGGATTTATAGAATTTTTTATATGCGTCTTTTCTGACTTCTCTGTCTGAATTTCTGATTAAAAGTGAAAAAGTAGACTGTGTCAGAGGTGTTTCTTCGCCATTAACAGTTACGCTCTGGAATGTTAAGTCTACATTTTCCAGAAGTGAGAATGTGTTTTGTGCAGTCTGTCCCGATTCTGCCTGAAGTGAAAGAATGCGTTCTTCTTTTTCGCTTAAAGTGTAAGGCTTAAAGTGAACTTCTTTTTCGAGGAAGATTTTATAGTCTGCAAATTCTGGAAGTGACTTCCAGCTGCTGAGGATTTCGTCTGGAATTGCCATTAATTCCGGAGAGAAGAAAGAACCTTCTGCACCTGCTTTTGCGTAAGCCATTGAAGCACGGCCTTCCATATCCTGAGAAGTTGCATCGCTTTCATCTGCTGTATGTTTGAGGCTTGCATAGCAGTAAACTGTTTCAAGTTTTTTATAAAGCTCTTCGTAGGCTTTAAGACAATTTAAAAGGCTTTCACTTGAATCTTTCAGGTGGCCCTTGTAAGAAACGAATTTTTTAGTAAGTTCAGGAATCTGTGAAAGATCCTTTTCCCAGTCCTGATCTGATTTGTATAATGTTGATAAGTCCCATTTGTCTGTTTCTGGAACTTCGCTGCGGTTAGGAATTGAATTTGCCATATCAGTTTTTATTATAACCCATTTTTTCAGGTCCGTGATTCACTGATTTTTGATTAAGGCGGGCGTTGCGGGGCGCCGTTTGAGCTCCGCAGAGTGGGGTGCGGCACAACGAAGTGTGACGCAGGGGAGAGACTTCTCCCCTTTATTAAAATTTACTATAATCAAACTATTATGAAGAAGATTTTATATGTTTTTGCCGGGCTTTTTTTAGGAGCTCTTTTAACTTCCTGCGGCAATCTGGGATATTCCCTTGTGTTGTGGAATAATCCTGAGGCTGGTGTTTCGGAAGGTCAGCTTGTTAAGGTTTATGTAAAATCAAATATTTCTCATACTTATATCATTGGGATTCCTGAAACTAAGAAAAAGGTTGAAATTCCTGTCTGGCAGATTTC
This sequence comes from Treponema sp., assembly GCA_016297415.1. Taxonomy (GTDB): domain Bacteria; phylum Spirochaetota; class Spirochaetia; order Treponematales; family Treponemataceae; genus Treponema_D. The sequence continues at coordinate 8,680 of JAEDGQ010000023.1, forward strand.
TGAACCTGAATCTAAAAGAAAAACTGTAAAACTCGCTGCTAAATACAAAGATTATGAACATACTTATGCCAGCGTTAAGGCAGATGGTCTTCCGATTCGTGCCGGAACTGTTAATAATGCAAAACAGGTTTATCGTCTGCGGAAAAATGAAGTAATCCGTGTTCTTTACAAAGGCAAGGGGGCAGCTCCTACAAATGGTAGAGGTGAACTTCCCGGGGACTGGCTCAGGGTTCTGACTGGTACTGGAACTCAGGGATGGTGTTTCAGCTACAACCTGAACCTTTTTGAACGGGTTAGTGATGACCTTGCTTCCAGCATTGTTGTTGAAAAGACTGAAGATGCTCCTGATGAAGAACTGAGTGCCATACTTGCTAAAAAATGGTATCCGGAAAGTTTTGAATCTATGATTAGTTCCGGACGGTATGACCTGGAGAAATTCTCTCCTGATTACGGATTTGATTTTGGTATTCCTGTTCCGGAAACTGAGGCAGAGGGAGAAGTGCAGACTCCTGCACCTGAACAGTCTGTTAAAACTTTGAAACTTACTACTGCTGATGTAAAAAAGAGCTGGACTTACGAAAAAATCCTTAAAAACGGTGATAATTACCAGTTTGATGAACTGCAGGTAACTATGACTACCCGCGGTAAAAAAATGCTTGCCGTTCAGTATATGGATTCTGACGGAAAGATGAAAAATGAAAATTTTGTATGTCTTGATGCAGATATTAGTGAACTTGCTGAAAAAGAAATAATGCGCAGACAGGAAGAATTAAGTGTTCTTGTTGCTGCAGGTCCTGTTTATGAGAGTGATTATTACGGATCAATTGAATTTAATAACGAAAACAGCGTTACTTGGAGAAATTACCGGCCTCTGGTACCTGAAATTATTTCAAGTTCTGCACTTGGAAGTGTAACTGTTACTAACGGCTATTATCTTTCCAAGCAGCTGAAAAATGAATTTGACGGTGTACTTACTATGCATTTTACAGGCATGGAAACTCCTGTAAATTTCTTCTATAAGCTGGAAGAAGGTGGTCTTCGTCTTGTTGACGCATCTAAGGCACAGAAAAAGGGAAATCTGATTACTGAAAAAGGAAGCGGCGCTCGGGTGATGTATTTTGGGAAAAAATGACATCCTTGTCATTTTTTCCCAACGAGAAGGCGGAGCCTTCTCGCGATGTTTTATTTTAGCTACGCGCGAGGCGCCATCCTTGGCGCACTTATAGAGGAGACCTTGTCATTTCTTACCTACGAGAAGGCTTCGCCTTCTCGCGTTGTTTTATTTTAGCTACGCGCGGGGCGCCCTCCTTGGCGCACTTATAGAGGGAGCCATGTCATTTTTTTCCCAACGAGAAGGCGGGTGCCTTCTCGCGATGTTTTATTTTAGCTACGCACGAGGCGCCCTCCTTGGCGCACGTATAGAGGAGACCATGTCATTTTTTCCCAACGAGAAGGCTTTGCCCTAGGCGGGCGGCTTTGACTTATTGATATTTTCTGGAGATACTTTTTTTATGGCTTTTGTTCAGTTTTCACAGGTTTCCCTGGCTTTTGGTGACAGGGATATTCTTAAGAATGTTTCTGTTAATCTTGCTGCCGGAAGTAAGGCTGCCTTAACCGGGGCTAACGGAAGCGGAAAATCTACTCTCATTAAAGTTATGGCTGGTCTTGTTCAGCCTGATGACGGTCAGCGTGTTGCACAGAAAGATGCCCGTATTGCTTATCTTCCTCAGAGCGGGTTGACTCACCGTGGCTGTACACTTCGGGAGGAGGCTGATAAAGCTTTTGCTTTTGGCTATGAACTTCAGAGGGAACTTGAAGAAATCGGTGACAAATTGAAGGAAGGAACTGGAAATCAGGCACAGCTTCTTGAACGCCATGACGCAATTTTGAATGAACTTGAAGACAGCGGCTGGAACCGCCGTTCTGTTATGGCTGAACAGATTCTTACAGGGCTTGGTTTTGAAAGAGAAGACCTGGACCGTAAGTGCGAAGAATTTTCCGGCGGATGGCAGATGCGCATTGCTCTGGGAAAGGCCCTGATGGTAAATCCAGACATTCTGCTTCTTGATGAACCTACAAACTATCTTGATATTGAAGCCCGTGAATGGCTTGAAAAATTCCTTAACAACTATCAGGGGGGATTCCTTCTTGTAAGCCATGACCGTTATTTTCTGGATCATACAATAAACGAAGTTTACGAACTTTTTAACGGGGACCTGCACCGTTATGCTGGCAATTACAGTCACTATGAAAAAGTCCGGGAAGTTGAACTTGAAACTCTGATTCACGAGTACGAAAAACAGCAGGACGAAATTGCTCATCTTCAGGAATTTATCGACAGATTCCGTTATAAGGCTACAAAAGCTGTACAGGTTCAGGAAAGAATCAAAATGCTTGATAAAATCCTGGAAAAAGAAATCGTAATTCCTGAAAGCCTTAAGAAAATTCACTTTAAGTTTCCGGCTGCGCCTCATTCCGGAAGACTTGTTGCAACTCTAACAGGCATTACTAAATCTTATGACGGTGTTCGTAATGTGGTTGATAACCTGGACCTTGTTCTTGAAAATGGGGACAGACTTGTTGTTGCAGGTCATAACGGTGCAGGTAAATCTACTTTGCTGCGTATTATTGCAGGTGCTGATTCTCAGTTTTCCGGTGAAGTTAAACTGGGCTCTGGTGTTCAGATAGGATACTTTTCTCAGGACAATGCTGAAACCTTAAAAGGAAGTGCTTCTGTTCTTGAAACTATTGAAGACGAAGCTCCTCTTGAGCTTATTCCTAAAATCAGGGATATGCTGGGGGCTTTCCTTTTCCGTGGAGATGATGTTCATAAATCTCTGGATATGCTTAGTGGTGGTGAAAAAAGCCGTGTCGCTCTTTTAAAACTTCTTCTTCGTCCTGTAAACCTGCTGATTCTTGACGAACCTACAAACCATCTTGATATGCATTCAAAAGATGTTCTTCTTGATGCTTTGAAAGATTTTGGCGGAACTGTAATCTTTGTAAGCCATGACCGTGGTTTTATCGAAGAACTTTCTACAAGAGTTCTTGAATTAAAGCCTGGAAAATTCAGAATCTTCCCTGGTGACTATAAATATTACATGGAAAGAATGGAAGCAGAGTTAAACGGGGAAGTAAGTTCAGAGGCTGGAGAAAAAACTGCAGCTGTCAGTGCTCCTGCAGCTGAAAATAAATCTCAGACTAAACTCAGCTGGGAAGAACAGAAAAAACTGGAAACAGAGCGCCGTCGTGCAGAAAAAGGCGTAAAACTTCTGGAAGAACAGATTCTTGAACTGGAAGAAGAAAAAGCCAGGCAGGAAGCTGAAATGGCAAAGCCGGAAGTTTACTCTAACGGAGAAAAGGCCAAAGCCGTGCAGAAAAAGATTGACGATTTGGCAGAAAAGCTGGAAGAATTAAATATGCAGTGGATGGAAGCTGCTGAAAAACTTGAAAAATATAACTAGACAAGCGGTAGCGATTGGAGCGGCGCGAAGCGTTGCCATGACGAAGGCATGGTAATGGAGCGTCAGCGGAACCGCGGAAGTAGCGGCGGCAAAGCCGCACCGCCCGTTTAAAAATGGAGATTGGACTATGAAAGTGCTTGTAATTGGTGGGGCTGGATATATTGGAAGCCATGTTGTAAAAGAATTGATGAAAAACGGTCACAAGGTAACTGTTTTTGACAATCTTTCTTCCGGACTAAGACAGAATCTTTTTGCGGAAAATGAATTTATTTACGGAAACATTCTTCTGGAAAATGATCTTGATGCAGCATTTGGAAGAGGATTTGATGCTTTTATTCATCTGGCTGCATTTAAGGCTGCCGGGGAATCTATGGTTCTGCCGGAAAAATATTCTGTAAACAATCTGACTGGAACTATTAATATTATGAATGCGGCAATGAAGCATAACTGTAAATATATGGTTTTTTCTTCAAGTGCTGCTGTTTTTGGAGAACCTCAGTATCTGCCAATTGATGAAAACCATCCGAAGACTCCTGAAAACTATTACGGTTTTACAAAACTTAAAATTGAAGAAATCATGGCCTGGTACGACAAACTGAAGGGGCTTAAATTTGCGGCCCTGAGATATTTTAATGCTGCCGGTTACGATACTGAAGGATTCCCCAACGGACTTGAACAGAATCCGGCAAACCTTCTTCCTGTAATTATGGAAACTGCCTGCGGAATGCGGGAAAAAATGAAGGTGTTTGGTTCTGATTATGATACAAGGGACGGAACCTGTATCCGTGATTATGTTCATGTAAATGATCTGGCAAATGCTCATGTAAAGGCCCTGAATTATATCGTAGAGAAAAATGAATCCCTGACTGTAAATCTGGGAAGTGAAACAGGGGTAACTGTTAAGGAAATGCTGGAAGAAGCCAGAAAAATTACTGGAAAAGCCATTCCTGCTGATTTTGTTGAACGCCGTCCCGGAGATCCTGCTGTGCTTGTTGCTTCTGCAAAGGGTGCCCTGGAAAAACTTGGATGGAAAGCTGAAAAGTCAGATGTTCATACTTTGCTGGAGTCTACCTGGAATGCATATCTGGCAAACGGAAAATTGAAAAAATAAATCTTAAAAAAACTTAAGGTTATGCAACTTTTTTGAATCGACGGTGTCTAATTTTAAAAAGGCTTCGTCGATTTTTTTTTGACGGAGCAGCTGAAAGGATAAAGAAAATGAATCGTACTTATGATGACACAATGTTTATTGATACTTTTGAGCATGAATACACATGGCTTAACGGTTTTATGCGTAATGTTCGCCGTCTTTCTAAAAGACCAGCTGTAATCGATCCTGATACAAACCGTTCCTGGACATACAGAGAGCTGAATAATGAAGCTAATCGTCTTGCAAATGCCCTGGCAAAAACAGGTGTAAAAAAGAATGATGTTGTAATGTGTGCTATGCGTAATTCGCCGGAATTTGCCTTTATGTATACAGGTCCACGGAAAATCGGTGCAATTCTTCTTGCTGCAAACTATAACCTTGCTTCCGGAGAAATGGCTCTTCTGATTAATCACAATAAGCCAAAGGTTGTTTTTTATTCTGCCAATGTAAAAGACATGATGACTGAAGCTGAAAAAATCTGTTTGTGGAAGCCTGCCTTTTTTGTAATGACAGATAATATTGAAGGTGTAGATGTTCCAAAAAATCATCTCAGTTATGAAGACTACATTTCTACATCTTCCATCGATGAACCTGAAGTGAATTTCAGACCTCATATTTATGATGAAGTCCTTCGTCTGTGTACAAGTGGAACTACAAGCATGCCTAAGTCAGTTCCAGTTACAGACATTAACGAAGTTCTTTCTGCTCACGATGTAATTATGCATTATCCTATGAACCAGAATGATGTAACTCTTAATATGACTCCATGGTTCCATCGCGGCGGCTGTCATTCCGGTGGTCTTTGTCCTACACTTTATGCAGGTGCTGCAGCTGTTGTAATGAGATTCTTCCGCCCTCAGACTTCTCTGGACTGGTGTCTTCAGTACAAGATTTCCTTTATGATGGGAGCTCCTGCAAACCTTGAAATGCTGGCTCGTGCTCAGGAAAAAAGTCCGAGAGATCTTTCTTCTCTCCGGGGACTTGTAACAATGGGAGCGCCTCTTTCTCGGGCTGACTGTATCCGTTATTCTAATCTTCTTACACCAAATATTTTTAACGGATACGGAACTACTGAAACTTTCTGGAATTCCTTCCTTCGTCCATACAATCTTCCTGATGGGGCAGGTTCTGTTGGTCAGAGCTGTACTGATGACGAAGTTCGTGTTGTAAAAGTTTATGAAGATCATAAAGCTGAACCTGATGAACTTGTTCCTTTTGACAATGAAACTGAAGGGGAAGTAATTATCTGTGCACCTGCAAAGTCCAGCTATTCTTACTATAAGAATGAAGAAATGACAAACGAAAAATTCTATAAGGGCTGGATGTATACAGGTGATACCGGTACCTGGAATGAAGACTGGATTGTAACTATCAAAGGCCGTAAGGACGATATGATGGTGGTTTCCGGTGAAAATATTTATCCGACACAGATTGAAGAAGCAATTGTTCTGTGCAATAAGGTTAAGGATTGTATTGTTACTTCTGTTCCAGATAAGGTTCGCGGTCAGGCAGTTGTTGCTTATGTAATACCAGAAGATCCAAGTCTTACTGTAAAGGAATTGAATGAATTCTGTGCAGCAAGTAAAATGTTATCCAGATATAAAAGACCAAGATATTTTGCCTTTGTTGATGAAATACCTCATACTGCAACTGGAAAAAAACAGCATAATAAAATGAAGGCAAGAGCAGTTGAAGATCTTGAAAAAGGACTTCTCGTGAGAGAATAAAAATAAGGAGTTAAAATTATGGAAGAAAAAGTAGTTAGTTCTGCAGCACAGGTAATTATTGCCATCATTCCAATTGTAGGAATTGTTATTGGCGGAATCGTCATCTTCTTCTCTCTACTCTGGCATCATCTTGAAGTGCGTAAGCAGATTCTCGCAGGTACTTACAGACGCGAAAGATTTAATCTTAAGGCTTATTCTCTGCTTATCGGTCTCTTGCTTACTGGTATAGGTGCAATACTTACTGTGTTCTTTGCTTTAATGAGCGGGTTTTCACCGGCAATTCTTGGGGGACTTATTCCTCTTGCAATCGGAATTTGTCTTATGATTTTTTACAAAATCAACGACTGGAACTAGAAAGCAGATTAGTTATCTTTCTTTTCCTGTTTGGCACTGATGGCAAAATCAACATTAAGCACAATAGAAAAATTACTCGTAAAAAAGCGTGACGAATTTCTTGTAAAGTCTGCATTGCAGGGAGATTCCGGGGCATTTGAAAACCTTATGGAATTTTACAGAAAAAGAGTTACAGCTCTCGGTATGAGCTTTTTCAAAAATCCTGATGATACAGATGACTTTGTTCAGGAGGTTTTTGTAAAAGTTTACATTCACCTTGCAAGTTTTAACTTTAAGTCATCCTTTGCCACCTGGGTTACAAAAATTGCCTACAATCAGGCAATAAGTTCGATTAACCGTAGAAAAGAATATTATTCTATTGCTGACGAAAGTATTCTTGAAGCTAAAAATCTTACACCTGAAGAAGAACAGATTCATAAGCTTACTCTGGAAACAATCCGTGAATCAGTTCAGAATCTTCCTGATAATTACAGCACCTGCATAGAAATGTTCTTTTTTCATGGTTTGAGTCATGAAGAAATTTCAGAAATTACAGGGTTCCCTGTTAATACAATAAAATCACATATTTTCCGTGCTAAAAAACTTCTGGCGGAAAAACTGAGAGGCTTAAATGAACAGTAACAAATGTGAACACATTATGGATTCTTTTTATTCTCTTGATAAAGGTGAAAAACTTCCTTTTAGTTCAACTCTTCATCTTTTTGCATGCAAAGACTGCCGGACAAAGGTACGCTATTTAACAAAAGCAGAAAAAATTGCAAAGAAGCCTCTCCGCGAAATAATGGAATTCAGAAACGATGAACTTGAAGCAGTAAAGAATTCAATGCCTGACTGGATGAACAAAGTTAAGCCTGTAAGCATGAAAAAGTGGATTGTATGCGGTCTAGTGATGATTGTTTTTCTTATTGGTTCAGGTCAGTATATTGAACAGTATCAGAATGAATCTTATCTTTTCTGGTTCTACCTCCTTTTTGCTTTTACTGTTACTTCTTATTGTGCTGCTTTTATGGCTGCAAATATGGATTTCTTTATTAAAAAGATTGATACGAGAAATACACCGAAGATTATCTGTGATTAAGAAAAAAAATTGCGTTATACTGTAAGTATGGACCAACAGTTTTTATCTTTAAAAGATTATCTTAATACTACAAGAGAAGACATTATTCAGCTTCAGACTCTGCTTACTTCAATTCCTGCCATGGCTCCGGAAAGCGGTGGTGACGGGGAATTGAAAAAGTGCGAGGCATTAAAAGACTGGCTTTTAAAGGCCGGATTTTCAGAAAATCAATTCAGCCGCCGGGACGCTCCGGACAGTCGTGTTTCCAGTGGTATTCGCCCGAATCTTATCCTTACCATTCCTGGCAAATCTGATGAAAAATCAATCTGGGTTATGACACATCTTGATGTTGTTCCACCTGGCGATCTTAAATTATGGAATTCTGATCCATGGACTGTTGTTTATGACAGTCAGAAAGATATGATTACAGGCCGCGGTGTAGAAGACAATCAGCAGGGGCTTGTTTCAGGAGTTTTTGCAGCTCTTGCTCTTCTTAAAAACAAGGTTGTTCCACAGTACACTGTAAAGCTTCTTTTTATGGCAGACGAAGAATTTGGTTCTGAATATGGAATCAAATATCTGCTTCGTAATCACAGGGAGCTTTTTAAGAAAGAGGATCTGATTCTGATTCCTGATGGTGGTGACAGTGAAGGTAAAACTATCGAAATTGCGGAAAAAAATATTCTCTGGCTTAAGCTTCATATAACTGGAAAACAGAGTCATGGTTCAATGCCGGATAAGGGAATTAATGCTTATCTTGCAGGTTGTGATCTTGCATTAAGACTTAATGATCTTGAAAACCTGTTCAATAAAAAGAATCCCCTTTTTACTCCATCCTGGTCAACTTTCCAGCCTACAAAAAAAGAGGCAAATGTTCAGACTGTAAATATTATTCCGGGAGATGATGTGTTCTATATGGACTGTAGAATTCTTCCTGAATATACTCTTGAACAGGTTCGTAAAGAAGTGAAGGACAGGGTAAAGGCTGTTGAACAGAAGTACGGAGTTACTGTTGAAGTTACAGAACCTCAGGCTCAGCAGTCTCCTGCAACTCCTGAAGATTCTCCTGTGGTAAAAAAACTTGCACAAGCCATAAAAACAGCTCATGGAATTGATGCTGTTCCTGTTGGAATTGGTGGTGGAACTGTTGGAGCTGAACTTCGCTGTGAAGGCTATAATGCTGCAATCTGGTCTACAATGGACGAAATATGTCACCAGCCTAATGAATACAGCTATATTAAAAATACTATTGCAGATGCACAGACCTTATGTGCATTATTTATACAAGAATAATAGTTTTTATGAAAAAAAAACTGATTGCCTGTTCAGGAGCCGCTGCTGTTTCTTTAATGCTTGCCGGCTGTCTGACAATGGCTGATTACAATTACAGTAGAATTGACTCAAACTTAAAATCCGGAAAATACGGTGATATTAAAACCGAACTTCAGGAAAACAGTAGTTTTATTTATTCTTCAAAAGATGAAGTTCTTGAAAATCTTGATAATGGAATAATCAGTCACTTTAACCGGGAGTTTTCAGAATCAAACAGATCCCTGGAGAAAGCAGAGAGGCTGATGAAAAAGTATGCCGGAGAAGATTTTGCTCAGACAATAACAGCTCTTGTTACAAATGATAATTCCCTGAATTACAAAGGTGAAGATTTTGAAGATCTTTATGCCAGCATCTTTATGTCCTTAAACTACGCTCATCTTGGAAAAAATGAAGATGCCATGGTTGAAGTTCGCCGTTTTGATAATAAGATGAAACTGCTGAAACAGCACTATGAACAGGAAGTAGAAAAAACAAATCAGAATAGTCAGGGCGTTAGTGTTGATAAAGTTTCAATTGCTTTCAGTGATTCAGCTCTGGCCCGCTGGCTTAGTATGATTATGTACAGAAGCGACGGTGACGAAGGAAATGCTGAAGTTGACCAGCGTTTTATTGGGGAAGCTTTTAAAAAGCAGTCTGGACTGTATAATTTTGCTGTTCCCCAGTCTATTCGGGATGATGCCCGTATTCCTGCAAAAGGAAAAGGCCGTCTTAATGTAATTGCATTCAGCGGAAGAGCTCCAGTAAAAAAAGAAAATACAATTCGTGTTCCTTTTGGCCTTTCTAACTGGTATAAGCTTTCTCTTCCTTCTATGGACAAGCGAAAAAGCGAGATTACTCATATTTCCTTAACAGCGGTAAATAGTGTAACTGGAGAAACTGTTTCTACCGGGCTTGAAAAAATTGAATCTATCGAAAATATTGCCATTGATACTTTTCAGCAGAATTATTCAATTCTTTTATCCAGGGCTTTAATCAGATCTATTGCAAGAACTGCTGTAAGTACAGGTCTTGATCAGGCCCAAAGTGATGACAGAATAGCTTCAGATTTTGGAGCACAGCTTTTGATTAGTTCAATGCAGCTGATGACTTTGATTTATACAGAATCTGTTGAACGGGCAGACGTGCGGACAAGCCGTTATTTTCCGGCAACTGCCAGTGTTACAGGAATTACCCTTGATGAAGGACATTGGAATGTTACTGTGAACTACTATAATGGCCGTAGACTGCTTTTTTCTGAGGCTCAGACTCTTACTGTTAAAAACAGAGGTCTAAATCTTGTAGAATCAGCATGTCTGCGTTAAAATAAAACATTATGTTGTATTCTCTTGGTGGTTATTTAACCCAGTTTTATGGTCCTGCTCGTCTTCTGCAGTCTTATTCAGTTTTAATTTCACTTTCTTTATACTTCGGTTTTCTTATTGTCAGATATGTAATGCCACGTTTTTTTGACTACATGCCTCATGACCGTGGCCGTGAATTTACTGTAAATGCAGAAGCTGCAAAGGGCAAGCCTACAGGCTCTGGTGTTTTCTTTATCACTGTTTTTGTTGTTTTAAGTTACATTTTTGTTCCCATGGACTGGTTCAAGGCTTCGGTTATTGCACTTACCTGGAGTATGATGCTTACAGGTTATCTTGATGACCGCAGTACCTTCAGCTGGGGAGAATATCGTAAGGCTCTCCTGGATCTGGTAATTACAGCTGCAGCATCAGTTCTTCTTGCTTTTTACCTGAAAAGCTCTGATCCGGAAGGAAAGATTTATTTCTGGCTTCCATTTGTTTCAAATAAAATTCAGGTTGCACCATGGCTTTTTACTGTTATTTCAACAGTTATGCTCTGGGCTTCTGTAAATACTACAAACTGTACAGACGGTGTTGATGGTTTAAGTTCAACTCTGGTTCTTATTGCACTTTTGACTTTAGGTGTTGTGTTCTATTTCATTTTCGGTCACAAAGATATTGCAGCTTATCTGCTGGTTCCTCATATAAAAGACGGAGCTGCCTGGGCTGTTATGATTTTCTGTATGGCCGGAGTCTTAATGGGATATCTGTGGCACAATGCATTTCCAAGCAAATGTCTGATGGGTGATGCCGGAAGCCGCGCCCTGGGATTTTTTATCGGACTTTGTGTTATGGTAAGTGGAAATCCTTTTATGATTTTTGCTACATCAACAATCATCTTTATTAATGGTGGAATGGGACTTTTAAAAGTATTCTTAAAAAGATTCTTCCATATCTCTATTCTTTCGTCTATAAGATTCCCTCTGCATGATCATATGCGTGTAAATCACGACTGGTCACCAACACAGGTTCTGATTAAATTTATGATGCTTCAGCTGCTTATTACTGTTGCTGTAGTTGGTATTTTGTTTAAGGTCAGGTAAAAGGATTAAAAATGATTATTAAGGCATCTAAACATAATCTTTCAGGTTCAATCACAGTTCCAGGTTCAAAGTCACACACTATTCGTGCCCTGATTCTTGCAACTCTGGCAGAAGGAACTTCAACAATCAGTAATCCTCTTCCAAGTGCAGACTGTCTTTCTACTGCAGCTGCAGTTCCACTTATTGGAAGTGAAATCAACCTTAACCCTGGTAAAGACGGAACTCCTGGAAACAAATGGACTGTAAAAGGTGCAGGAAAAAACATTCATCTTCCTGATGATGTAGTTAATGTTGGTAATTCCGGAACACTGCTTTATTTTCTTTCTGCAGTTGCAGGAAACTTTAATGGAATCAGTGTTTTTACTGGTGATGCCAGTATCCGTAAACGACCTGTTGCACATGTTGCAGATGCCCTCAATCAGCTGGGAGCCCGGGCGGAACTTGCAGATCCTTCTCACAATGGCTGTCCTTTAATCATAAAAGGGCCAATGAAAGCAGGAACCGTAAACACTCCTGGTGAAATTTCAAGTCAATACATCTCCGGTCTTATGATTAGTGCCATTCTTCTTAATGGAAAACTGACTTTAAATCTTTCAAATCCAAAAGAAACTCCCTATCTTACAATGACACAGAAATGGATGGAAAAAGTGGGAGTTCCATGCTATATAAGTGACGATTTTAAGAAAATTGAAGTTGAAGGTCCTGCAAACCTTAAGGCTTTTGATGTAACAATTCCAAGTGACTGGGAAGGTGTTGCTTTTCCTCTGATTGCAGCTTTAATGACAGATTCCGAAATTACAATTGAAAATGTTGACAGTTCCGGAACACAGGGTGATGATGTAATTGTTGAGGTTCTTAAGTCAATTGGCGCCGATATTGAATGGGATAAAACAAAAAATACTTTGACTGTTCGTGGCGGAAAAAAAGCCCGCAATGGTCACGGAAAACTTTCAACAAAACATCTTCCTGACGGAGAACTTCATGTAACAATGAATGCCTTTCCTGATGCTATCTGTGCTCTTGCAGCAATTGCCTGCATAACAGAAGGAACTGTAGTGCTTGAAGATGCAGAAGTTTGCCGCAGAAAAGAAACAGACCGTCTGAAGGTTTTGAATATAGAACTTACAAAAATGGGTGCAAAGGTTGAAGAAAAACAGGATGCACTCATTATTCATGGCGGAGCTCCTTTAAGAGGTGGTGTTGTAGAAAGCTACCATGACCACAGAATGGCCATGTCACTGGCTTGTCTTGGACTTGCATTACCGGAAGGTGAAGTGCTTGAAATAAAAGATGCAGAATGTTGTTCTGTAAGTTTCCCGGGATTTTTTGAAGTTATGAACGAAAAACTTGGGGCTTCTTTTTCAAAATAACTAATTAAAGAGAGAGTTTTTTATAAGGTATGGAATTTAACGAGTTTAAGGACAGTATTTTCTCAAACTGGCAAAAAAGACTTATCAAACTGGCCCTGTATGGTTCAATTACAATCGTCATTTTTGAAGTAGTAATATTCCTTGCTTTCTTAAAAACTAACTTTCTTACAACCAGTGTTATTCATTATTTAACTATAAGAATTCTTATTCCAACGGGACTTAATTTTCTGACGGTTTTAATCTGCCACAAAATTCTAAAATCAAACAGTTTTACAGTTTCCCAGAAAAACTTTGCAGCCAGTTTTTCTATTTTTGTAGTAGGGTCAGTAGTTGCTATTTTTCATAACTATTATAAATTCCTTCTTGTAGCAAATGGTCTGCCAATCATTGTTACAGCAATTTTTGCAGATAAAAAGCTCTTAAAGAAGATACTCTTATATTGTTATCTGACATTCGTAATCGTCATGGTTGTTATGTGGTTTGATGATACTAAACTTGGAATTGTTGACTATCTGACAACCCTGATTTGTGATTTTATCTTCATTAATATCATTTATATGGTGGCAGATACAATTGTAAGTTACCAGAGTGAACAGATTAACTTTATTAATACTTCAAATCAGAGACAGACAGAACTTATTCAGGAATTAAAAATTGAGCCTTTGACAAAGCTTTATAACAGAACTGCCCTGGCCGGTGCATTAAAGTCTTTTGTAAGAAAGTTTAATGAGGGAGCAATTGAACCTCATATGGTTCTGATTGATCTGGATCATTTTAAGGTAATTAATGATACATACGGTCATGCGAATGGTGATTCAGTTCTTATCCGGCTTTCTGATGTTTTGAAAAAAAATCTTGGTGGAATTCGCCGGGCTTTCAGGTATGGCGGTGAAGAATTTGTAGTTCTTTTTGATATGGAATCTACGGCAGAAGTAATGGAAATTATGGAAAGAATCCGCATTGATTTCTGTGGAGAAACCTATGATTTTGCGCCTGGTGAAAATTTTACCTTAAGTGTAGGAATTTCAAAAATGCAGAAAAACTGGGATGATACAACCTGGTTTAATGCTGCTGATGAAGCAATGTACAGGGCAAAAGGGAACGGCCGCAATAGAATTGAACTGGCCGATTTTTAAGAGCAGTACTCAGGCAGGGCAAACGCATTATAACCGATTTTATATTGAAAATGGCGCAAAGGAGTGAA
>JAEDGQ010000024.1 GCA_016297415.1 Treponema sp.
GTTGTGGTTTGATTTCTAATTCGGAAGTAAAATAATGTGAGTTCTCTAACTCATTATATTTTATGTAATTACTTTTGTTTTACTTCATTAAAAAGAGGGAATATCTGAATAAAAAATCAGGTATTTCCTCTTTTTTTTAAAATAATTCCAGTTGTGACGGTACTTTTTCTTTTTTTTGCGGTATTTTTCCCATAAAAGTCTGTATTTCGCCAAACTGTTTGTCAGTGAATTTCAATATACTCACTGTACCTTCTCTGGGAAGAAAGTCTTTGATTCTTCGAGTATGTACTTCGCAAGCTTCAGCACTGCCACAAAATCTTTTATAAACACTAAACTGCATCATTTCAAAACCATCGTCCAGAAGCTGTTTTCTAAAAGATGAAGCCCTTTTACGCTGAGCAGGAGTATTTGTCGGAAGATCAAATAAACAGAATATCCACATTATTCTATACGCATTAAACCTGTCATAACTCATATTAAATAAAGACCGGTAAAACTAAATTTGTTTCTTCCCCAGCAAATACTTTTGCAAGTGAAGCCGTTGTCATTGTTAAAGCAACCATAAGCGGACGCTTTACCTTTCCTATTTTTACATCCCTCGTTAAAACCTGTAGAACTTTTTTCTTGAATTCCTGTGTTACTTCCTCTTCATCACAGCAATTAATGTATTCCATAACTTCATCGTCAATAAAAGGTCTGTATGGTTCCATTATGTCATCAGCCAGACAATAGGCATTATATTTATTATGATGGTTAATTCCTAACGTTGGTAAAAGTCCAGATCCGACTATAGCTCTTGCAACTGCCGCTCTCAAAATGGCATATCCATAATTTAAATAATTATTAGGCCAAATACCAAATCTATCTCTATACCAGTCTTTACCCATTAAACTTTCCCAGTATAATTTTGCTGCATAACCTTCTCTATTTGTAGAGTCTCCAGTTTTGACATTTCTGGCGCTTTCAAAAAGCTTATCTGCTTTTTTCCCATATTTTTCAAGTAAACTTCCCTGATTTGCTATTTTACTTTCTATAACCTGTTTCCAGCATTTCTTTTTTACAGGAAGCTTTGCTTTTATTTGATTAGAAAAAAGTTGTGATTGAATGGTATTTGTATCCAAGGGAAGGTTCATTGAAAAAGGAAGGTGTTTATCGTTACAGAAAACGACTGCTGCATTATTTTCCGTCAAAGCGTTTATCAACGGGACAGTTATCATAATCTGACTGTTATCGATTACGACAAAACCAATATCTTCTACAGGTACAGTAGACTCGTCTTCTGTCTGAGGATATTTTACTACAAGCTGTTTGTTTTTAAGACTTAAACAAACAGTATTCGAGAAAAACAATGTCCGTTTAATCATACTTACTTATCGGTTAAATATAATCAAACGGACATATATTTTATTTTTTTACAATTTCTCCAGAAGGACTTATTTCAAAATCAGTTCCCTCCACGAGAAGATGTAATTGATTTACTGATTCCAATCTGAAATCAGCATAATCTGTAATTGGGGTTTTAGACTTAAACGCCCATGCCTGAGCTATTGTAATATGTGTCAGTTTTATTCTGCCATCGGCAAGAATTCCTATAACTGTATAAATACGCTTTAATAATTCTGTAAAAGGTAACGCAAGAACATCTTCATCTTCAGTCTGTTTTAATATTACAGTCTTACCGATTTTAAGAACTTTGTATAAATCTAAAGTTAAATCTTTTTTAGTGACAGACTGTTCCCATAATGATTTGCCCTTCTGTTTATTTTTTACAGACTCAAGAAGATTAGATACTACAAAATCAGCTGTTTCTGCTCCTTTTTTATTTTTTCCCCTGTACAGAGCAATAAAATAGTTTTCGTCATTTACAACATAAGTAAAGTTTTTATAATCATTCTTAGACTTGCTCTGATGTTCTTTCAGCATAATTGGATTTGAAGGTTTTGCCTTAACTCTGATTCGTCTTGCATAAACTTCTTTACCATTCTTTTTGTGAGGTAACAAAATACCATTCTGCTGTATGTCAGCAATTGACTGTATACCATTTGAAAGGTTATTTACAAAAGCATCTCTGATTCCTTTATCAATAATTTCATCAGCAGATTTTTCACTTAGAGTTTCACAAGACACTCTCTGAACAAAGATTCTTTTTGATTCAGCACCTTTTTCTGGTGGAGTCATAATACATCCATACACAGTATCTTTATGCAATGAACCTCTGGCAGTTGCACCCTTTATATAAACAGTATGCCCATTTTTAATAACAGGCTTACCGTCTCTGCCCCGTAATATTTTTTTTGACTGCCTGAGTGAGTTATCATCCACAAAATGCTTAGGCACAATATTATGCACCGCTTCCAGAACATCTTCTGCAAAAGATTCCCATGGTTTATCAAATTTTAAGTGCGCTCCATCAGAACTTTTTCTGATAACTTCACAAAGCAAATTAAATTTTGATCTATTTACACAGGCAATTGTAAGAGCATCAACAATGTGATGGTAATAATCAGATCTGTCTTTCTTTTCTGTTCTATCCAGAAGTCCCCACTGTCGCTTAAATAAATCTGTCATAGAACCATTTACTGGCTGTACATAATCAAATACAGATTTTAAATATGACAGGGCAAACTTTGTAATAAGTCTTGTATCATTAAGCTGACTGTGCTTAAAACCTGAAGTTACTTGTGTTGTTGTAAATCTTCTTAACTTACCTTTGTAATAGTCAAGTTCAAGCTGTGCCTTATGACGTTTTACAATGCGCATATCTTTAACAGCTGGATCCATATAAACTCCACCTTTTGTAAAGTTTGCTTCAATTGTTCTAAGACAAGAATCAATGGCATCCGCATAATAACGCTGAAATCTTGCATTAATTACTTCATAATCTGCAAGTTCCGAAGGTATATGCTGTTTTTTTACTTTTCTGTTAAATTCGCTGTCACACAATGTAAGATTCTCAAGAGAATCATCATAAGACAAACTTCTTGGCACAGTATGTTCAAAATCAAATTTCGGACAATCCCCAAACAAATCAGTTATGCTGATATGCTTTCCTGTATAAGGGCATTCTTCTTTTTGTTCTTTCCATAATCTGAATTTTTTAATATCTGAATCAGTAGGAACAATTTCAAAGCCGCTTTCTTTACATAATTCTATTATCTGCTTTCTGTATTTTTCGTTATTGTCATTATTAGCTTTTTGAAATTCTTCAATTGCTTTACGCCAGTTTTTATCGTTTACATCTGTTGCAAGTTCAACATTTATACGGGTGTTATCATCTATTTCCCCGGTCTTTATCAGATGATTAATCAGCTTTCTTAACTGATGCAAAGCACGCATAGCCACAGGATTTCTGACACTCATTGTTCGAGGAGAACCTAGATATTTGTGACCATCTTCACACGAAACAGGACCTTCAAACTGATAATCAGTATCTGAAGGATGATAAAGTTTCTGATTCTTTTTAATTTGCCATCCTTTAGAATTAATAAAATCAATTATCTGATCATCAGTTCTAAGCATCTGATATTTATAATTATTTACTTTGTTTGATACGGCAATCTTTAATATATCTTCTATTTTTTCAATTATTTCATTTGTTATTGAACTTTGCTTATCAGCTGCAAAGTCATTCCACTTCTTTTTTCCGTAAATGTCAAAAATCTGTTCCTGTACTACAGCCTTATTCCACTGCTCTGAACGGAAATCATGCTCATGGTCCTTAAATATTTTATCCAGGCAGGAATTTGCAATAGTTAATACAGTATTCTTTTCTTTCAATGTATTTGAAATTTCTACAACTGCATTTTCAATTTCTTCAGCATTTTTATCAAATATTTCCTGCCCTATCATTGTTGGAATATTTGCGAGGAAAACTGCTGTTGAATACATATAGCCTTTTCTCAAGAAAGGAAGTATTTTACGGATAGCTTTTAAACTGAGATTTGCATACCCCTGCTGTAAATGAATTGAAGCAAATCTTTTTGTCTGTTCTCCATCCAGATTTAACTTGTTTAATGCAAATTCGAGAAGTTTCTCTTCATCATCAAAATCAAACAAAACATGCCAGATATCATATATGTCATATCTGCCAATTTCTGTTTTCTTCCAGTTATCCCCAAAAACATTTTTAAGACCTGTGCTTACAGGACATCCGGAAACATTTGTGTCATTTCTGTAATTAAACTTCCAGTATGATTTTTTACCTGCAAGTTTTTTAAAAATATCTTCAAAATTAAAAGAAGTTTTACTTCTAAAAAACAAAGGAATTATAGAATTTTTTTCCTCTTCAGATAAAAACTCCATTGGCTGATTATCGTCTTCACTAGAATTTCTAGAAACTTTAATAGTATTAATAAAAGACAGCATTCTGAATTCTTCAAACTCAAAATGCGAAACAGGACATCTTGTTTTATCTGTTTCTAAAGTACATTTACCAACCAGAAATTTCTGCGATTTCAGTTTACGCTGGTAAAAAATTGCATTATATAAATCTTTTTTTAATTCTTCTGAAATATTCTGTACTTCGCAGATTTTATTGAATTCTTCCTCATAGTGAAGTTTTCGAGAAGTATATTTTCCACGTACTTTTTCTCCCTGCTGTTTTAATTCATAAAAGTACTGTCCAAGAGTCTTTTCACCTTTTATAGCTGACAATTCATCAATTTGTGTACTTACTTTTCCATCTGCTGCCTTTGTAGTTTCTTTACGATTACTTAAAAAACCACGTCTTTGTACAATATGATAAAGTGCACGACCTATTTCATGTTTTTCAGCTTTAGTTTCAACACATTTTTTTCTAAGATAATATGGTTCCCAGTTATTATCTTCATCTGTATGATACCATTTCTTAAAGTCTTCAGAAGAAGGATAAATTTTTTCACTCTTCCATTTTTCAAGTTCCTCAATTGATAAAGGACACATTCCATTATTAATCAAAACTCTTAATGTATTATACTTACGAAGTTTTCTTCTAAACTTCAAACGACGGGCAAGTCTATATCCTGTTCTTTCAGCAGCTTTAGAACTTTCTTTTCCTTTTTCTTTTTTTACACCTTCAGGAAAAATATAAACTCCACATTTTTGAATTGTCGAATCAGATTCATTAACAATTCCCCATCCAATTGAATTAGTTCCAATATCAAGACCTAAAACTTTCATATAAGAAACTCCTTGCTACAAAAGAAAGATAATGCTATATTTAAATCAGAAATCAAATCACAATAAGGCTAAATGCCGAAGTCATTTGACTACAGTCCCGCATACTCTGTGGGACTTTTTTTTATTATAACACCAGATCCTTTTTTTTGTATTTTCATTTAATTAATTATAGAACATACAACTCTCAAAAAATGAGAAAATCTTTTTTTATTAAAATAATTCTTCATTTCAGCACAACGCCAAAACTCGTCTATTTACGTGTGCACATTCTGCCCGCGGCCTGACGCTTCGCGTTAGGGATGGTAGTGGCAGCTTGCTGGTGTGCAGCACCGGAGGCGAATGCCGGAGCCACGGACAGCCCGACGGCAACTTGTTGCCGGAACGCCCTTTAATTCTTTATGCCTGTAATTGTGTTTCTGTTTCCTTTTAAAAATCCAAGGTGATCGGCGGCTCTTTCTTCGCTGGCCCAGCAATTGAGAATGTAACAGTCATTTCCGCCCGATCTGTTTAGAGCGTAGTTTTGTGATCTGAGGGTTGTTTTTCCGTATTGCAGCAGATTTGCGCCATTGTAGCCAGACCAGCAGTTTTCCAGATAAATTGAACCGTACTGATTGTTTCTGTCAAAGCCTACTCCGCTGTTTCCTGCGTTTCCGTATGCAATGCAACCTTTTAAATACTGTGGGTGAGGATTGTCTGCTTTTTCGGCGTCTGTACTTCCTCCGCCCAGCTTAAAGCCGTTTCCGTTTGCACATTCTGCCCAGGCTTTTTTTGTGGTGCGATTCAGGCCGTTATATCTGGCAATGCAGTTTACAAAAGTACAGCTTCCCCTGATATGAAAAAAGTCCCATCCGTCGTCTGAATTGTATTCGCTGATACAGTTTTCAAAATAGTTTCTGTCTCCTGTACCGCCCTTCATGGCAAAACCATCGGCATTTTCTCCAAGGTTCCATGGATCGTAGTTGTCGTGGCTGTAACAGTTAAAGAACTTGTTGTCGTGGGGGCCGTCTGTGTAATAAATGCAATCGGGATTTATGTCTGTTGAATACTTTAATCCTGAACTGATTTGAAATCCTGAATCTCCGTTAAAGCGTGATTCTACATTTCGGATAATATTGTAATTTCCTTTTACATAACTTGTTTCGTTGTGGCTCGCATAAATCTGAAGTCCGGAACTGGGCGCATTCTGAATTATAAGGTCTTCCACAATTACATAGTTTGTTGAATTAAGGGAAATGCCTTTGAGTCTTCCAAGAGCGTCTGACATTTTTCTTACAGAGCCTTCTAATGTTACTTTTCTTAAGGATTCGTCTACATAACTTAAATAGTGTCCGCCCTGATTTGCATCATTTTTGTAATAGGCTTTTACAAGTTCAATTGCCTGATTTATTTCTTCCTTTGAATAAGGATTTATTTTTGAAAAATCAAGTATGGCATTATTTACGCCTTTTACCGTTACACTGGATTTATTTAGAATCAACCGCTCCCGAAAATAAAAAATTCCTTTTGAGCCGTCAAAAACAAGGGTGTCCCCTTCTGTCATATTTTTTATTATGTTTGCAACTGATTTTCCAGATGAGTCTTCTGCTCCGTAATTGTCACTGGCATAAACTGTGTAAATATTTCCGTTTCTGATGTAATCGGCGTTATTCACTGCACCGTCTGTACGCTTTCCGTCTTTGTCCTGGAGCTTAAAACCTTCATAAGAATCGAGAACCGGAATATTCACAGTTACATCTGCAGTTGAATCGCTGCCAGCGTAAGAACATCCTGCTTTGAAAAATGCTAATGTAAATACTGCAATTATCGAAAGACTTTTCTTCATTATATTTTGTCTTAAACCATTGCTGCTGCTTTAAGTTCTTCAGCTTCTTTGTTTGTCATAATATATCCGTGCTGATTCCGGCCACCGGTATCGTCATTACTTCTGTTACCTTCTGCGTCAATTCTTTTTGTACCGTATTCACGCCAGCCGTTTTCTTTACAGCCTTTTACCGGCCAGACTGCCCTTGTTCCGTTTTCGTCTGTCCATAATGCACTGTCATAGTTTTCGTCCAGTGTACAGTCTATAAGGGCAATTGAATCCCAGCGGTCTACGCTATCAACCTTTCCTGTTCCTTGACTGCGGCCAATATAAATATGACTTCCTTCCGGACGCTTGTCTGCTGTAAAAGTACAGTCTGCAAATACAAAGCCTGGTTTACTGTTTAATGCACGGCTTTGCAATACATAAGCATCTCTTACTCCGCCTCTGTTGTCTTCTCTTGTATGAATATGACAGTTTTTCCAGACACTTGTATCACAATAACCCCAGATAAAGTCTACATCACCAGTTACATAACAGTTGTCAAAAAAACTGAAGCCTTTTACATGAATTGTGTCCTGACGGCTTATAAAGCGCATGTTCTGGCAAAGAAGATACCCTGTCTGATTATGAAAGCATAAAGCTTCTGCCTGATTTCCTAATGCTGCATCATCATTTGTCTTTACATGTGTATTTTCAATTGTAAAGCCACGAAGAGTTACTTCTGCCGCACCCATTCCGATTACAAATACAGAGCGGTTTTCTGTGTCTTTATGAAAAGCCTCACAGTTTTCTGCAATGATTACACACTGAGAAGGATCAGTTCCTTCTGGTGTTTCCATTATAAGCGGATTTGAAAGATTCCAGGAAATTGTTCCGGGATATGTACCAGGCATTAATGTAATGTGAACTGGTGTGTCGGAATCTATTGTTCCACTTCGCACCATATCATTAATTTTCTTAAAAGTCTGAGTAATAATTCCAGTTTCTGTGGGTTTGATTTTTAATTCTAACATAACGTCTCCCCAATGGTGTCAGCTTATTTTTATTTATATGTTTTTATAAAGTCCAGAACCATTTTTTCGTATTCATCTTTTTTTAACAGATAGCTTACTGCGTGTTCTCCGCCTTCAACTAAAAGAAGACGGGTTTCCGGATGAATCATTTTATACTGAAGGTAATTTGACATTGTCATTTCGTAAGGAACAGTTGTATCGCTTGAACCTGTTATAAAAATAAAAGGTCTGTCTGCGTGACTTAAGGCTTTTTGAGTTGAATATCCGTTCATTGGGAAATTGCAGAAATGTGTTCCCTGCCAGTTAAGGCTGTAAATAAGAAGATCTGCAATTGAACGAGGAATATGCATTTTCTTCAGCATAGTCCAGTAACAGATTTCGTAAGGTGATGTGAATCCGCAGTCTGCAATATAACCACGCACGTTTTGAGGCATTTTAAGTCCGCTGGCCATTGTGATTGTAGCACAACCCATACTGATTCCACCAACAAACACAGGTTTATCTTCGCCATACAGTTCGTTGATTTTGTTTACCCAGTCCAGACAATCGTATCTTTCATTAATACCAAAAGTTGCCCACTTGCCTTCACTTTCTCCGTGAGCTCTCTGATATGGAAGAATTACCCTGTAATTATTTTTATGAAGAAACCGGCTGATTGTTGCAAACTCTCTTACAGGCCCTGAATAATATCCGTGCATTAGAAGAACTGTAGCTTCGGCTTTCTTTTCAGGTTCAAGAACAAAAGCTTTAAGTTTTAAGCCGTCCTGGGAAGTGATTTCTATTAAAGGACATTTCTGTTCTTCAAACCACTTAACATCATTCATGTGAATATTGTAATTTTCTTCACCGCAGAAGAATTGGATTTCGTGTTCTACTGTGCGTTCTTTTTTACATCTGCCGAAATTAGGCTTAAAGGCAAACTGAAAAATACATACATTGTATAGAAGAATAAGAGCAATTGTGCCCAGAACAACCAGTGAAGATATTTTTATTATTTTTAGTTTAATTTTATTCATAGATTAATTATGCCCCAAAAAATCTATTTGGACAAATAAAAACCTTTTGGAAATAAAAAAAAATGGTGAATAAAGTCCGGCAGTGGCAAACCATGGCTGCTCTGCAGACTGCGTCAGGGATTTCTGCGTGCAAGCACGCTGCGAGTATTCTTTTGGTCGCCAGACTCCCATTTTTGCTGCGCAAAAAACAAGAATACTCGTTTATTTACGTGTGCGCAAAATGCGCACCACCCTGACTGCGTCAGGGATTGGAATGGTGCGGAGCAAAAAAAAGACTCCCGAAGGAGTCTTTTTTTCGGAGGCGCAAGCCGGAGCCATGGAAAGCCTGACGGCGCCGACAGGCGCCGGGACGCCCTGAAAACTACATTTTAACTGTAAGTTTTCCGGCACCAGCACCTGACATTACGCTGTTTTTAACAGTCTTTGCAGGCTCTGCTGAATATTTGTAATAATCTGAAGGCTTCCATTCAGGAGACTTTGAAAGATTATCTGTCTTAATGTTTATACTTCCTGTGTCGTATAATGAACCGTTTGTATTTGGTGTTATAGAGCGGGCAGCTTCTTCAAAGCAGTTGTTTTCGCTGTAAATACGGCAATCCTTGCGGCGGTCAATTCCTGTACCAGTCTGGTTTGTATACAGATTGTTGTAGAGATGAATTGTTGCAAAGCGTACAAATGGAAGACGCTGTTTGCAACTGTCATACCAGTTGTGATGAAGTGTAATTGTCTGATGATTTATATCTTCAACTTTTTTATCGCTGTTTCCAATCAGCATTGTTTTGTCGTGATTGCGGAGGATACACCAGCTTACTGTTACAAAGTCATTTGTATTTGTAATGTCGAGAAGACCGTCATAAACCTGCCATTTTACATCGCGGTTATCTTTTGTTTCGTATTTGTCATGTTCAATATCTTCACGGCTGAAGCTTGAGTAAAGTGTACAGTGGTCAATCCAAACATACTTTGACTTCTGAATTGCAATACAGTCAAAAAGAGCATTAAGTCCGTCTGAGTCTTCAATTTCCGGGAATGGATTGTAACAGTCGCTGATTGTAAGGTTGCGGATTACAACGTTTTTTGCACCTTTAATGTTCCAGCTTCCACCACGGATTTTTGCATCACCATCAAGACCAATAATTGTTGTATTGCTTTTTACATCCAGACTTATAAGTGCACGCCATTTTTCGTTAAGGCTGTCACGAAGCTCTGCAACTGGACCATACTGGTCTTCTGTGTAATTGAATGATTTTGTGTATTTGATTTTCCAGTCTTTGTAGTTTTCTGCAGGAAGAACTGAACCTGCTGTGTTTTCTTTTATAAAGGCATCAAGACCAGGTGTTGTTCCATCTACTGTTGAAGGAATAAGTGAACCGCTTCCTGTATCTGTAACATCAATAAGTCCTTTTACATAAATAATGCGGCTGCGTCCTTTTTTGAGGGCATCAAAAAGTT
Source organism: Treponema sp. (assembly GCA_016297415.1). Lineage (GTDB taxonomy): Bacteria > Spirochaetota > Spirochaetia > Treponematales > Treponemataceae > Treponema_D. The sequence goes on from JAEDGQ010000024.1 coordinate 10,443, forward strand.
CTGAACGGTTTGTAACTGTAATTACAGTCTGTGCTCCGGCACCACCGTTTGTTCCGGCAGCAGATGGAGCTGCATTTGCATTTCCAGCCAGATCTTTTGAGCCTGTATAGCTTGCCCAGCCAATTGGTGTATCGTTAACACTGATAAATTCTGATTCTTTTACTGCACCTGCTGAAGAACCACAGCCTGCAAGAAGAAGCGCTGTAAGAACAAACACTGAAGCAGCTGCAAATATGTTGTTTAATTTTTTCATATTTTCCTCTTAAAAAAAAGTTACCCAATTATAAATGTGAAAACACTCTTTTACTATACCTAATTTACTTTGTAACAGAAAGTTTTCCTGGACCTGCAAGATTTCTCAAATCAGAGGAAGCCTTACGAAGAACATATCCATATTTCGGCGCAAAATCAAAAATTGCAGAATCTGAAATATATATTGTTCCGCCCTGCTCATTTTGAGAAGTTACACTTCCAAAATAATTATTCTGAGCACAAACAATAGAGCCGGCTCTTGCATTTATTGAAGTTTGAGAAGTCCAGTGACGATATGCATCTGAATCATATACATTATTGTAAACATGTATACGGCTGTTGCGCACAAAAGGACATCTCTGACCACAATTAAGCCAATAGTTATTAGCAAGGGTGATAAAGCGTTTTGTATTATCACCATCGCTGTCACCGGAACCAATAAGCATTGTCTTATCATGATTTTTGAAAACACAGTAACTTACAGTAATATTTGTAGCAGAACTCTTCATGTCACAAAGACCATCATAAATTTGCCATTTTTCACCATTAGCTGCCGTTCCAAGATTAAGAGTATCTTCAAAAGAACAGTGATCTATCCAAATATTTGTACCTGTATCAATGCTAATCAAATCATGCTGTGCATTCCATCCATCACCATTTTCGTGATGCGGGAAAGGATCCACAGAATCTTTAAGAGTTAAATTACGGATAACAACATTGTTACTTTTTATAGAAAAATTAACACCACGGATAACAGCTCCCGGCAAACCAATAATCGCAGTATTTGAAGCAATTTGAATCTGAATTTTATTTTTATATGTGTTACTGATGGAAAGTGTATTTGTATCACCTTTATCATTTAGATGACTGTTAATCCAACTATTTGTTGTCATATTTTTTATCCAATCATCGTAAGTAGAATATTCTGAATTTGAAGCAATAAATGCATTCATAGCGGGAGCAGCATTGTTTCCATCCATTGTTTTTCCTTCAATCGGAAGGATTCCTTCAGACATATCAATTACACCATCAACATAAATAAGGCAGCCACCTTGTTTTGCATATTTCTTAAGATCTGCGGCATTACTTACTGTAACAACAGTTTGCATTTTCGAAGGTTCAACACCAAACTGTGCAAAACCAATAGGTTTGTCATTAATAGAAATTGTTTCTGCTTCTACTCCACAGGCTGTACGAGCTGTATATGTATCATATTCTGCTTTAATAACTGTGATTCCTACTTTTGAGCCAAGTGTTAGTTTTATGGCTTCTCCACTAGCAGCAGAGGTTTTATCAAGAAATGAGCCTGTCGAATCTGATAAATCTGCATCAATTGAGTACTTTATAACGGCATTTTTGTTTTCTTTATCATTATTTATAAAAACTGCAGATACATAAACTTCGCTACCTGCCTCAGCATAACAACCGTCTTTTGTAAATCTGATTCCAGTAAATGCATCATCTTCAAGTTCACATCCTGCAAAAAATCCTGCGGCACATACTGCAACTATTGCCACTGTAAGTTTTCTAAAAAGAGCTTTCATACTATTTCCTCTGAATTTTATTAAACAAGTATAAATCCATTTAATTTATGTTACAATTGTATCGTAATTAATATGATACAAAGAAGGTTAATTTGTATCACATTCCAGATGATGAACGATCCAGAAAATCTGCCCGGGAGCATGAACCCATAATGAAAAAAGGCTTCCGCGCTTCGCTTGTGCAGAATTTTTTTCATTATGGAACCCTGCTCCCGGGCAGACCTCTTTGTATTGCTTTTTGTTTCACTTAAAAGGGGCTGCCTCTGACAGTAAAACCCTAAAAAAAAGCTTCCCCGCTTTGCTTTTGCAGTTTTTATCTTCTGTATTCTATGAAGGCCATAATGAACGGACCTACACCTTTGGCATCGTTGCTTCCTTTTGGTTCTGCAAGGTAGTATTCTGGTGAGCCGTCCCGGACTTCTCTGTTATATGGTCCAAGACCTGCCGTAATACAGATATCTTTTAATTCTCTTGTTGAACTGTCGTAGCTGTGTCTGTAGATTCCTTCAAAAATCTCTTTTCCTTTTTCACCGTAAGTTTTTTTAAGGCTGCCCATTCTGGCACCTTTCATACATACATAGGCAATCATGGCTGAACCAGAAGCTTCTACATAATTCTTTACTTCTGCAAAACCTTTTTCGTCCAGTTCTACTTCCATGTTTCCAAGTCCTTCAAAATAGCTTCTCTTAATCTTAAAAGACTTGTTTCCCTGATCCACAACCTGCCAGAACATTTTTGTGTCCTTATCCTGATATTTCATCAGAGCTTTCATTGTGTCTGCCAGATATTTTTCCAGTTCTTTTTTTACTTCTTTTTTTGAATCAGGCACATATTCAATAACATCAACAAGGGAAACTACATACCAGCCCATGGAACGAAGCCAGAATGAACGGCTGTTTCCAGTTTTTTTGTCAGCCCAGAAAACTCCGTTTGAAGTACCTTCCGCTCTGTCAAAAAATATTGTTGTATCGATTCCGTGGAACAGAAGACCTGTTTTCTTGTCCTTCATGTTCTGGTTAATGAATCTGTACTGAGCTGCAATTTCGTCAAAAATTTCTGTGCGGCCGGTATAATTTGCATAGCGGGCATAAAATGGTGCATACATGTACATTCCGTCCAGCCAGATCTGACCAGGGTACTGGCTTTTATGCTCAAAGTTAAGGCTTTTTTTGCCGTTTGTTCCGTAGGCACGGTTAAAAGACATAAGACGACTGTAAGTAGCATCAACTGCGCCCTTGTATCTTGAGTCCTGAGAATAATTCATCAGGTCAAAAAGAATGCGGCTTTCGCATATATCATCCAGGGCCTTTCCCAGTTTTTTTTCTTTCTGAGTACGGGCATTAACAAACTTGCCTTCTTCGTTAATAAAGTAATTTACAAAATGCTCTACAAAATCCATGTAATGAGCTTTTTCTTCCGGTGAACCGGCTTCTTCCGAAAGCTGAACAAGAGAATTCAAAAAAACACCGTCAATGTAATTCCAGGTTTCCTTTGCCTTAACTTCTTTGTTCCAGGCCTGAGCATATTCAGGTGTCTGTTCCATCAGTGACTCAATGTAAGCCATCATGTTGTCCTGAATTTCTGACTTCTGAGCAAAAGCCCATAATCCAAAACCAACTGCACAAGCTGCCGCAAGTAAAACTTTTTTCATATTCCTTCCTTTTTGATTTTATCGTACAGCAAGAGTTGCAAAAAAAATCCGTTACACTATAAAGGTTGTCTCCAAAAATTACAATTTTTAAAAACACCATTAAGCATAACGGAAATAATTTTAAGCCCAGTTTTTATAAGGGTGCATGGCTTACGCCACCGCTACGTCCGCCCTGGTTCCTGAGCCCTTCGACAGGCTCAGGAACCACCTGTCGAAGGGCCGCTGTCGCTCCATTGTTTACGGTAGTTTCGACCAGCTCAACCACCGTAAACAACTAAAGGGGCTACCATCGCTTGCACGATTACAGGCCGTTTGTTTCACTTGCAGGGATTTTCCATACACCGGCACCTGCGTTAGCTGGAATATATGTATTCAAATTTGAAGCAGAATCCAGAGTGTAAGTATATGACGGAGTAAATGGTTTAGTACTTACAAGAGCCGATCCGGATGTACCACATCCCTTAGACGAATTGTCCACATCACCAGACTTATAGACTGAACCATAATTATCTTTATAGCTATACTGAACTCCGCTTCCAAAATAATTGTTTTCAGAAACTGCAAGAAGTCCTGCACGGTTACCTACACAATATGAATTAGAGTAAATTTTATCAGAGTTAGAGTCGTAATAATTATTAAAGTTATGGAGTTTTGTATTTCTAACCATTGGCAGACGCTGACCACAGTTTAAGAAATAGTTATGATGCAGTGTAATTGTTCTTGTTGCATTTGAACCATCAGAATCAGATGAACCAATCAGCATAGTCTTATCGTGATTTTCAAATCTTGAATAAGAAACTGTCAGATTATAAGAGTTATTCTTCATGTCACAAAGACCATCATAAGTCTGGAACTTTTCACCGTTAGCAGCTTTTCCCACACCAAAAGAATCTTTAAGTGTACAGTGATCTATCCAGATGTTGTAAGAACTTCCCTGAATTACGATACAGTCGTGCTGAGCATTGAAACCGTCAGAACTAGAACCACTGATTTCATGGTGAGGGAATGGATCGTATGCATCACGGATTGTAACATTACGGAACGCAACATTATTTACACTGCTGATACTGAAACAGCCACCGTAAATTTCTGCTCCATCAAGACCGATTACCATTGTATTTGAAGCAGGATTAACTCTGATTTCATTTCCATAAAGCGAGTTAAGATACCAGAGCTGATTCATCAGGGTAGTTTTTGCATCATTTTCTACGGTGCAGGCACTCCAGCTTGATTTTTTAGGATTGTCACCATGATCTTCAAGTTTTGTATCACAGGAACCTGTATAAGCGTCAATGAATGCTTTGTATGTTGTATATTCTCCGCCGGAATTTGATTTGACAAAATTATCAAGGGCAGTTGAAGAACCACCGGCAGAAGAAGGCATCATGCCATCGGACATATCAATCTTACCTGAAACATAAATAATATAACCGCCTGCAGTAAGATATTTTTTTAAGTCAGCCTTAGTGCTTACTTTTACAGTCTTAGTCATTTTGCTTATATCAATGTTTGCATAACCAACAGGAGTATCTGTTTTAAGAAGATATTTTGCAGTTCTTGAATCTGTAACAGTTACAGTACAAGTTGCAGTCTTTCCGTTTGAAGTTGCAGCAGTAATTGTAGTGCTTCCTTCGCCTTTTGCAGTAACAACACCGTTTACAACAGTTGCAACAGCAGTATTTGAAGAAGTCCATGTTACAGTTCCGTAGCCGCTTGTTACATTTGCAGGCGAAAGAGTTGCTGTAAGAGTTACAGATGGAGCAAGATCAGAATCTGTCATTTCAAGTGCAGCAGTTGTTTTATCAAGAGAAATTGAAGACGGACGGATGATTGTTTCTGTTGAACCTTCATCAACAACTTTAATTTCTGTAATGTCGATTCCACCACCGCCATTGCCGTTTCTTGAGAAGTAGAGTCTTATATCAGCAGCTTTTGAAGCCTTTACAGCAATAGTAAAAGGATCACTGGCAGTTAGCATTTTAAGGTTTGTTGCAACGGCAATCGCTTTTCCAGTACTTACGTCAACAAGATATGCAATACCATTATCAGCAGAAGCTTTATCAGAACCAGTAGTCCAGCATTTAAAAGAAACTGTAACTTCATCAGGAGAAGCAATTGAAAGTTTACTCAGATCAATACCACAGTAAAAACTGTTTGTTCCTGTAATGGAGTCTCCGATTTTACCAGTTGTTGTAGAAGTATTTTCAGCATTGTAGTTAATACTTGTATTTCTTCCGCCTTCTGCCCTTACACACACCTTACCGTTTGAAACAATGTAAACTGCATTGTCGTACCATGTAAGAGTAGATCCCGCAATAGCAGTTTTCCTTCCATCATCAAAAGTTCCCAAACTTGAAAAATCAAAATTATAAAGAATCTTTGATGTCTGAGCTTCATCAACAGTTACAGCACAATGATTAGAAACTGCAGTATTCACCTTAGACTTAGCAACGATTCTTGTAGAACCTTTAGCTTTTGCAGTTACATTACCATTCTCATCAACAGCAGCAACTTCAGGATTCTGGCTTTCCCAGACAACAGCTTTTGCAGCATCATTCAGATTTTCTCCAGTTACTACAGCTTGAAGCTGAACAGGTTCATCCCCAATAATCAGACTAAGTACAGCAGGTGTAACACTTACACCAGTTACGGTTCCTGTAGTTCCAGAAACACTGTTTCCACCAGACCCGCTGTCAGAACATCCGCTAAAAATAAAGCCGGCAGCAAGACAAAGAGTCAATAACCCGGCTAAAAATCTGTTCTTTTTCATAAAAGGCATCTCCTTAAAAAAATTCTTTGTTTGTATTTTAAGAGAGAATTTTTATTTTTTCAAAGATGTACATAGTCAAAATTTTATAAATTTCTATTTAAAATATTCGTTTCCAAAAAAAAATCCCGACACAAAACAAATTGCATCGGGATAAATTATTACTTTTTATGGGCGTGCCGGCTGCGCCGTCGCTGCGTCCGCCCTGGTTCCTGAGCCTGTCGAAGGGCCGCTGTCGCTCCATTAAACGGTAGTTCCGCCGGGGCGCAACCACCGTTTAACAAGGGGCTCCCATCGCTCACGCATTTTCCAGGCTACTGCTGAACAGTCCACTTGCCGTGTCCGGCATTTTCAAGAACATAAGCCTTTGCATCATCTGCTGTTTTTGCAGAATAAGAATATGACGGAGTAAATGGTGCAGAAGACAATACTGTATAGTTTCCTGAACCAGATTTTGCTGCAACATCGCCTTTAATATAAATCTTTGAAGTAGACTTTGTTCCTGAATCTCCATCATAAGGATAATTCATATTTGAACCAAAATAGTTGGCTTCAGAATAAACAAGTGAACCGTTACGAACACCAATTCCATAAGACATCTTTGTTTTTCCGTCACCAACAGTGTACTTTTTGTCAAATTCGTAGTAGTTATTAAGAATATGAATCTGTGAGTTACGAACCATTGGCAGACGCTGAACACAGCTGTCAAAGTAGTTGTTAATCAGAGAAATCTTGCGGACAGTATTACTGCCTTCTTTATCATCTGAACCAATCAGCATTGTTTTGTCATGCTTAAAGAAGTGACAGTTAGAAACAGTTACGCCTGCTGCATCCCCTTTAATATCACATGAACCGTCGTAGTTCTGCCATTTTTCGTCAGAGCTGTCCAGACCATTTGTAACATGCTGCATAACCATTGTGTCTTCAAAAGTACAATGGTCAATCCAGATATTCTTTACATCAGTGCCCTGAACAGTAATACAGTCAAACTGAGAGTTGTAACCGTCATTTTTTTCGTGATGAGGGAACATATCAATTGCATCTACGAGATAAAGGTTTCTGATTGCAACGTTTGATACTCCGTTAATACTGATTGTACCGCCGCGAATACCAGAGTTACTGCCAAGACCAATCAAAATAGTGTTTGACTTTATGTTAAGCTGAATTACAGATTTCCATGCATTGTTTAAGGTCCACAAGGTAGAAGCAAGAGCTGAGTTACCGCTGTTTCCGAGTTTTTTATCATCAGTAGATTTTCCAACGGCACCGGAATAAGCACTAATCCAGTCTTTATAAGTTGTGTATTTTCCAGATGTTTTTGAACTGATCCATGAATCCATTACAGAAGATACATCTGTATTTTTTGCTCCAACAGCAGGAAGTTTTGAACCGGATCCTTCATCAGACATATCAATCATTCCGCTGATATAAATAATACCTCCGGCAGAAACTGCTTTTACAAGGTCTGCCCGTGTTGTTACAGGATTTGAATAACTTCCTTTTGAATAAGAAGTAGCCCCGATTGAGGCAAAACCAGAATTTACCCCTGCAAAACCAAGAGGAATATCACTTGCTTTGATTACATTGCCTGCTGGTACAGGTGTTTCCCCGCCTCCAGCTGCTGTTACAGTTACTGTACAAGTTGCATTTTTTGAAGAGTCTGCTTTTGCTGTGGCTGTAATTACTGCTGTTCCTGCTGCTACGGCTGTAATCTGTCCGTTATTTACAGTTGCAACACCAGACTTGTCTGTAGACCAGACTACAGAAGTGTCTGTAAGATTTGTTCCGTTTACAGTTGCAGTAATTGTTTCGCTGCCCCCTGCTGTAAGGGAAAGAGAAGTCCTGCTTAATGTTACAGAGCTTACAACAGGCTCTGGTGTTGATGGTTCAGGTGTTGTACCGCCACCTGTTGTGCTGCCAGCACCTTTCAAAATAACCAGGTAAACAGAAGTTTCAGAACCGCCGTTCTTAATTGTATGAGTTCCTTCACTCAATGTAGCTGTAACAGTGTTATCAACAGGAGCAAAAACAGTTCCATCAATTGTCAGTCCTTTTGTGTATCCTGATTTATCTGTGCCCAGTACAAATACGACTGTATATGATTTTTCCAGAGTAACAGTCATGGAACCACCAGAATTGAGTTTTACACCATTATTGTATGCAACACCATTGTATGTTGAGTATGAAGTATTGCTATACTCCTTGTTTGAGGCACTGGAAACTCTTGAATCCGATGCAACAGGTCCTTTTTCAAAAGTAATAAGAAGATCTTCCGAAGAACCTTCACCGCCAGAACCAGGTTCTACAGCCTTTGCCCCGACAGTTACATTGTGTGTTGCATTTACAGAACCAGCTGTTACTTTTACAGTTACTAACTGTTCTGAAGCTGTTGTATTTTTACCTGTAAGAGTTACTTTTTTTCCGCTGGTTGCAGAAAGAGAAGCGTAATCTGAACCTGCAGTAATTTCCCAGGTTACTGTTTCCGAAGCATTTGCCGGGCTTACTGTTGCAGTAAGTTCTGTTGAACCGGCTGCTTCAATCGAAGATGTACCTGTAATCTGAACACCTGCTGCCTTAAGGGCAGCTGCTGTAATATTTACGGTTGCTTCTTTTGTTGTTGAGCCATATTTTGCAGTTACCTTTACAGTAATTGTCTGTGCAGATGCAGTTGTATTTGCAACAGTAAGAGTATTTGTTTTTGTATCATAATCGAGGGCCGCACGGCTGTCTGAAGATTTTGCAAGACTTCCGATAGAAGCTCCTGCAGTCAAAGTCCATGAATAAGTAATTGAAGGATTTCCTGTATAACCGGCCTTTGCAGTAAGTGAAACTGTGTCACTTGCAAAAGCCGAAGTTTTTCCGGCAGTAAGTTCAAGTGATTCAAGGGAATCAACGATTACTTCACCTATTTTTGCAATATTTACAGTATGAGAATCTTCTTTTGAAGTTCCGTCCCAGGTTGCTGTAACTTTTACAACAACATCATGGCCGGAGGCTGTATCTGTATTTTTACCTGTAAGTGTAACTTTGCTTCCGCTGGTTGCAGAAAGAGAAGCGTAATCTGAACCTGCAGTAATTTCCCAGCTGTAAGTAATACCAGTTACTGTTCCAGTTGCAGCGGGAACTGCTGTAAGTTCTGCAGTGCCGTCTGCTGCAATTTTAGAAGAACCAGTAATTGAAACACCTGTTAAGGCAGAAGTTACAGGTGATGGAGTTACAGGTGTTTCTCCGCCACCGTCTGATTCAGATGAACATCCGGAAAAAACTAATCCTGCTGCAATAAAAAGAACGCAGAATACCGAAAGAAATTTCGACTTAGAAAATTTCATAATTCCCCCAATAAGGATAAAAGATAATAGAAAACTTTTAATGATTTTTTTTGTGGAGATACCCACTAAGACTTTTTGTTCAATCTAATTTTAACTTTAAATAACAGAATTTCCATAAAATTACTGTTATTAGGGCAAACGCATTATAATATATTCCCTGCTAAAAATGGCTTCCGGTCGTGAAAACGTCTTATCGAAACCGCATGCTAGCATGCTACACGCGTTTTGTGCTTGTAACTATATACGTTTGCCGCTCTCGCGGCAGCACAAAACGAGTGTTTTCGCAAGCCGTTTCACTCCTTTGCGCCATTTTTCAATACAAAATCAGTTATAATGCGTTTGCCCTGTTACTGTTATGACCTGTTAAAATTGTGTCAGGGATATTAGGGGTGCGAAGCAAAAAGGGGCTGTCCAATAAGTAATGACTGCTACACTAAATATGGTGGTTTCGATAAACTCAACCACCGCAAGTTGAACTTATTGGACAGCCCCTTTTCGGAGGCGAAAGCCGGAGCCCCGGTTAGCCCGGCCCCGCAGGGGGACACCCTACTCTAATTCGTAAGTTTCTCCGTATTTTACGATTTCTACATTTCTGTAACCGTGGTCTTTTAAATACTCTTTAAAGAAGGTCTGGGCATCTTTTTCGCCGTGAACCATGAAGATTTTTTTAAGGCGGCTTGTGTCGATTGAATCCAGCCACTTAACGCTTTCTTCGTAATCTGCGTGGGCAGAGAAAGCATTGATTGTCTCAACATGGGCATTTACCTGATACCAGTTGTCCATAATTTTGACCTCTTTTTCTCCGTCACGAATACGGCGGCCAAGTGTGTTTTCTGCCATGTAACCAACAATAAGAACTGTATTTTTTGGATCACTGATTCCGTTGGCAAGGTGATGAACTACACGACCTGCTTCACACATACCATCAGCTGAAATAATAATCATTGGTCCCTGTTTTTCATTAAGGGATTTTGATTCATCTACGCTTGTTACAAAACTGAGGGCTCCAAAACCAAATGGATTTTTATGATGGCTAAGGAAGGCTTCCTGAATTTCATGACTGTAACATTCAGGATGAACCTGGAAAATTGATGTAGCATTTACAGCCATTGGTGAGTCTACATAAATTGGAATCTGAGGAATTTTTTTCTGGTCTACCAGCAGGTGCAGGTAGTATACGATTTCCTGAGTGCGTTCAATGGCAAAAGAAGGAATGATGATTTTTCCTTTACGGTCAATGGCGCGGCGAACACACTTACGAAGTTCGTCCAGGGCAATGTCTGCTCCTTCGTGTTTACGATTACCGTAAGTTGATTCCATAAAAATATAATCTGGAGCAGGAACATTTATTGAAGGGTCTCGGATAATCGGCTTTGTTGTACGGCCTAAGTCACCAGTATAGAGAATACGGATTTCGTCCTGACCTTCACGACGGTCTTTTCCGCTTCTGCGTTCCGGTCCCTTGTAGTTTGCCTGTTCCTCTGGTGTAGCCTTGCGGCGGTCATGTTCCCGGCGGTCTTTTCCTTCGCCACGAGCTGATGCTGCTCTTTTTTCTGCTACAGATGTTTTCCAGCCAAAAAGTCTGTTCCAGATGCTGATGTTTTCTGCTTCTTTTTCTGCCTTAGCTTTTCCACGCTGACCTGTAATTGTTACATAAGCAAAGGCAGATCCAAGAATATGACCTGCATCAAAGAATTCCAGCTGTACATCCGGTGCAATGTACATTTTACGGTTGTAACTTAATGTTACTATCTGGTTTTCTGCTTTTACACAGTCCTTTTCTGTATAAAGAGGTGTCCAGTTGAATTTTTCACCTTTTTTCTGAGCCTGTTTGCGAAGATATTCAGCATCGCGGCTCTGGATTCTTGCACTATCCATCATTACAAGGTCTGCAAGATCTCGTGTTGCAGGTGTGGCATAAATATTTCCGTCAAAACCTTTTTTTGCAAGCAATGGCAGAAGTCCACAGTGGTCGTAATGAGCATGGGTAAGAATTACTGTTTCAATACGATCTACAGGAATCTCAAAGTTGCGGTTTTTTTCGTCAGCTACAGCTCGTTTTCCCTGAAAAGCTCCGCAGTCGATCATAAAAGCACGGCCATCAATTTCAAAAATGTGTTTTGAACCAGTTACTTCTTCTGCTGCACCAAGTGAATAACAATTTACTGACATAAGCATCTCCTGTTTTTTGTTTTTTATCACTTTAATTTTATTATTCACTTCCCGAATTCACAAGAAAAAAAATCCTTTTTTAGGGCAAACGCATTATAATATATTCCCTGCTAAAAATGGCTTCCAGTCGT
>JAEDGQ010000118.1 GCA_016297415.1 Treponema sp.
GAAGAGGCTGAAGCTGTTGAAGAAGTTGAAGCAGTAGAAGAGCTTGATGAAGTTGAAGAAGCTGAAGCTGTTGAAGAAGCAGAAGCAGTAGAAGAGCTTGAAGAAGTTGAAGAAGCTGAAGCTGTTGAAGAACTTGAAGAAGTTGAAGAGACTGAAGCAGTCGAAGAGGCAGAAACCGTAGAAGAACTTGATGAAGTTGAAGAGGCTGAAACTTCTGATTCCGCAGAACAAGCTGATGTTGAAGAAGTTCCTGCTGTAGAAGCTGAATCTCCAGATGTATCTGATGAAGACGAACTTATTGAACATAATAAGACAATCGAAGATTTTGAAAAAATAGAACCTCTGGAAGAAACTTCGGAAATAAGCGTAGAAGAATTCATAAAACAGGATGAAGAAGTTGTTTCTATTGAAGAGATAGAAGAATCTGAAGAAAAACAGCTTCCTGAGAAAGTTGAGGAAGAACTTTCTGAAGAAGAAATGGGCTTTGGTTCTCCTGTTGAAGAAAAAGAAAGTGATCCTGGAACAGAAAAAATCGTCAATGATTTCAATGTTTCTGCTATGGACTTTTCATTCCTGGATGAGGATTCATTTGATACTCTTGACCGTAGTGCAAGAGAAGAATTGTATACAGAACAAAATTACGAAAATTCAGATATGGAGCTTCCAGAAGAAAGCGGCACATACAAAGTAGAAAATGTAGTTTTGAATTCTGAAAATGATATGCAGGAAGATTCAATTCTTCCGGCTGTAGGTTTTGTCTCTTTTGATGATGTTATGGCTCAAGATGGTGAAGAAAATAAGTCAGCCGCAATAAAAGAAGAGATTCCTTTTGAAGAAGATGATGAAGAGTCTGTAAGTGAATCATCAGATTCAGATGAATCTGTTTCAGAACAGAGAAAGGAAGAAATTCCTCTGACAACTGTTGAAGAAGTTCCATCTGATGTAGAAAATGCAGAAACTCCGGAAGATGTAGAAGTTCTGGAAGAAGCTGAGGACCTTGAAAGTCTAACAAATCCGGATGACTCCGTACCATTCATGTTCACAAGATTTGCTGCTAACAACAATAATATAACTGAACTTGAATCAGAAAATGCAGATGCAATTGTTGAAAGTGAAGACGGAACATATCATATCGAAGGTGTTCCTGCTTTAGGAGAATTCAAGCTGGATAAGGATTTTAAGAAACTTGTAGAAGCCGTTCTTAAATAAGTTCAGGCAGTTTTTCACTTCTGTGGATTAATACTCTTTTACTTAGTATAATAAACTGAAAATATAAACTGGTAGTTTTATGGAAATTATATTAAAAAATCTTGATAAACTTTATGAAAGCGAAGATTCTGTTTCGGTTCACGCTGTAAACAATGTAAGTCTTTCAATCCCGTCAAATGAAATTTTCGGTATTATCGGAAAATCTGGTGCCGGAAAATCTACTTTAGTCAGACTTATTTCACTTCTGGAAAAACCTGATAGTGGTGAAGTATGGTACGATGATGAACGTGTTGATAATCTTTCCGGGGCAAGCCTGATTCAGCGCCGTAGAAAAATCGGAATGATTTTCCAGAACTTCAATCTTCTTTCAAGCCGCAATGCTGAACAGAATATTGCTTATCCACTTGAAATTTGTGGAACTCCAAAAGCAGTAATCAAACAGCGGACAAAGGAATTACTGGAACTTGTGGGCCTTTCAGACAGAGCAAAATCTCCTGTAAGTCAGCTTTCTGGTGGTCAAAAACAGCGTATTGCAATTGCCAGAGCCCTTGCAAACAATCCTGATATTCTTTTCTGCGACGAAGCTACAAGTGCTCTTGATCCTAAGACAACTCAGTCTATTTTGAATCTGATCCGTGAAATCCAGAAAAAGATGAGTCTTACTGTTGTAATGATTACACATCAGATGGAAGTTGTTCGTGATGCCTGCAGTTATGTAGCTGTTGTTAACGATGGAAAAATCGTAGAGCAGGGACCTGTTGAAGAAATCTTTATGCATCCGGCAACAGAAATTACAAAAGATTTTATCAATCATATTTCAACAATGGATGAAGACTCAGATGAGAACGGGTTTGTCAGATGGAGTCGTGACGGTGGAAAATTCATTCTTAGTTTTCACGATGAAAAAACTGATGCACCGGTTCTTAGTCAGATGGCAAAAAAATTCAATATTGAATACAACATTCGTGCCGGTGGCATTCAGTCATTACAGGGTAAAAAAGTCGGAAAAATGCTGATTGATTTTATCGGTGAAGAAAATGAAATTCAAAATGCCATTAAATTTTTAAATGAAAATGGAGTAGAGGTAGAAAAAGATGCAGATAATAATTAATTACTTTACAAATACTTTCTGGCCCCTTGTTGTTGAATTTTTTTCTCATACATGGCTTATAACAGAACAGCTTGTATGGCCTTCAACTTTACAGACTATAAGCATGGTTTTCTTTTCGACTTTGTTTTCTGTATTAATCGGACTCCCCTTAGGTATCCTTCTTTTTATTACTGGACCTTCTGGAATTACACCAAAAAGAGTAATTAATACAGCTTTAAGCAGATGTATCGACTTTTTAAGATCTTTTCCATTCCTTATTCTTATGGTAACAATTCTTCCTGTTACTCGTCTTATTCTTGGTAAGGCCATTGGAACAGGAGCGACTATTGTTCCTCTTTCTATTGCTGCAGCACCTTTTGTTGCCCGCGTTATTGAAACAAGTCTTATTGAAATTGATCCTGGTGTAATTACAGCGGCAAGAGCTATGGGATCTACAAACTGGCAGATTATTTATAAAGTTCTTGTACCTGAAGTTTTACCTGGAATTGTAAGTGGCATTACACTAACAGTTATTAATCTTATTTCTTATTCTGCAATGGCTGGTACAGTTGGCGGCGGCGGACTTGGAGATCTGGCAATCCGTTACGGATATCAGCGGTTCCGAACAGATGTAATGGTTGAAGCAGTAATTGTAATCATCATTATGGTAACAGTTATTCAGTATGTTGGAACAAAAACTGCAGAAAACATTCTTAAAAAGAGATAAAAAAAGGGGATGACCAAAAAGTTCAACTTGCGGTGGTTGAGCTTGTCGAAACCACCGCAATACAAACTTATTGGACAGTCCCTTTTTCCTACTGTAAAAATCCCTGCATAAGCTGAACGAACAGATACAGTTTTTTATAAACTTCTATACCAAGCTGATTAACAGGTCTTTCTGAAAAGCGGTCAATTTCTTTCCAGTTCATTACCAGTTCACCTTTGCCTTTCTGATAATCTTCAATAAGAAGTTTGAGAGTTTTTGCAAATCCCATCATTGCTTTTGTACAGTTGATGAGATATTCACGGGCAATTCCGTTAACATCTCTCAGGGTTGTTTTAATAATATTGATTGCTTCACGATCCCGTTCGGCACGAGGAAGGTAGGTTTTAAGTTTAAGACCAATTTCTGTTTCCAATGACATTTTTGCATCAAATGTTGAAATTGCTTCTGAGGTTTCCATCATAAGATGAAAGAACTCTGACATTTCAGTTGAAAGAGGAAGTGTAGTGAATTTTCCTCTGATTAAAACCAGATCTGCATATTCACGAACATCTTTTTTTACATATTCAAGAAGAAAGGCCTTCATGTAGTTAAGTGGAACTGCGTATTCGTAGCGTCCAAGATTCTTTTTTTCAAAGACCTGACTTGCTTTATCTGTATAGTTCTGAAGTGTAATAACCTGATTTGTATTGAAAAGTTGTGTAACAAGACTGTCAATTTTTGAGGTTTTCATCTGGCTTTCAAGTTTTTTCAGAGTGTCATTAGTCTGTTTTTTTAATGAGTCAATATATGATTCAACAGCGTGTTCCTGTTTAACAACTTTGTCTGTGATATAGTTAGGATCTTTTGTTGCAAGCTGAATTACCATATCAAAGACTCTGTTGTCACGGAGCTGACGGAGTTTTGAAACAACTTTGTTCCATTGACCAGGCTTAACAGGTTCAGAACCTTTTGTCTTTTTGAACATAAGCATAAGGTCATCCCATGTCAAATCAAGAGGCATGCTGTTGAGAATTGAAACAAAATCTTTAAGGTCTTCTGCAATATAAGCTGCATCGATAGGATCAAAACGTGGTGTACGGGAGAAATCTCCTTCACGGATTGATGAATCAAACTTTTTCAGCATGAAGTAAAAATCATAAGTACAGAAAGACTTAAAACTCATCAGTTTTGTGTAAAGACTGTCGATTGCTCCGATTCTGTTCATGTCGAACTCAGCAAGAAGTGTTTCAACATCATTCTTTACTTTCTGACAGAGCTGGCTGTAATTCATGTTTTTTGCCATGGCTATAATTGCTTCTTCTGTCAAACCTTCTGAAAGTTTTTTCTGATTTTCTGTAAGTGAAAATTCAATTACAAGGTTTTTGTAATAATTAGGATTTGGCTGACCCTGAAAATAAACCTGAGCCGAAGAAATGATTTTGTACACATCCCAGAAAAATTTTCCATACTGCGGAAGAATTGAATCAGAACTAGCTTTGTAAAATTTGAACCCTGTTCGGGAAAGATCTTTAGATATTGATTTTAACAGTTTTCTTTTCTGTGCTTCCGGATCATTTCCACCGAAGAGAGAACCGAAAATTTTTTGAAAGAAACTTTCTTTTGTTTTTGCCATAATTTAAATATGAAGAATTAAATCTTATATGTCAATAATATAGCAGGGCAAATGCATTATAACCGATTTTATATTGAAAATGGCGCAAAGGAGTGAAACGGCTTGCGA
>JAEDGQ010000119.1 GCA_016297415.1 Treponema sp.
TGGTGGTTTCGACAAGCTCAACCACCGCAAGTTGAACTTTTTGGACATCCCCCAGGTGTTAATATCTGGGAATTGACGCGCCGTCCTTGGCGCTCCTTTTTTGGGGTGTTGTTAATGGACTGTGCTTTGCAATTTTCAACTACACGAAACTTTTTGAAGTTTTGATTATTGTCTTTGACTATGGCGTCGGACTTTTTGGGAAAACCGAAGGTCTGACGCCTGTTTTTTTATGGAACTTAGCCCCGATGGGAAGGGCTTGTTAAAGGGCAGTGGAGCGGAGCGGAACTGACCTTTAATGGAGCGGCAGCGGAACCCTGTACAGCGGGTGAGAATTATAGGGCAGCTCTAATTTACTAAAACCTTAAATTAAAATAAAATATAACAGAAAAATTAAAATAAATACTGGAGGATAAGTTTGGACGTTTCTATGTTTGTTCAGCAGCTTATCAACGGCCTTCAATTAGGAAGCATCTACGCCCTTATTGCTCTTGGCTATACCATGGTTTACGGTATTGTTAAGCTTATTAACTTTGCTCACGGCGACATTATGATGATTGGTGCTTATGCCGGATATTTTATTTTGTGTGCTTTTGGAACTACTCCTTTAGGTATGGTTCTTGCTTTTTGTGCTGCAATGGTCTTCTGTGGTTTGCTGGGACTTTCTATTGAACGCCTTGCATATAGACCTCTCCGTAATGCGCCAAGATTAAATTCTTTGATTACTGCAATTGCTGTTGAATTGATTTTGCAGAATGTTATGCGTGTTCTTCCTTTTGTTGGACCTAATCCACGTTCTTTCCCAACTATTGAAACTAAAATGATTGATTTTGGAATTGGCTCAATTTCCAATGTTCAGATTACTGTAATCGTTTTAAGTGCTATTCTGATGATTGTGCTTAATTATGTTGTTAACTATACAACAACAGGTAAGGCTATGCAGGCTGTAAGTTTTGATATGGGTGCATCAAGCCTTATGGGTATTAATGTTAATAAAACAATTGCAACTACTTTTGTAATTGGTTCTGTTCTTGCTGGTGCCGGCGGTGTTCTTTATGCAATTGCTTATCCAAGTATTGAGCCTACAATGGGATATATTCCAGGTTTGAAAGCCTTTGTTGCAGCTGTTCTTGGTGGAATCGGATCAATTCCCGGGGCCATGGTTGGCGGTATCCTTCTTGGTGTTGCTGAAACTATGGTAAAGGCATACATCAGTTCTCAGTATGCTAATGCTATTTCTTACTGTATCCTGATTATTATTCTTCTTGTAAAACCAGCCGGACTTCTGGGTAAAAAAGTTCGCGTTAAGGTATAAGGAGGAATGGAATATGAAAAAACCTGCTTATAATTTTTTAATCACTGGTATAATTTCACTTTTAGCGGTGTTTGTACCTTTTATTCTTATCAAAGTAGGACTGATTGATGCTTATACTTCCCAGATCCTTACTATGGGTGGAATTAATGCCATCATGGCCTTAAGTGTAAATATGGTAAGTGGTATTGTTGGCCAGCTGACTCTTGGTCAGTGTGCTTTTCAGGCTATCGGTGCTTATACTGTAATTATTGCTACTCAGGATCTTGGTGTTCCTCTTCCTGTGGCTATGCTTGCAGCTCCTCTTCTTGCGGTGCTGTTTGGATTCCTTATCGGTTTCCCTACATTGAAACTGGATGGCGATTATCTGGCTATTGTAACTCTTGCTTTTGGTGAAATTATTGTTGTTGTTCTCAACAATCTTAAAACTATTACTGGGGGACCAAACGGAAAAAGCTTTAAATACAGCTTTATGCGCGATGACCTTTTCTGGGGACCTGCTGTAAGTTACCTTGTTAGTATTGGAATGCTTGTTCTGATTATTGTTCTTTTGCAGAACTTCCTTCGTTCAACTTACGGACGTGCTATTAAGGCTGTTCGTGAAGATGAAATTGCTGCCAATTCAAATGGTGTTCCTGTATTCAAATACAAGATGATTGGTTTTGTTATTGCGGCTTTTATCGGCGGTATTGGCGGTGCAATCTATGCTCCAATTCTTGGTTTTATTAAGCCTGATATTGCTTCATTCAACAATTCTGTAAATATGCTGATTTATGTTGTTCTTGGCGGAATGGGAAGTATTTCCGGATCTGTAATTGCTGCTTTTGTTTTGACTTACCTTCAGGAAGTTCTCCGCTTCTTTGGAAATTATCGTATGCTTTTTTATCCTGTCGTTCTGATTATCGTTATGCTGTTCAGACCACAGGGACTTATGGGAATGTATGAAATTTCTTTTGTTAAGGGAATTGATAAACTTAAATCTAAACTGGCCGGAAATAAAAAAAAGGCTGAAGAGGAGGCTGAATAATGAATGATAAGGAACTTCTTCTTCAGGTAAACGATCTTTCCATTGTTTTTGGTGGCCTTAGAGCTGTAAGTGACTTTAACATGGAACTTTACAAGGGTGAACTGATTGGTCTGATTGGTCCCAACGGTGCCGGTAAAACTACTGTATTCAATATGCTTAGCGGTGTTTACACTCCAACAAGCGGACAGATTAATTTTTGGGATAAATCTGGAAAAGTAAAGATTGTTAATAAAATGTCACCGGCTCAGCTGAACAATATTGGTATTGCCAGAACATTTCAGAATATTCGTCTTTTTGGAAAGCTTACTGTTGCTGATAATGTTCGTATTGCCATGCACAGCCAGAGACAGTCGTCTGCCTTTGATGCTGTATTCCATACTTCTAAGTTCCGCAGAGATGAAGACGTTATGACTGCAAAAGTTCGTCGTCTTCTTGGTCTTTTTGGACTTGCTGAAAAAGAAGAAGAACTGGCTTCTAATCTTCCTTATGGTGAACAGCGTAAACTTGAAATCTGTCGTGCCCTTGCTTCTAATCCAAGCCTTCTTTTGCTGGATGAACCTGCAGCCGGTATGAATCCTCAGGAAACTAAGGAACTGATGGAATTAATCGCTTTTATTCGTGATGAGTTTAAGCTGACTATTCTCCTTATCGAACATGATATGAAGCTTGTTATGGGGATTTGTGAACGTCTTTATGTTTTGAATTATGGACGGGTTCTTGCCAGCGGTAGTCCAGATGAAATTAAGACTGATCCTCAGGTTATTAAAGCTTATCTTGGCTCTGAAGCTGAGAGTCTTGCGTAGGAGTTTGTGATGGGTGAAAAGATGCTTGATGTCAGAGATTTAGTTGTAAATTACGGGGCTATCAGGGCCTTAAAAGGTATTTCTTTTAATGTTCAGAAAGGAGAAATTATTTCTCTTATCGGTTCCAATGGTGCGGGTAAGACAACAACCCTTCATTCAATTTCTAACCTGATAAAAAAACAGAGTGGATCTGTAATATTCAATAATGAAGATGTTACAAATCTTTCTCCTGAGCAAATTGTTAGAAGAGGGCTTATTCACGTTCCTGAAGGAAGACGGGTTTTTGCTAATCTTTCTGTTAAAGACAACCTGATGATGGGAGCTTATACAAGAAAAGATAAAGCAGAGATTAAAAAAGATCTTGAACATGTGTTTGAACTGTTTCCACGCATGAAGGAACGTATTCATCAGCTGTCTGGAACTCTTTCCGGCGGTGAACAGCAGATGCTGGCTATGGGTCGTGGTTTAATGGCTAAACCTGATCTTCTGCTTCTTGATGAACCAAGTATGGGACTGGCTCCGATTCTTGTTGATGAGATTTTTGATATTATTCAGAAAATCAATAAAGAAGGAACTACTATTCTGCTGGTTGAACAGAATGCTTTTAAGGCAATGAGCATTGCAAACAGAGTTTACATTCTGGAAACAGGAAATGTTATACTGTCCGGAAACTCAGCAGATGTAATCAATGATCCTGCTGTAAAAACTGCTTATCTCGGCGGTTAATGTAAAAATCCATTTCTGTGTTCTGCAGAGATGGATTTTTTTTGCAGAATGGAAAATTTGCTTTTTTACAAAGGGAAGCATAGAATTAAAGATAAGAAAAACGGAGGTATTGAAATGAAAGTTAGTGACTTTATGAGCAAAAACCCAATTTATATAACACCAGATACATCTGTAACAGACGCAAAGGCTCTTATGATGAAAGAAAAAATCAGTAAGCTGCCTGTTCTTGATAAGTCAAACAGTCTTGTTGGTATTATTACTAAAAACGATTTGCAGAAGGCCGGTCCTTCAGATGCTTCAACTCTTGATATTTATGAACTTGGATATCTGCTTTCAAAACTGAAGGTAGAAAAAATCATGATTAAAAAAGTTCTGACTGTAGATATTAACGAAGTTGTTGAAGAAGCTGCCAGAATTATGGCTGACCAGAAAATCGGTTGTCTTCCTGTTATGAGTGAAGGTGTTCTTGCCGGAATTATTACTGAAACAGATATTTTTAATGCATTTGTTGCTATGTTTGGTGCCCGTCATCCTGGTGTTCGTGCAATTGTTGAATGTGCTGAAAAACCTGGTGAACTTGCAAGAATTAGTGAGGCTGTTGCTGAGAAAAACGGTAACATCATTTCTGTTGTAACAGCAGATGGCAGTGATGTTTCTAAACGTAATGTTACTGTAAAAGTAAGTAACATTGGACTTAAGGATTTTGAAGAACTCTTAAAGGGAGCAGGTGTAAAAATTCTTGATATCCGTGAAACTAAATAAAAATCAATAATTTGTTTTTATAAAGCACTTACGCTGGAGCGGAAGTGCCAGGATCTCCGCATTATAACCGATTTTGTATTGAAAAATGGCGCAAAGGAGTGAAACGGCTTGC
>JAEDGQ010000120.1 GCA_016297415.1 Treponema sp.
TTTACATGATTAACCGAATCTCTTTGGGTTAGATTTTTACGTGATTCAATACGGTCTTAAAAACCTATAATCCAGGGCAAACGCATTATAATATATTTCCTGCTAAAAAATGGCTTCCAGTCGTGAAAACGTCTTGTCGAAACCGCATGCTAGCATGCTACACGCGTTTTGTGCTTGTAACTATATACGTTTGCCGCTCTCGCGGCAGCACAAAACGAGTGTTTTCGCAAGCCGTTTCACTCCTTTGCGCCATTTTTCAATACAAAATCAGTTATAATGCGTTTGCCCTGACCTATAATCCTTAATGGAATAAATCTTTGCCTTTTAGTAAAATAACTTTATGTACAGCGACACACACTTTCATTTTCATCATCTGACAGAAGAACGCTCACTTAACGGAAGCGAAATTCTTACGGCTTTAGTAAACAGAAATACTTTTTTTGGACTTGATATTGGCACCAGATGTGATGATCTTTTAAACAGACAGAAAATAATTGAAAAATCCATTTCTCAAATGGAACCATCACTTCAGGAACAAGCACGAAACCTTATCTACTACTCTGCCGGAATCTGGCCGGATGTGAAGGAAATCAAAAACAGAGATGAAGCAATCAAAACTCTGGAACAATCAATTTCAGAGTTTAATAAAATTCCTCAAAACAAAGGTAAACTTGCTGCAATCGGTGAAGGCGGTTTAGATCATCACTGGAATCCATCAGGAGTTGACGGCAGATGCGAAAACGATTTTGATTCTGCAGTTTATGAAGGCGAACGAGAACTATTCCAGATGCAGCTGGAACTTGCACAAAAAATGAAACTTCCTTTTATTGTCCACAGCAGGGACGCTTTTGAAGACAGTCTTGACTGCATAAAAAACATAGGCTATCACAACGGAATCATTCATTGTTACAGTTATGGCATTAATGAAGCCAGAGCATTCCTGGATTTGGGATGGTACATAGCTTTTGGTGGTGCCACAACTTATACAAAAAAAGCAAAAATGGAAGAAATGACTGCACTTCTCCGCTATGTTCCGGAAGACAGACTTTTAATAGAAACAGATTCACCTTACCTTACTCCTGTTCCTTTCAGAGGCCAGACAAATACACCGGTACTTGTTGAATACTGCTATAATTTTGTTGCAGCGGCAAGAGATATTACACCTTATGCCCTGAGCGAAATCGTGGACAAAAACATTAAGGATTTATTCAATATTTAGAACCTTTTAATTCAAAGACTTTAAAAAAACAAAAAAGGAGCCTCGTATTTTTCCAAAGCTCCTTTATTTTTATTTCACCTGACTGTAAAGACCTGCCATTGTATCACGCCATTCACCCCGCTTATCGTCGCGGCCTTCCCATTCAATTTCTTTAAGAATTGTAAAATGTCTCATATCGTGGACATTTTCAAAATGAAGAACAGCGAACTTTCCGTTTCCAATGTAAGTTACTTTATCATTTGGACCAGGTTTTTCCTGTTCTGTAAGCTGACTTAAAATACAGTCAAAATGTACTGGATTTCCAGTTCCTCTGTTATTCATGGCACTGGCAAGTTCATTTATTGGTTCACCACAGATTTCACATGTTGTAACATTAGCCTTAAACTGACGGATTGCATTTTCATTTTCTGCAATAGCCTTCTGCTGTTCAGGAGTTAATACCTGTCTGCGGCTGTCGTTCTGACGGTTTCTGTCGTTATTTGGTCTTACATGGTTCTGACCGTGATTCTGGGTCGAACTCTGGCTGCCGTTGTTTCTGTTATTATTACGGTTTTTATTTCCTCTGCGGAAATTATCATTTCTGCTCATGTCTTCTCCTGGCATAAATACGTTCGCTGTCTTCCACAAGTTTTTTACTTAAAACCTGGGCAATACGCTGAACGGCAAAGTCCACGTACTCAGAATCATGGATTTTCTTTTTTAATTCAAGTACCCGATCTGAATATTTTACACCAGAAGAATTAGAAAGTGCTGTCATACAAGCTCCGAGAAAGCATTCGCAATATGATAAACAGTATCAAGCCCCGGCATATCAACTACCAGGACATCAAAACGAATTTTGCTGTTATTATATTGTCGATATTTTGCAAGAAAGAATTTAGCAGTTTCGATAATTCTTTTTTGTTTTCTCCCATCCAGTTCTCTGGCAAGAACTTCCGGATCTCCGCTGGGCAAAGTTTTTACTTCTGCAAAGACCAGAATATCATCTTTATATGCAATTATATCAATTTCGCCTCTTCTTGTCCGCCAGTTTCGTTCCACAATCTGGTATCCCTGTCCGGATAAAAAATCAGCGGCTTTGTCTTCGCCGCTATTTCCAATCTGTCTGGTTGATGTTTTTTCAGTCGATTGATTCAACTTCTTCAAGTTCTTCTAATTCTTCAAGTTCTTCAATGCCATTAATCTCTGCATCATCAAACTTATCTGTTAAGTCTTCGTCAGCAATGACATGTCCAAAAGTCAAAAGGTATGGAATGTTCCATTTTTTTAATGCATTCATGTGGTACTGTTTTGCAGTTTTTCCTTCTGCAAGGAACATATTTACACCATCATCAAAGAAAACTGGTGCAGAATATCTTACGCCGATTTTTATATCACTTACCTGAACCTGTGTATAATTCTTCTTAACTGTTTCTAGCATAATTTCTCTTTTCCACCATCTGTATAAATGCAAAAACTCCTGCAATTGCTGAATATGTTTCTTCAGGAATCATATCACCGCATTTTTGCAGACATAAAACCTCTGCTATTTCGTTCTTAACAACAGGGATTCCATTTTTTTCAGCAATATCTACAATTTTTTCAGCAACAAGACCTTTTCCAGTTGCAGTTATAAACGGTGCATCTGCACCTTCCGGATATTTAAGGACACAAGCCTTCAGTTGTTTTTCCATGGCTGTCTCCTACACCTTCAGGTTTACAAAAGAGATTTCTGTCTCTTCAGGAACAAACCCCGAAAGCTGCTCCAGCTCCAGCAGTTCAACATTAAGATCCTGAAGGGCACATCCAGATTTTATAAGCACATCCTTAAGTAAAGATGGCAAATCTGCATCAGAGTCAGACACTCCCTGCCTTTCAATCCCCATTTTTATTGAATTTACCAGTCTGTCTTTGAAGTATATCACGAACTTAAACTTTGAGGTTACATTCTGACAGTCAATTACAGTTTTAATCAATTTTTTTTCGTCATCATCAAATAAAACTCTAATAACTCCAGCAGAATCATTAAAACTCCATTCAAATGGAAGTATAATCCAGTGTCCGCTGCTTAACCTGCCTTTTACTGTATTAAAAACCGTAAGCTCCCCTGCAATTGAACTCTGGGCTGCTTTATCTGCAGATTCAAAAAAACTTTTTACAGTTTTTTCGTCTGTCAGCTGAAACTCTTCTTCTGATTTTTTTAATTCCAGAGAGGAATCTTCCCTGGAACGGTTTTTACCCTGCTTGTTTTGCTCCTGATTCCTTCCAAGTACTTTTTCTACAGCTCTATCCCCAGCCGTAATATTTTTGTCATCAAATAAAAGCAAAACCTGAGCCTTTTCTTCATCAGCTTTGCCTTCAGTATTTTTTGATCTGTTATAGGCCTGTCTTAATTTTGTTCCGTCCAGTTTAAGTCCCATATTCATTGCAAACTGAACAAGCCTGAAACTTGCCTCATTAACTGGTAATCCAAGATTCAAAAGAAGTTTTGCCTGTAAAGGATTATCTTTATTAAAAACCTCTCCCTTTATTTTTTGGAATGAACCATTTGATGACCTTTGTGACAAAAGTTTTATATTCAGAGTATTATCTTTTACAAGGAGTTTTGCAGTGAACTCTTTTCCAGCCACAAGATTTACCGATGACTGAACATCAATTTTGTGACCCGCAATAGAAACAGTAAAAGAATTACCTCCGTTGTGACTTAAAACACGACCTTTAACAATACTTCCATCATGAAGCGGCGGCTGAGAGTGAGAATTAACATTTTGAGCATTGTTAACAATATGTACGTTTGTCATAAAAAAAATGGGGATGTCCAAAAAAGTTCAACTTGCGGTGGTTGAGCTTGTCGAAACCACCATATTTAGTGCAATGGTCATTTCGACAGGTGGTTCCTGAGCCCGTCGAAGGGCTCAATGACCGCTACAGTCATTACTTATTGGACAGCCCCATTTTTATGAACTAAGAGTTAACTTAGTTTGCTCCGTTTTGTGCTTTAGCTTCAGCATTAATCTGCTGTTCAGCAGCATCTGCTGCTTTGTTTGCTGCACGTGAAGCTGCGATACGAGCGTTTGCTTTTGGTCCAAGGAGTTCCTTAATTCTTGTTCCCTTACCAATCTTATCGCGGAGGTAGTAGAGTTTAGACTTGCGAACTTTACCTGTCTTAACGATTTCTACTTTGATTACGCGTGGGCTGTATACTGGGAATACACGTTCTACACCTACACCGTAAGAAGTCTTACGAACTGTAAATGTCTTGCGTACACCTTCACCCTTAATAGAAATTACAACGCCTTCATATTTCTGGATACGTTTTGCTTTACCTTCGATAATTTCAAAGTGTACTACTACTGTATCACCTACTTTGTAAAGAAGTGCGTTTTCTTTTTTCTGCTGTTCTTCAATAGTCTTAATAAGATCCATTGTTATTCTCCTGATTTAGCCACAGGCTTTTTGCCCCGGCGTTTTCTGTGGTCATGCTTTTTAAGGTTCATGTCCATCAGTTCCTCAATCATCTTTTCG
>JAEDGQ010000025.1 GCA_016297415.1 Treponema sp.
AAGAAATTGTCCGGAAGGAATCTGAAACAAAAAAGAAATCTGGGAAGATTGAAAATAATGATGCTCCCGATAATTCTCTAGACTCTAATCAAGAAGATGACTTAGATTCTTCTAATGATTTAAATTCTTCATTGTCTGATTCCGATGAAAATGGAAATTCTTCAGTTCCATCATTTGCGGATGATAAAACGTTGGAAAAACTTTTATCTCAAGCCTACGATGCAGAATACGGAGCCACAGGCCTTTGGGAAGATAATGATATTGCAATGGAAGAACTTAACAGTTTAATAAAAGATTATGCAGCAAGAGGAGAAAAAAGCTGGGGAAGTTTAGGAAGACATCTCAAAGACCAGATTCTAGCATCATTAAATGCAAAAATTGATTACAGAAAAGTTCTTAAAAATTTCAGGGCTTCAATTCTCTCTGAAAAAAAGCATTTGACTAGGTTCAAGCCAAGCCGTCGTTTTGGATTTGAATACATGGGATCCAAAAGAGAGTTTACAACAAAACTTCTTCTGGCAATCGACACAAGCGGTTCAATCAGCAATAAGGATTTAAACAACTTTTACGGAGTCATAAACAAGTTCTTTAAATATGGCATTGAATCCATTGATGTTCTAAATTTTGATTGTGAATTGCAAGGTGAACCTGTAATTTTTAAGAAACGCCAGACATCATTTAACATATCAGGCCGCGGCGGTACAAATTTTCAGCCTGTATTCGATTATGCAAAAAATCATCCTGAATATGACGGAGTTATAATCTTTACTGATGGATATGCAGACCATCCTAAAAAGAAACCAGGAACAAAAGCTAAGTTTGTTTGGGTTTTAACATCAGAGGATGAATATAATGAACATAAGGACTGGATGAAGCAAACTGGAAAAAGCTGCTTTTTAACTGCATAGTAAAAACTCTATCGGCAATTTATAATTGTGTATTTCATCGGAATTATGATTATATTTTTGCCGATAGATGATTTTATTGACAGGAAAAATTTAAAAAAAATCGCCCTGTTCAAATTTTCCTGAATTTTGGTCTGATTTCTGGTAAATTTTCAAAATTTCTGTGATTTTTCTTGAATTTTAGCTTATTTTTAGTCAAAACACACCACATCTATCGTATTAGTAGACAGAATGTACATTATACCTAGTAAAATGGTAGGTTATTACTTGCTTTCATATTACCACGTACCCCTTTATTTAGCAAGGCTTTTCCATTCTTTTTTAAGGATTGCATATTCATTATAAAGCTCAGAAACTTTATGAAAGTTTTGATTTTAAGCTCTGTGGTCAGCTTCATGTAATGAACATGGGTGTTATTGATGAATCCTTTGTTTATCTTGAAAAAGTACTATAATCGGCCTTAATTAGTCTAAAAAAGTAGACATATTGATACTGTTTCTAGCTTTTTCCACTCAAATTTCAACTCTTTTTGATCCCGATTTTTACATCTGGATTATTTTTCTTTATTTCTTCAATTACTGCCTCTGCAGCCTTTAAACCTGGCAAATCTATTTGAATCAATTCTTCTTTTTTGTTGCAGAGTACTATATTTTCCAGCTGAAGCTGACCGTTCGCACAGCACATTTTCATATCTACGCATTCTACACGGCGAAAAACTCTGTATATTTCTTTATATTGTACATATTTAACTGTCAGCCACTTCTTTGAAAAAAGATGCTCGGTTCCAAGTGCGATTCTGCCGACTTTTCGGGCTGTTTTATATTCATTTTTTAAGGCCTTTAAATCTGGGGCTTCTTCCAGAGCTGGTGTTGTAATTGAAATGTATTTCATTTTCCTTATTCTATTTCCTTTTGTTTTTTAAGATATTCTTCAAACTTTCCTTTTTTTTTATTCGCTGAATATATCTTCCGACAGAACAAGCTTTTTCTGTATAGCTTCACCATTTTTACTTAGCCAGATTTCCAGCACAGGATTAAGTTTTTCAAACTCATTTCTGGTCATTTTATCAACCCTGTCAGCATGTTCTTCCTGCATATAGTATTTTGAAAAATTCAAATCCAAATAAATTGTTTCATCGTTTCTAAAATACTGAGCTGGTGTCTTTATAAAAAGTTCATTTTCTGAAGGCTTTTTTAGAGTCACCTCTTTCAAAACAGACACCCCTTCTTCGTTATTTTTAAAAACAGCATAGAGAGCCGGAATTTTTATCCGCCAGCTTTTGTTTTCACCCTCTTTTCTGTTGTCTTCAAACAGGATTTCTTCATCAAATTTTATGTCTTTTACGTTCTTATTATTTTCATCAAAAGTCAGTCTTACATATCTCCCTTTCATGGGATTGTATGGATCGTACAGATTACACTTTAGCCGTAATATTCTTTCATTTTTTTCTGCGGACTTCTGAATTACAAGAGGCTTTGCTGTAAGCAGACCAAGTACCAGCAGATTCAAAACAATGGCACAGATAAAGAAAATTCTTTCACTATTTTTAATTTTCATTACTAACCTCTTTTTTACTTTTTCCTGATGTTCTGCTTATATAAACATTCACAAAAATAATCAGAACGCCGCATAAAATAAAACAAACGCTTTTTGCAACCAGACCGGTGTCTTCCAGTAAAAACCTCAGGAAGAACACAAACGAAAGCCATGCTGAATAAATATTTGTCAAAACAAGTGATTTTTTTCTGACGGCAAGAACGATTTCTACGACACAATAACTTAAAAAAGCCAGATTCCAGCTAAGATTGTATGCAAAAACAGCCGCTCTGTATTCACCGAAAACAGGAAGCAGACACAAAATCATAAGAGCCAGAATTGAATAGTTAAATTCAATTCTCTTTCTTATAGTCAAAATCAGCATACTCAGCGCAAAAACTGCAATCAAAACAAGATTTAAGAGTTTAAGCACATCAATCATTTTGTAAGCATGTACATAGTCTGATTCCAGAACGTGGTAGTACTTTGACACAAATACTAAAATTGAAAAAACAAGACAGACAACAGTTTCGATTATAGGACCGCCATATTTCTTAATGTCAAAATAAGCAAGGAAATACAAGCCTGCCCCAATCAGAAAAACAATGCTTCCGCAATTATGAAGCATTCCGGAATAAGCTGAATCCGCTTTTGTAAAGTTAAAATCAAGAAGCATAAGCACAAGAGGCACAATCATAGACTTTTCTTTTTTCAAGATTAAAAGCCCCAGCGCAGCAACGCATACAACAAGGTTAAAAATCAGATAAACCGAAATATTCAGGGCAAAAGTTTCATATACCAAAATGAAAACAGAACTTAAAGGCAGCAGCAAAGAAACCAGGTTTTTAGTTTCTTTTAATGATTTCCAGCAATAAAAAGCAGGAACAAGCGTTACAGCACCAAAGAAAATATACGCATAAACAAGTACGAATCTGTAACTTAAATAACAATTCATTGAAGGGAATACACCATTATTAAACCTGTAAATTATAATCAGTACAGTGGAAAGGACGGTGAACAGCACATTTTTAACCGGCTGGGAGATTTTAGCCGAACCCACCAGGCCGAAAGCTGCAGTATTAACAAAAATTAACAGAGGTAAAAGCCCAAAAGTTGTATGAGGAATACCTGTAAAACACTGCATCGAAAGGGCAAAAAGAATAAAAAATCCTGCCCTGCTCTTTTTAAATCCGAAAATTAAAGCCAGCACCACAAAGACAGTTCCAAAGAAATATGGAGCAAACTCTATGAGGAATATTCCTTCTCCAGAAATAAAACACTTAACTGCAAAAAAAGCCGTAAAAACCAGCGGAATAATGTGCAGAAGAGAAATCAGCCTGTCCTTTCTGAATGACTTAACAAATCCGGCTACAGCACCTGCAAAAAGAACAACAGCAAGAGCTATGTCACCGATTGTTCCTGCCATATCATATTTACGGGCAAACCTGAAAAAAGAAAGGCCTGTTTCATACCAGAAATGTCTGTGACAAAGCATTACAGAAAGAATCCCAAGCCCTGTAAGCGCCAGGATTTTAAGCACTTTATCCTTTTTAATCACTGCCAGACTTAAAACAACCGAAGTCAGACTGAAATAGCAGACAATCCAGAAACCAGGAATTGATTTTTCAAGAACATTTCCCAGCAAAATTGCAAGATAAACAGCAGCACCCCCATTTCCAAAAGGCATTTTCATGGCAAACGGAAGCAGCGCCAGAAACAGCGGATAAAACAGCACCGCAGAATTCCAGTCCATATACTGAGCTGAACACACATACAGAAAAGTAAAAAATGCTCCAAGACCAAAAGCGCCATAAGAATTCATTGCATAAGTTATTAAAACAGCGCTCAAAGCCCACACAAAAAAGAACCCCGTGGTGTTTCCTGGCAGCCTGTAAATCTGTGAAATAAAAGCCACCGCAGACCCAAAAAGCAGAGTCCAGAGAACAGAGCAGAATTCCTTAAACCAGAAATTTTTTATTTTGTTTTTGCAGATAATCCACAAGCCGGCAGGAACAAAAGCAATAATGAAAGCAGCAGCAGTTTTGGCTTCTCTCGAAATTCCATGCCAGTTGTAAGCAATAATCGAAACAATGCCCCCAAAAATAAAAAATGCTGCTATGGCAGAAAGAATCAGAGGGACTTTTTTAAGTGCAGCAGCCTTCTTCTCCGCAAGCTTAGCATCCTTCTGCTTTACCAGATTTTCTTCTTCTTTAATTTTTTCGTTATAGTAATTTTTTATTGATTCCGCATTTTCTTCAGAAATCACATTTCTGGATGTCAGTTCCTGAAGCTCACTAAAAAGCTGGGCAACAAACCATCTGTTCACCATAATCTTTCCTTTTTTTTATTTTAACATATATGTCATAAAATTAAAAATCTTAGAAATAATCATGTTCTTTTTCAGGAGGTCTCGGCTTACGCCGCCGGCAGTTCCACCCTTCGCTAACGCAGTCGGGTTATCCAGCCCTCCGCACGGCTCAAAGTTTACATTCTTTCCAATCTGGAAGAGTTCTTCTACTCCGTCGGCTTTAATTGCTTCATTATTTTTTGTGCTTCCTTCGCCTTGCACTTCATACGCCGTCACATCAGAGACCGATTATGTGGAAGCACAGCCGAAAAGCACAAACAGAACCGCTCCGCTCACAAGCAAAGCGAACGCCGACAAAAGTTTTTCATATTCATAATTTTCTCCTAGAATTTGTCCGCGTAGGTCAATTTTGGAATTTCAACCTCGCCCGATTTTTCCAATTCATGCACGGCTTCAAGAATTTTCCGTTGAGCCGCGTAAGTATCCAACAAACTAACTTCGCCACGGAATTCCATGTCCTCTTTCAGCATTTGTGCTGCTCGCTTTGACATATTGAAAAAGAATTTGTTTTGGGATTCCACACTTGCCGATTTCAAGGCATCAATCAGGTCTATCGTGTCGATTTTTGTCAGCACTTTCTGAATCGCACGGTCGGAAAGGCGCGGAATGTCGCCAAAGGCAAAATCCCTGTACGATGCCGGTGGAAACGAAACAAACGCGAGTGAAATTTCAAGGCGAACAGAATCTTTGTCCAAGACAGGCACAGGATTTTCCGCATCCCAGTTCCAACCACACAAAAAAGCGTTCGTCGTTGTGCAAAAATCTATTTTCTCCTCGCTTTCCGAATCCAGCAAATCGCTCATAACTTTCGCCGTGACCGAATGTTTTTCTGCAAAAAGTTCAGATTCCGCACCCGCAAAGACGACAAGCGGCTCGGATTTTTCCCCATCGCTTTTGGAACGAAGAAGTTTGGCACGTTCGCATAGATTTTTTCAGTCTGCTCCATCGCAAGCCGAAGTTCATTTTGTTTTTGGGCGAAGAAATTGTCGATGCTGTCGATTTTCTCAACTTGCTTGTCGGTCAGAGAGATGATTTTTTCCATAATTACCCCCTTGCGAGCCTTTCCGCCTCGCTTGCATAAGATGATAGCAGACGAGACTTGCATGGAGTAAGGGTGTGAGGATTTTCTCAATTTAGACTTTCCGCAGAATGAGGATATGAGTTTTGAGGAATTTTGGTTTTCCGCAATACGAGGAATTATGTTTTTGAGATTTTCAGACTTCCTTATTTTGCAGAAGCGTGTTTTGGAAGAAAAATGCCTTTCCGCAAGACGAGGAAAGGCTGATTTGAGATTGAGGGAGTTGCTTATTTTAAGGAAAATGAATTATACGCAATCAGATTTTTCTTTATCGTTATAAATCTCGCAAGAAAAAAAATGAACATGAGAATGTTGTTCTGGAGTCAGCAAAATCAAATTCTCTGGACGACAATCATAGCCGTTGTTATCAATATGATGGACATGATATTTATCATTTTCTTCTTTTCCTAAAAATGCCATCGCGACCATTTTATAAACATAAAAATGATGCTCAACATCATATTCTTTATTTCTATCCAAGACTAAATAACCAGTCCGTTCCTTTCCATATCGTATTTCATCATATTGTTTTATAAGATGACCGTTCCAACGAATTCTTCCTTTATTACTTACTGCATATTTTGACCAGCCTTTTTGCGTTAAAGTTCGCCACTCTTCTCCAGTAAGCAAATCTTCATCACTGTTGTATATCGGTTCAAAAGTCTCCTTTGCCTTTTTTTCTTTTGAATTTTTCTGGGTGAATTCTCCAGCCTTTTCTGCCAATTCTCTTATCGTATAAGTTTTGCCATTATACCCTGTTACAATTTCATTCATTGCTTCTTCTGTGTATTCCATTTTTCAAAATCTCTCTTTCATTTATTCTATCACAATTTTCTCGTTTTAAAAGAGCTCCATTATTGAAAGTTCCAGACTGTGTTCGGTGAATTGCATCGATTCATTTTATGATGATAATTAGGATGCTAATAATTCTGTATAATTCTCTTTTTCTGACCATGGAATTACATTTATACCATAATTAGCAAATGCATCATTTATCTGAGAAGAAATAGATTTCTCCGAATCATTTAGTAATGCATATAATATAGATTCGGATGGTCGCTCATCTCTAGTATCTAGCCATTTAAAAACAAGATTCAATGAGTTTTCCCTAGATGGATTTGTTACAGTCTGAACAAGTCTTTCCGAATACTTCTTAGATTTTGGAATACTAAAATCAAACATATTATCAAATCCGGATTTACCAGGGAATTTTGCCTTTTGAACATAACGAATATCATTTGAATCAAACCAGTTAACAACATCATCAAAAAATAAGTTTTGTAGTTGTGGTTTTGAAAGACAAAATAAATCATTAACAGCAAGCATTGCTTGAATTAAATCATGTTTTTTCTGAGGAAAATTATCAATTGTTGTTTTTACGATTATTTGATTATCATCCAATGAGACACCAAAACCTTTAATAGTAGTATTTAAAATTTCTTTACGCCGTTGAGAATCCAAAGCACATCCAGATGAAATTAAATCATTAATTATATATCCATCATCTGTAAGAACAATAGTATTGTTTTCTTTTTTAGCATATATTTGTAAACAATCATTATGTCTATCTAAATATGGTGTTGTTATTTCAGACCAAGTATCATTTATGAGTCTAGTTGAGGTATTGTCTTTTAGCCATTTAAAATAATTGTCAATGAGGGCATCTATTTCTTTTTTTGTCATATAAACAAGTCCTCCTCAATTATCGGTTTATTAACAATATTACAATAATTCATAAACTTTTCTAAAAAGTCATTTATATCCTTACAATCAATAAATTCCTCTGGTAGAGGATATGCATATTTGTCTCCAAATCCTTCTTTATATATATGTAAATGATTGCCTGTCACAACTTTACCATCAGGATTTCTATGAGGGGCAGGATTTAAATCTAATCTAAGAAGTATAATCACACCTCTTGCCCTATTTTGAAATGTATTTTTTGAAAGACTTATATGAGAACGTGTGATATCTAAGATAAAATCTTCATTTTTGTCGGCAGACGTCAATTGAATATTAAGTCTTCCACCAAGCGTCGGATATTTAAACTTTTGTACTCCAACATAATTCTTTTCAAGATTGAGAAGATATTCAATTTCATATTGGGTCAGTTCGGCAGACATATCAATATTATATCAGATAAAGAGTGATTTGTTTAGCATTTTTTATTAGGCTTTATTTGTTCGAAATTGTGAGTATATCCTTCGTTTTCAAAGAGCTCCATTATTGAAAGTTCCAGACTGTGTTCGGTGAATTGCATATTCCTACTCCGAATCTAATTTCAGTTATAGAGGTTTTTATTTTATTGAAATTTTTGCATAACAGCCGGACTACGGGGTTCCATTGCCTGACCCGTTTTACTTTTTCTTAGGTTCAATTTCGAGTATTTGATTTACAAACCGTGGCAGGGATTGTAAGGGCTGGCGAAGCCAGTTCCGAAGCGGAGCGAAGGAATGAAGCGATAGCGGAACCCTGAAAAGCCTGATTTTTGCGAAGCAAAAAGCCACCCTAAAAATAAAAATTCAAAACTCGACATTTGTCCTCTTCGTTTTATCCCACCATATTCTAATAACGCAAGCAGAATTTTAAAAAAATTCAATTTTTGAAGTAAAGAATCTTGAATTTGAAAATAGTTTGATATAAAACTATTTTATGATATCAGAACAGTTTATGCTTCGTGCAATTGAACTTGCTCAGAAAGGTAAAGGCTTTACAAATCCAAATCCTCTTGTTGGTGCCGTAATTGTAAAAGACGGTCAGGTAATTGCAGAAGGATACCATCATAAATACGGAGATCTTCACGCAGAGCGGGATGCCCTAAAAAATGCCCGCGAAAAGGGTGTTGATGTAACCGGTGCTGAACTCTATGTAACCCTGGAACCTTGCTGTCACACAGGCAAACAGCCTCCATGCACACAGGCAGTAATTGATTCGAAAATTTCCCATGTTATTATTGGAAGCCGCGACCCTAATCCCCTTGTTGACGGAAAAGGAGTAAAACAGCTTCAGGACGCAGGAATAAAAGTAACTCAGGATTTCTTGAAAGCAGAATGTGATGCAATAAATCCAGTATTCTTTCATTTTATAAAAAACAAAATGCCTTATGTCATCATTAAATATGCCATGACAGCAGACGGACAGACAGCTACTTCAAAAGCAGAAAGCCGCTGGATTACAGGTCACCAGGCCCGTCAGAATGTACATTTAACAAGAGCAGAATCAATGGCAGTTATGACAGGTATTGGAACTGCAAAAAAAGACAATCCAATGCTCAATGTCCGTCTTGATGACAATGGTACACACCGTCAGCCTGTCCGCATTGTTTTAGACAGTCATTTAAAGCTTAATCCGGAAAGTATGCTTGCAAAAACAGCCAGAGAAATTCCTGTAATCATTTTCTGCAAAAAAGAGCTTACAGAAACAGAAATAATCCGAAAATCAGTTCTTGAAAGTCAGGGCATAAAAGTTCTTACAGCTCCTGAAAATAAAAATCACTCAACTCTGTACAATCAGCTTTCAATGCTTGCTAGCGAAGGAATTGATTCAATTCTTGTAGAAAGCGGCGGAACATTAAACGGCAGTCTTTTCTTTGACGAGCCGAATCTTGTACAGGAAGTTCATGTTTACATTGCACCAAAAATTTTCGGAAACGATGGCCGTACAATCTTTACTCCTGTAAAAGGAAAAGGAATCAATTTTCCAAACCAGTGCGTAAAACTCAGCAAGCCTGAAGTTTCAATGTACGGTGAAGATGTTCTCCTTAAATACAAAGTTGAACCTAAAAAAGGAGGTAGTGAGTAATGTTTACAGGCATTGTAGAAGAAACGGGCACAGTAAAATCAATTACTCAAAACGGCTCCTCCCTCACCTTAACAATCAGCTGTTCTTTTGCCTCAGAACTTGAAGAAGGAGAAAGTGTTGCCGTAAACGGAACTTGTCTTACAGTTACAGTTTTTAGCAAAGACACATTTTCTGCAGATGTAACTCCAGAAAGCTTCCGCCGCACCAGCCTGGGAAATCTTTCTGCGGGTAGCCCTGTAAATCTGGAACGGGCAATGAAAGCCGATGGACGCTTTGGAGGCCACATTGTAAGCGGTCATGTTGACGGAACAGGGATTTTTCTTAACGCCCTCAAAGAAGAAAATGCAGTTAATATTTCAATTTCCGTTAGCAGTGCTCTGGCCAGATATATCATCGAAAAAGGTTCCGTATGCATTGACGGTATCAGTCTCACAGTTGCTTCAGTTGAATACAACTCAGATTCTGCGGTCTTTACAGTTGCCGTTATACCTCACACCTGGGCAAACACTACCCTTTCCAGTATTCAGGAAGGATCATCTGTAAACATTGAATGTGATGTTGTGGGAAAATATATTGAGCATTTCCTTAATGGAAATTCCGTTCTGCTCAATGACAGCAAACCTTCCTCAGATTTTCTGCAGGACATAACAACAAACTTTACAAGCTTTCATTAATGGAGAACAGTAATGAGCGATAAAATTTTTGATACAATAGAAGAAGCACTGAAAGATCTTCGCAACGGCAAAATCATCATGGTTACAGATGACGAAAACCGCGAAAATGAAGGTGACTTTATCTGTGCTGCAGAATTCGCAACACCAGAAAACATTAACTTTATGGCAACCTGGGGTCGCGGACTTATCTGTATGCCGGTAAGCCGTCAGGTAGCAAAAAAACTGGCCCTTTCTCCAATGGTTGCAGACAACACAGACAATCACGAAACAGCTTTTACAGTTTCAATCGACCATGTTGAAACAAGCACAGGAATTTCAGCCTACGACCGCTCCGTAACAGCAGTCCACCTTACTGACCACAACGCAAAACCAGAAGACTTCCGCCGTCCGGGTCACATGTTTCCGCTTATTGCAAAAGAAGGCGGAGTTTTTGTCCGCACAGGCCACACAGAAGCAACAGTAGACTTCTGCCGTCTTGCAGGCTTAAAAGAAGCCGGTCTTTGCTGCGAAATTATGAGCGATGACGGTCACATGGCCCGCCTGCCGGAACTTACAAAAATGGCAAAAAAATGGGGCTTTAAGCTTGTCAGCATTGAACAGCTCATAAAATACAGAAAAACTCACGAAAAAATTGTAGAAAAACAGGCGGAAGCAAATCTCCCCACAAAATACGGTCAGTTTAAGCTTTTTGGCTTTAAAGATAAAATTACAGGTGCAGAACACGCTGCCCTGGTTCTTGGTGACGTTGAAAAATCACAGCAGGAAGGAAAACCAGTTCTCTGCCGCGTTCACTCAGAATGTCTTACCGGCGATGCTTTTGGAAGCTTAAAATGCGACTGTGGAGATCAGTTTGAAGCTGCCATGAAAAAAATCGGAGAAGAAGGCACAGGTGTTTTAATTTACCTTCGTCAGGAAGGCCGTGGAATCGGACTTTTGAATAAAATCAAAGCTTATTCACTTCAGGACAAAGGAATGGATACAGTAGATGCAAATCTGGCCCTGGGACTTCCAGCCGATGCCCGTGACTACAACTGTGGCATTCAGATTCTTAAGGAACTTGGCATTTCAAAAATCCGCCTTATGACAAACAATCCTGACAAAATCAATCAGATTAATTCCAGCTCAGGTGTAGAAATTACAGAAAGAGTTCCACTGGCAGTAGAAACAAGGCCACAGGATATTGAATATCTTTTGACCAAGAAAAAACGCATGGGACATCTTTTATAAAAAGGAAATTCGGGCGTTTCGGCTTCGCCGCCGGGCTCTTGCTCGCAGGAGCTCGCAACGATCCCTAACGCAATATTCAAGGAGAAACAAAAATGAACATTATCGAAGGAAAATTAACAGAAACTTCCGGCATGAAAATCGGCATTGTAGCAGGTCGCTTCAATGAATTTATCGTTTCAAAACTGATTGAAGGCGCCAGAGATGCCCTTCTCCGTCACGACGTAAAGGAAGAAAACATTGACCTTTGCTGGGTTCCAGGCAGCTTTGAAATACCAGTAGCAGCAAAACGCATGGCAGATAGCAAAAAATATGATGCCATTATCGCCCTCGGTGCCGTAATCCGCGGATCAACAAGCCACTACGACTACGTATGTGCAGAAGTTTCAAAAGGCTGTGCTCAGGTTTCTTTGAACACAGGACTTCCTGTAATGTTTGGTATTCTTACAACAGATACAATCCAGCAGGCAATTGAGCGAGCAGGCACAAAAGCCGGAAACAAAGGCTACGACTGTGCAATGGGCGCAATAGAAATGATTAACTGTCTTAAACAGATTTAAACGCTTTAAAAAAAAAGCAAAGGTCGAAGCCGACAGCGGGTCGAGCCCGCTGCGGTACAACCAATTGTTATGTGTTATAGGACCGTTTATGTTCTGCTTAATTACAGGATGGATTATTGAATTGGGAACGGGAATTGCAGGTCTTGTATTTTCTATCATGCAAAAAAAAGAATGTGGAAAAACTTCAAGAAGTGTATCTATCAGTATTCTTGGAATTGTTTTAAATTTATTATGGCTTAGCAGAATAATGTTTGCATTTCCGGCATGGATGGGAATTTAAATAGCTTGATATATAATTAAATATTAAAGTAAAAAAAATGGTACGATTTCAAAATATGTAC
Organism: Treponema sp.; assembly: GCA_016297415.1. Classification (GTDB taxonomy): domain Bacteria; phylum Spirochaetota; class Spirochaetia; order Treponematales; family Treponemataceae; genus Treponema_D. Next base: position 12,488 of record JAEDGQ010000025.1, read on the forward strand.
TTAACTATATATAATAATATATATTATTTTACAAATAGAGGTGATAATATGATGGTAGATACAGCACAGATTATACCAATTACTCAGTTGCAGAAAACTCTTACCCAGACTGTCAGAAAGATTTCGGAAGACAAACAGCCTGTATTTATTATGAAAAATAATACTATGGAAGCTGTTATGATGTCTTTTGACCGTTACGAAAAACTTGCTGAATTGGAAGAACTTGAAGAACAGAAAGAAATTTATTCAATGGTACAGGAACGAATGAGTCATTATGATGCTTCAAAAAATGTAAGCTGGTCATCTTTAAGGAATAAATAATGGCTAAAAAATTGGAAGATAAAAAGGAAGAATTTGATAAAATTCAACTTATTCCAGAAGCAGCCGAAGAGTACAATAATTTAGATGGTAGCATAAGAGTTGAAGTAGACAAAAAATTCACAAAACTTGATAAAAATCCATTTCTTGGATTCCCTTTGGGAAACAAGGCAAATATGGATTTAACAGGTTTTTATAAATTATATGCCTGCGGAAAGGCAGTCCGTATTGTTTATCGACTTTTGACTCCAGAAAAAGTCGAAATTATAGAAGTCTGGGGCATCGGTAAACGAGAAAATATGGAAGTCTATAAAGATGTAGACGACAAAAAAAATGGATAAAGCATAACACATATAAGGCCCCAGCTTGTCAATAATAATCCTCAAAAAATAATCATTTGGCTGACAAGAGAAATGTAAAATATAGTAAAAAAAAGGAAACTATGATATATTATATGTAATTGCAAGGAGGTGCTTATGTATGCAAATCAACCGGCAGTAAAAGTTGATACTTATTGGAATTTCCTTAAAGATTTATCTGGAGTTGAAAAACTTCAACTTATTGCTCGTTTAAGTTCTTCTTTGCTTGATAATACGCCTATTCAACAAAAGCCTGCATCTGATTTTTACGGGGTTTGGAAGGATGATGATTTTTATGAAGATGCAGACTCTATGATTGACCATGTAAAATCATCTCGACATTTTAAAGATACTATTGAAGCATTTTAATAATGACAGGCTATCTTCTTGATACTAATATATGCATTTTCCTTCTGCGTGGAAAATATGATGTCGATAAGAAAATTGATTCTGTAGGTTTGGGAAATTGTGCTATTTCAGAAATTACAGTAGCAGAATTAAAATATGGTGCAACATTAGGTAAGAAAATGAATATTCAATCAAGAAATCAGAATCTTGATGAATTTTTAAATAACATAAAGATACTTCCAATGTATGATGCAATAGATTTATATGCAGAAGAAAAATCTCGGTTACGACTTAATGGAACGCCTGCGGATGATGATTTTGATTTACTTATAGGTTGTACTTCGATAGTTAATAATTTAACTCTTGTAACAGACAACACAGATGATTTTAAACGAATAAAAGATATAAAATTGGAAAATTGGATTATAAAATAGAAAACATAGCATAACAACATTTTCAAAGCCGACATTGAACTTTCGTGCAATGCGGTTTAAAATTATGTTATACTGACAGCTCAGTGAGCCGCTTCGGTGGAGAAAAACTATGAAAAAATTATTTGGATTACTTTCTGCCTGCTTTATATTGCTTGCAATAATTTCATGCTCAAATTTAAATGAAAGTTCGTCGCTTTTGCTTACATTCAAGGGCTCGGATTTTGCAAGGAATTCATCGGCAAGAAACATTTTAGTAAACCCAGATGATACTGGATATTATATTGTAGCATCTGTTTTGGGCGATTATGGGGAAACAAAAGGCCTTCAAATCACAGGCAATGGAACACACACCATTGAATTTAATTCCATTCCTGCTGGTTCAAAAATTTATGTAGAAGCGAATGTATATAACCCGAACCCTGTAAAAGCCGAAGGAGAAAACAGTATTGAGCCATTACATATTTTCACGGGAAATTCTGACAAACAGACTGTTTACGCAGGGAAAAACATCATAAACCTTTCGATGGAAAATTTACAGAACTCAGATATTTGTGTAAGATTGACTGGAAATCTCGGCGAAAATATGGAATCATTCATCTTTAATGGTTATTCAAATGGAAAGTATCAAGTAACATATAATGGGAATACAATTCTTTCCGAAGGTTTGTGGAGCGCAAATTATACACAAGAATCCGGATTAACAGCAGGTACGGTTGTAAGAATAAAGGAATGTGCCTACAGAACTTATGCAAGTGCAGACTATAATGGAGTGCAAGATCCCTCAAATTTGATAATTGCCGAAAGACCTGTATGGAGTTCATTTACAGTGGAAACTTCAGTTAATAGTGGTTCCTATTTACCGATTGGAGCTACAAAAGTATTTTAGAAACATGGGAAAGGGATATATTTTCATCGAGTCGGTGCTCGATGAAAATATTAGGTTCAATTTCGAGTATTTGATTTACAAACCGTGGCAAGGATTGTAAGGGCTGGCGAAGCCAGTTCCGAAGCGTAGCGAAGGAATGAAGCGATAGCGCAACCCTGAAAAGCCTGATTTTTGCGAAGCAAAAAGCCACCCTAAAAATACGTCGAGTCAAGGCACGCTAACGCTTAAAGCCTTGACTTCGCCGTTTTGAGGGGGTTGTACTACCCCCTCAATAAAAATTCAAAACTCGACATTTGTCCTATTATTCAAAAATCTTCTTCTAAAAAACTTCTGTCTGTGTTAAATTATTTTCAGCTATGAGTTTTGATATTATTACTAATACTGAAGAATATGATAAAGAAATACTCTTAAAACAGTTTGAACTTACATTCGGAGAAGCATATACTCCGGAAGAAATGGCTCTTTTTAAAGAAGCCTGGGAATATCTATGCTCTAAGACAGCTGAAATTACCCGTTCCTGCGGCAAACCATACCATCTTCATCCTATGAGAGTGGCTTCTCTTCTGGCTCAGGCAAAAATGGACGGAGAATGCATTGTATGCGGACTTTTACACAGCATTTTTGAAATTGAAGGTACAAGTCAGGAAGAAGTTGAACAGAAATTTGGTTCCACAATCAGCAAGATTGTATACGACACTTCAAAAATCACCGGCATGAAAATCAATGCAACTTCAATTCAGCAGGCAGACAACATCAGAAAAATGCTTTTTGCCATGATTGATGATGTACGGGTTATTCTTGTAAAACTTGCAGACCGTCTTGACCGGATGAGAAACCTGAAGTCCATTGAAGAAAAAAAACAGCGGCTTGTAGCTTCAGAAGTTATTGATATATGGGCTCCTCTGGCTGACCGTCTTGGTATGCAGTCAATAAAAAATGAACTTGAAGATTTAAGCCTTAAATATTCAAACCCGGATGTTTTTGCACAGATTAAAGCAATCGTTAATCAGAAACAGGATGAACGCGCTTTATATCTGGAAAAAGCTGTAAGCGCAATCTATAAAGCAGCAGAAAAATCAGGAATCTCAGTTTCCGTTTCAAGCCGTGCAAAGCATTTCTATTCAATTTATAAAAAAATGCAGAAGAGAAATGTTCCTGCAGCACAGCTTTACGATCTTCTGGCTCTCCGTGTAATCTGCCATACAACTTCAGAATGCTACACTCTAATTGGTATTGTTCACGGATTATGGAAACCAATGGATGGAAGATTCAAAGACTATATTACCATGCCAAAAGCGAATGGCTATCAGTCTCTTCATACAACAGTAGTGTGTGAAGGCCGGCCTCTTGAAATTCAGATTCGTACTGAAGAAATGCACAATCAGGCTGAACACGGTGTTGCTTCTCACTGGCTCTACAAAAAAGGAACTAATCACGACAAAGTTGATATAAGCAATCTGGGAATTTTCAACCAGCTGCAGACCTTAAAAGATCAGAAACTCAGTGATGAAAGCTTCTTCGCAGAACTTAAAGGCGAACTGCTTGGTGATGAAATTTTTGTATTCACTCCAAAAGGTGATGTAGTTCAGCTCCCTGCAGGTAGTAATGCAATTGATTTTGCCTACCATGTTCATTCAAAAATAGGAGAAAAAATTGTGGGTGCCAGGGCTGACGGAAAAATCATTCCTTTAACACAGGCCTTAAAAAATACACAAATTATCGAAATCATTACAAATCCTCAGGCACATCCAACAGAAAACCAGCTGAAGATTGTTCACACATCAAAAGCCCGACAGAGAATTCACAGCTGGCTTGTTGCCAATGATCCCACCTTTATTGATAAAGCAGCAGAAGCACAGAGAGCAGCTGATCTTGCATCTCAAAATGAACATTCCAGAGCTATTCAGGAAGAGAAAAAACGCCGTAAGAGAAGCAAAAACCCTGAAAAAGCCGAAGACAGAAAACTGGATGAACTTTACACCGGAAAAATTGCAGTTGACGGCACAAGCAATGTTCTTTACAAGCTTGCCGGATGCTGTTGTCCAAAGCCAGGCGATTTGATTACAGGTTATGCCAGCACAAGAAATGGAATAATGATTCACAGGGCAGACTGTCTTACTTTCAATAGAATTGAAAACATCAGTCACCGCCTTGTAAATGTAGAATGGATAAAACGAACAGCTGAAAATTAAGCAGCTGTGTAGAAAGGGTTTTTAAGCTAACGGCCCGAAGTTCTGACCTGACCTTCAACAAAGCCTTCATCTTTTGTACGAACAAGTGTACCTTCTGAAATATCGGCATTTGTATAAATAGCACAGTCGTGATCAGGATTTACCCAGCTGAGAACTGTTCCGTTTTTAGAATTAACAAAAATATAGTCTTTGCCCGAAAGATTTTTTGAAAGTACATCAGGACTTACCAGTTCAAGTTCAGTACCCTTTGTTGTTTTGTTAAGGGAATTGTATTGATAAAGCTTGTATCCTGGAATCTTTTTGCAGCCCAGAACCTGTTTTTCCGGATTCTGTTCCAGATCCTTTTCAACTTCTGCACGCATGTTTGGATGCATTGCTTCAATTTCGTCTTTGCGGGCTTTTTCAAGGGCAGCACCATTTGCAAAAATTTTATCTTCTTCTTCCGAAGTGAATTTCTTTTCGATTGTTCCGGCAAGTTCATAAGGACTGTCGCTGGCACCAACTGTAGTTTCATCTGCACGGGCCCGGCCATAGTAGAAACCAGTTGTTGTTTCCCGATGTGGAACTTCCTGCAATGAGGCAATAAAAGGAGCAGCTTCTTCTTCAGAAATCTTTCCTTCCAGCATATCAATTGCATGACGATAAGCACGAGTTACCATGGCAACATAATAAATAGACTTCATGCGGCCTTCGATTTTGCAGGCATCAACACCGGCTTCTTTCATATCACGAAGATGATCAATCATGCAAAGATCTTTTGAAGAAAGAATTGCTGTAAAATTGTCCCCTTCAAAAACAGGGAAATATTCTCCCGGACGCTTGTGTTCCTGAAGAATAAGGAAACCAGACTGTGCCAGAGCTTTTGCATCTGCAGGTGACAGTTTTTTTCCTTCTGCCAGTGCTTTTTCTGCAGCGGCCAGCATTTGAGCATCTGACGCAAGTTCAATTTTTTTTGCCCCTGATTCTGTCTTTAAGCCCAGATCGTAATCCCAGCGGCATGTATGACTGCAGAAGCCTGACTGTGCAGAACGGCCTGTAAGATATGCAGACATAAGACAACGGCCTGAGTATGCAATACACATAGCACCATGGGCAAAACATTCAAGTTCAATATCAGGATTTGCGTCTTTAATTTCGCGGATTTCATTAAGGCTTACTTCACGTCCAAGAACTACACGCTTAAAACCAAGCTTACCATACATCTTTACTGCATTTTTATTCATACAGCTGGCCTGTGTTGAAAGATGAAGGTGTGCATCAGGGAAGTTTTTCTGAAGAATATCTACCATTCCCAGATCCTGAACAATAAAAGCATCAATGGGATACTGCCTGAAATAATCCAGATTGTCCATAAATGCTTTTACATCCTGATTGTGGAAAGCAATGTTAAGAGCACAGAAAAGTCTTTTTCCTGGAAAACGTTTTTTTAGGTCGATTACACGATTAAATTCATCTTCATAAAAGTTATCTGCTTTTACACGGAGGGAGAATTTTTTAAGACCAATGTATGCTGTATCAGCACCATAATTGTATGCGTATTCGAGTTTTTCAATATTTCCTGCAGGACAAACTAATTCCATTTTAATTCCCCTTTTTGTTTTTATACTTCTGCATAAAAGCTTTTAGCGATTTTTTCAACAGCCTGATAAGACTCTTCCAGACAGTCATCTGCCATTTGAAACAGATGCACCATTTCCGGCCATATATCAAGTTCTGCCTTATTTCCGGCTTCCTTTAATTTTCCGTAGAATTCAACAGCATCTTCTGCCATAAGTTCATTTTCACCACATTGAATATAAACAGGAGGAAGATCTTTTAGCTGAGTTATTTCAGCTTTTAATGGTGAAACTCCCTTTAAATTTCTGTTGTCCAGATATGTGTAAAGCTCGCTGGCACGGCGAACGGCTTCCCCTGTAATCAAAGGGTCATTGCTTTTTTTTGCAGCAAAGACTCTGGCATCTTTGCTTACATCAAGCCACGGACTGAAAAGATAAACATTTCTGATACTTGACTTATATCTGTCTGCCAGATCCATTAAAAGTGCCATTGCTATGGAAGCACCTGAACCGTCAGCCATAATAATAAATTCCGGTTTTGTATTTATTGAATCAGGAGTGCCATCCAGAGATCTTGCTGCAATTTCTTCTGCATAAACTGTTTTAAAAACATTCTGAACATCTTCGATTGAAGCCGGATAGGGATGTGTCGGAGCAAGACGGAACTCAGGAACAATGGCCCTGCAGCTGAATGCATTTGCAAGACTGGCTGCAAATGATCTGTAAGCTTTTCTTGAACCGCCTACAAAACATCCGCCGTGAACATAAATCATAATTCTTCTTGAATTATAGATTTCGGGACTAAGTACATCACACAAAACACCTGAAATACTTCTTTCAGAAACTTCAACTCTGTTTGGGAGAAATACAGCTCCAAAGGTTTCATCCATTTTCTGACGGTATTCCTTAACCTCAGACTTTGGAGTAAAAACAAGATTTCTTAATTTTTTTACTGCAGCTTTACATTCACCGGATGTGCTCATATTGCCATATGATAGTAAAATTTTTGAAAATTTGCTACAGTATAGTTATGCCTATTAAGATTCAAAGTGATTTACCAGCCCGTTCAATACTGGAACAGGAAAACATTTTCGTAATGACTGAAAATCGTGCAGCACAGCAGGATATTCGTCCCCTTAAAATTGCCATTGTTAACCTTATGCCTACAAAGGAAACTACAGAAACCCAGCTTCTCAGACTTTTAGGAAATACTCCTCTTCAGATTGATATTTCTCTTGTTCGTCTGGAAACCCATGAATCAAGCCATGTAAGCGAAGAACACCTTGAAAAATTCTACATTCCTTCAAGTGAACTTTTTAAGAATAAATACGATGGAATGATTATTACAGGTGCTCCTGTTGAACAGATGCCTTTTGAAGATGTTGATTACTGGAACGAACTCTGCGATATTATGGATTTTGCAAAAGAGAATGTTTTCAGTACACTTTTTATCTGCTGGGGAGCCCAGGCCGGTCTTTATCACAACTATGGAATTAAAAAGCTTTCTCTTGAAAAAAAGGCTTTTGGTATTTTCAAAAACCACAAAACTATAAAAGCAGATCCTCTTCTCAGAGGTTTTGATGATATTTTCCCTGTGCCTACAAGCCGTCATACAACTACGGGAAAAACATCAATTCAGAAAGTTAAAGACCTGATTATTCTTGCTGAAAACCAGGAAAATGAGGTTACCTTATGCAAAAGTTCAGATAACAGAATGATTTTTATGACAGGTCATCTGGAATACGATACAGAAACCCTTGCAAAAGAATACTGGCGTGACAAAGAAAAAGGTCTTCCAATTGAAGTTCCTTTAAACTATTACCCTGACAATGATCCTGAAAAAACTCCTGTAAATACATGGCGCAGTACAGCCCATCTTTTTTACAGTAACTGGCTTAACTATTATGTTTACCAGGAGACACCATACGACTTTAACGTATAGAAAAAACACCGTCTGAATCTGACTTTCAGTTCAAGACGGTGTTTTTTTTAAGGAAAACTTATTCTGAAATATTAATCCAGGTAAGTTCGTGCTTGTTGTAATTTAAGTGAAGTACACGGCTTCCGGGAATATCTGCAAACTGCTGGACTAAAGGCCAGTTGATTGCTCCCTGCATTTTTATTGTGCAGATCATATTTTTTGTCCGTCCGCTTTTGAGCCACATATTTACCCATTCAAAAAGCCTTTCCGGATAACAGATTACATCACTAAAGACCCAGTCCAGTTTTTCAGTATTCATTGCCTGACAGATTTCTTCAGGTTTAAGGGTAAAGGCATCGTGTGCCTGAAAAATTACATGAGGATCCTCCATCAGGGAAGGAACAAGTTCTGCCCTGTCTACTGCGTATACATCAGCACCAAGTTCCCTTAAAACCCAGGTCCATCCGCCGGGACATGCACCTGCTTCAAAACATCTGGAACCGGCAGCAGGAAGATCCGCCTTGAAAAAATGACGGGCCATTGTAAGGCTTTCCTGAAGTTTTAAATAAGCGCGGCTTGGAGGATTTTCGTGATCTTCCACAAAGTTGCAGGCTCCTCCAGGAAGTGAGCTTGATGTGGAAGCCGAAGCAATAAGAGTTTTATCATCAATAAGTGTATAAAGTCCCATGGGACTGTCTGGTATTTCAAGAGCAAACTTTTTTTCACCCGTTACAGCATCTTCTTTTATGAACTGACGGTCTTTTAAATTGATGTAAGGCAGTTTTTCCTGAATAAGTGTGCCTCTTCTAAAAAGCTGATACTGATAAGGGGCCCAGTTTCTCTGAATTTCTTTTAAGGCACGAACAGCTTCTCCAATTGATTCAAAATTCAGAATAAAAGGTTCTGTCATGGCTGTACGAGCCCAGTAAGGAACGTGCTTAATGTCAGAAACTGTGTAGTCAGGACAATAAAGCAGATCTCCATACCACCGGCAGTTTTCACTTGAAAAAACTGAGCCTGAAATTGTGGCTGCATCTTTTATTTTTCCATAACCAAAACGTTCCGTAAGTTCTGCTGTTAAAAGATTTTTCATTTCTGGAAAAGCAAGAAAAGCCGTTCCAGGTAATTTTGTTATACGAACTGACATGAGTCCTCTTGTACGATATAAGAATCCAAATCCGAAGATTTCTGTTCTGCCTGAAGCTGATTTATGTAAGATTCAAGCTTTAAGGTATCTGGTGAACGGAGAAAAACAAAACCGATTTCTACGGCTCCATCTTCCAGCTCCCGCTGCCACTGTGGATGACACATAAGGAAAAGAGGATCAGAAATAAATCTGGAAAGACGCAGATGAATTTCGTAATCGTTTTCCAGGTTAATGTCTACTGGAGCGTCATAGTGAATTTTACAACCGGAAACAGAAATATCACCAAGAACACCTGCCACAGGACAGATTTCTTCACATTCTGCACGACCAAAATCGTTGTACCGGACTGCTTTTCTCTGATTAAGAGCCATAGTCTGATTATGCTGTAGAAATGATTTGTGGTCAATTAAACTACCAGGGCAAACGCATTATAACTGATTTTGTATTGAAAAATGGCGCAAAGGAGTG
>JAEDGQ010000026.1 GCA_016297415.1 Treponema sp.
CACTCCTTTGCGCCATTTTCAATATAAAATCGGTTATAATGCGTTTGCCCTGTTAAAAGATTTTTGTTTCATTGTAAATATTCTTCCATAATGTTAAAATAATTTTAAGTGGGAATCGAATGTTACAGAAAGCAGACTCGAAAATATATATTATGGGTGCCGGATTCGCAGGGCAGATGATTGCAAAAGACCTTATCAGAAAAAAGGTTTTTGGTACTGTTGCAGCATTTCTTGATGATGATAAATCCCTTATTGGTTCCACAATTGAAGGCATCCCTGTGCTGGGTCCTATCTCTGATGTTGCAAAACTTCTTCGATGCGGTCCTCTGGATGAAGCAATAATTGCCATACCTAGTGCACCTGTAGAAAAAATCAAAGAAATTTACGAAATCCTTAAATCCGGTGGTTTTGCTCATATACGCATTCTTCCAAGCGTAAGCCAGATTATCGACGGCAACGCACATCTGGTCCAGACAAGAGAAATTGATCCTCTTGATATTCTTGGCAGAACACCTGTAATAATTCCTCTTCACGAAAGCCTTAAATACCTCCGGGGAAAACGTGTTCTTATTACTGGTGCCGGCGGTTCTATCGGATCAGAACTTGCCCGACAGCTTCTTTCCGGTGGTGCTGAACGCCTTTATCTTTTCGGTCACGGAGAAAATTCAATTGTTCAGATTTATCGTGAACTTCATATGCTTCAGCAGGAAGGCGTAGGAGAAAAAGCCACAGTTGTTCCAATCATAGGCGACATGAAAGACAGAGATTATGTTAATTACATTATCAGACAAACAAGAGCTGATGTAATTTTCCACTGTGCAGCTTATAAACATGTTCCAATGATGGAAGAAAATCCCGTAGCTGTTATCGAAAACAATGTTTTTGGAACAAAAAATCTTCTTGATGCAGCCGTTAACAATAAAGTTCAGCGATTTGTTTTAATTTCCACAGATAAAGCTGTTTCACCTGTAAGTATTTATGGTGCAAGCAAAATGCTTTGCGAAAAGCTTATTCTTCAATACGCAAAAAAAGCAGACCCGGAACAGAAATTCATGTTTGTAAGATTCGGCAATGTACTGGGAAGCCGGGGTTCAATTCTCCCCCTTTTCCAGAGTCAAATTAAAAACGGTGGTCCTGTAACTGTAACTGACAGAAATATGGAACGGTTCTTTATGACAATTCCAGAAGCCTGTTCCCTTGTTCTTGAAACAGGTGGTGTTGGTGGAAATGGAAAATCATATCTTCTTGATATGGGTGATCCAATTAACATTTACGATATGGCAGAACAAATTGTAAAATTCTCCGGACTTGAACCAAACAAAGATATTGAAATTAAAATTATCGGTTTGCGTGAAGGCGAAAGAGTTTTTGAACCTTTATGGTTAAAAGAGGAAGAACCTAAAAAAACAAGTTATGAAAAACTTCTGGAATTAAAAAATATAGAATTCGGAGATGACAAACTTGATGCACTTCTGGAAAAACTTGAACCGGTATGCAGTTATGATGAAGCCAAACCTGAACTTTTCCGCTGTAAGGAGTACCTGGTAGAAACCTTACGCAAAGCAGTTCCGTCTCTGGATGCGTTCTATAGCCAGCACAAAATTAGTTCAAAAAATCTCTAGGAATAAAATATGTCAGAATTAAAAGTTCCGTTTTTTAAGCCTTCATTCTCACAGGAAGAAAAAGATGCAGTTTGCAGCGTAATCGATTCTGCATGGCTTACAACCGGCAACATAACCCATCAATTCGAAAAAGAATTTGCAGAATACACTGGAAGCAAATATGCCCTGGCAGTGAATTCAAACACAAGCGGAATGATTCTTGCAATGGAAGCCTGCGGTGTATCAAAAGGCCGTTTTGTAATTACAACTCCCTACACTTTTGTTTCAACAGCAGCCAGTGCTTTACACCTTGGAGCTGATGTTCTTTTTGCAGATATCGAAAAAAATTCTTATTCTATTGATCCGGAAAGCATTGAAAAAGTTCTGATAAAAGCAAATGAAGACGGAATCCTTAATAAAATCTCAGCCATTGTTCCAGTTCATATTGCCGGTAACCTCTGCAACATGAAGGCTATTAATGCTCTTGCAAAAAAATATTCATCAGCAGAAAACAAAATCTGGGTTATTGAAGACTGTGCTCACTCCTTTCCTTCAAAAACAAAAGACGGATTCGCAGGTACTTTAGGTGATGCAGGTATTTTCTCTTTTTACGCAACAAAAACCATGACTACCGGTGAAGGCGGTATGGTTACAACTAATAATGACAATCTCTGCAAAAGAATCACCCGGATGAGACTTCACGGAATGGACCGTGATGCATGGGACCGGTATACAAGTTCAAAAGCCAGCTGGGAATACGATATTATTGCTCCCGGATTCAAATCAAACTTACCGGATATTCTCAGTGCAATCGGCAGAGTTCAATTAAAAAAAGCTCTGACTTTTGATGAAAAAAGAAAAAAAATCGTTGCAAAATACAATGAGGCCTTTAAGAATGAAGATTACCTTACAATTCCTCCCGATGGCGAAGGCAATTCCTGGCATCTGTATCTGCTTCAGGTAAACACTGATAAACTGGACTGCGACAGAAATACTTTTGCAAAAGAACTTCAGGATGCAGGTTTAGGAATTTCAATGCATTTTATTGCGATTTTTCACTTCTCTTACTGGCAGAAGCGCTATCCGGAATTTACAGCAGCAGAATTTCCAAACGCTGAAAAACATTATCAGTCAACTATTTCAATTCCATTATGGCCTGATATGCCGGAAGAAATGTCAGATTATGTTATTAAAACAGTAATTGAAACAGGTAAAAAACATTATGTGTGCAGAAAAAACTAAAAAAAAGAATGACAAAAACTTAATATTCTCCAACGAGTATTATTCTGACTTTTTTACAGAAGGAATGATTTACTGTGCTCTTGTACGAAGTCCAGTTAGTTATGGTACTTTTATTTCAGCAGAAACAAAAAATCTTCCTGAAGGCTATAAGTTTTTTTCCTCTGTAGATTTACCTGAAAAAAAATCTATTAAAATAAATGGTCAAGATATTCCGATTTTCTGCCAAAAAGAAATTTTTTATAAGGGTCAGCCTGTAGGTATTCTTACTGGTAAAGACAAAAATAAACTTCAAAGACTTGCAGACACTCTTGAACTTAATATCCAGACTCCAGATGAACCTCATTCAAGTCTGGACAGAGAAAACATAATTGCCTCCAGAAATTTCTCTTTTGGTAAAGAAAAAGAACCGGCAGAAGGTGAATGTGTTATCGAAGCCACCTGGGAATCAGATGTCAGCGTTCAAACTTATTCTGAAACAGACGGTGCTTTTGTTCAGATTAAAGAGGGAAAACTTTATGTTTCTACTCCTTCAATCTGGATTTCGAATCTTCGTAACTGTCTTTCAGAAGCAACAGGTTTTTCTAAACAAAACATCGTAATAACCAGAACAAAAACATCTTCAAAAGAAACACGTATTTTCTGGATGAATACTCTGACAGCCTGTCAGTGTGCTGTTGCCGCAATCCTCACAGATAAGCCTGTAAAACTTGAATATACTCGTCAGGAACAGCACCAGTACTGTGAAAATGCTTCCTGTGTAAACATTAACTACAAAACAACAGTTAACAAAACTTCTGGAATTATCAGTTCTATGAAGATTGATATTTTAACTGATTGCGGCGCATGGAATCCTTTTGCACAGGAACTGGCCGACAGACTTGCAGTTTTATGTACCGGTATTTATAACTGTCCTTCAATTTCAATTAATTCAAGAGTAAAGACCAGCGAAGATGCTCCTTCAACAATAGATTTTTCTTCTGCCGGTTCTAAAGCTTTTTTTGCTCTTGAAAACCACATCAATTACATTTCAGAAAATACAGGTCTTGATCCTTTTGAACTTAGAATCGTAAATAAACTTGAAAACTCAAAACATTTAAAATCCCCGTTTATCCTTGATCTTGGAAAAACAACTCAGGCACTGGAAGCCCTTTGTACAAAAAGCAATTTCTTCAGGAAACATGCGGTTTATAAAGTTGCCTCAACAAACCGATTCAAGCAGGACAACACATCTCCTTTTTCCACACCACTCCGGGGAATCGGTCTTGCCTCAGGCTACGAAGGTACAGTATTCTCACACTCCTTCTCTGCCTCTAAAAAGCCTGCAGTTGAACTTACTTTTTCAAAAGAAAAAAAATTGTATATTAAAGCTCTTCCTTCCTCTCTTAACATTTTTAAAATATGGCAGGAAAAATGTTCAAAACTTCTTGGAATCTCAGCTGACAACATCGAAATTGATTATGACAGTCTGAGTCTTGAAGAGCCTGAATCACCACTTACCTCTGAAGCTTCAGTTTCAATAACAACCTCACTGGTTTTTAAAGCATGTGAAGCACTTGCTGAAAAGCTGGAAAAATCAGATACACTTCCTGTTACAGTAAAAAAATCTTTCGTTCAGAATCAGAAAAAAAGCTGGAACAGCGAAAGTTTTTCAGGCTATCCATTCTTATCAACATCCTTTGGAGCCATGATAATTGAACTGGAACTAGATTCCTGCACTTATACGGTAAATATCAGGGGAATCTGGATGATTGCAGATGCCGGCAAAATTATTAATCCACACATGGCTGAAATCAACCTTAAAAACCTTATACAGGAAGGCTTAAAGTCCCTTGTTGAAGATGAAGAATTAAAAACTGATATGATTTCAATTCAATTCATTCAGTCAGAAGATGAACCAAAACAGCTTGGCAACATTATCAGTTCACTGCTTCCAGCAGCATACACCTCAGCATTAACTCAGGCTGTAGGTAAAACTTTTGTTCACCTTCCATTAAAAACAGATACAATTTTTCAGCTGACAAATATTCTTTACAATGAATATGCAAATCAGGGACCTCTTAGAATCGAAAACAAAGGAAATACAGGCGGCAATTAATTATGAAGATTCCAGTAACACTTAATGGAGAAAAAATCATTCTCGATGCAAATCCGGACGAAAAGCTTCTTACTGTTCTTAGAAAAATGGGATTCAACTCCCTCAAACACGGGTGTGAAAAAGGACGATGCGGATTCTGTACTGTATTATTAAATGACATGCCCGTTTCCAGTTGTCTTATTCCAGCAGGAATCTTAAAGGACTCAACAATTGTAACTTTGGAAGCTTTTGTTCGAACAAAAGAATACGAAGATATTGCCACAGGTTTTGAAAAGGCGGGAGTTCAGTTATGCGGTTTCTGTAATGCCTCAAAATATTTTACCGTTTACAGACTTCTGAAAGACAATTACAGACCTTCAAAGGAACAGCTGCTGGAAACAGCTTCCGAAGACAAATGTACCTGTACAGAAAGCAGTTCATACATGAATGCCATACTTTACGCCACTGCAGAAAAACATCAGCGGGAAGGAAGAAAAAAGAATGTCTAGCAAACAAATTTTCAACGCCCAGAACCTGAATGATTTATTTTACTTTCTCAAATCAATTAATGACTCCACAATTGTAAGCGGCTGTACACAGATTAAAGAACTGCCGGAAAAAGCAATTGCCGTCAGAAGCATTCCAGAACTTAATTTCGCCATAAAGCGAGAAACCAGGTTTGACTTCGGTCCAGAAATCACCTTATCTCAGATTCTTCGTCTGGATCCTTCAAAAGTTCCACAGGTATTTTATGAGGCTGTTAAATCTATTGGCAACTCCAACATCAGAAACATGGCAACTCTTGCAGGAAACATCTGTGCTAAAAATTACAGGCATACACTTTTTGCCCCATTACTGGCTCTGGATTCTAAAATTGAACTTAAGAGTGAAAAAGAAACTGCCCACATTTCAATTACAGGTATCGATACAATTCCAGAAAACTTTGTAATTACAAGAATTATGATTCCTGTTGAAGAATGGGATGTAAGTATTTTCAGACGACTTGGTCCTTCCCATGCCATTACAGAAAATTCTGCCAGCTTTGTTTTTCTTGCCAATAGTGTTAAAAATCAGATAGCCAACATCAGAATAGCTTTTGCAGGTCCATTCAGTTTAAGAAGCCAGGAACTGGAAAACAAGCTTTTAGGTGCCCATCTGCCTCTGTCTACAACAATGATTCAGGAAACAGTGGAAGAAGCTGCCGTCATATTTGATGAAAAAAGCGAAAAAAAAGGAACTTCAGCAGTATTAAAAGCTCAGTTCCTTAATCTTGTTAAATCTTCCCTTGAACAGCTTACCTGATTATTTAATCAGCATGCAGTCTCCATAAGAGAAAAAGTGATATTTTTTTTCTACGGCCTGACTGTAAGCATTAAGAATATTCTCTCTTCCGGCAAATGCACTTACAAGCATAAGAAGTGTACTCTGTGGAGTGTGGAAATTAGTAAAAATCTGATCTACACACTTAAATTTATAACCCGGATACATAAAAATATGTGTGCTGCCTGATCCGCCCTTTACAAAACCATTTTCATCAGCAGCAGATTCAAGAGTTCTTACAGAGGTTGTTCCAACAGCAAGAATTGGACGTCCTTCTTTCTTTGCTTTATTGATTTTTTCTGCCACATCAAAAGGAATAGAATAAACTTCTTCATGCATTTTATGATCTTCAATATTCTCAGTTCTTACAGGAAGAAATGTTCCAAGTCCTACATGTAAAGTAACAAAGCACCGTTCAATACCCTTTGCATCAAGCTTCTTAAACATTTCGTCAGTAAAATGAAGTCCGGCAGTAGGACAAGCAGAACTTCCTGTTTCTTTCGCATAAATAGTCTGATATCTTTCAGAGTCAGTATCATCATCTTCACGACGAATATATGGAGGAAGAGGAATATGTCCGTTTCTGGCAAACCAGTCATCATCCAGGGGTTCATCAAAAACAATGGTACGGAACTCTGAGCCCCCATCATTTTCGTGATCTACAATAGTTCCTACGGAACCGTCAGTAAAATGATATCTGTTTCCTGGTTTTACTTTTTTTGCACCTTTAACCATTGTATGCCAGATTTTAAGGTCCGCTGTCATCTGATTAAGGAACATGAACTCCTGTTCCCTTCCACCCTGACCTTCCTTAAGGCTTTCTTTTATTCCGTAACAACGGCTCCGTCTAACCTTAGAATTATTAAAAATCATAAGAGTATGGCTGGAAATCAAATCCGGCAAATCGTCCATAGAAAGATGAGTTACTTTGCCGTCCATGCGACCCAAAAGCATAAGTTTATCCTGACCACGGATTCCTGCAGGTTTCTGTGCAATCAGTTCTTCCGGTAAATCAAAATCAAAATCTGTTAATTTCATATTAAAAAGCCTGTAAAAGGTCTCCTGTTTTATAAATCAAATAATTGCTGCTGCCCCTGAGCATTTCCCGGCTGATTGTATTTAATTCCCAGATGCTCATAAGCCTTAAATGTTACCATTCTTCCCCGTGGAGTTCTCTGTAAAAGTCCGCATTGAATCAGGTAAGGTTCATAATAATCTTCCAGAGTGTCCTGGGACTCACCAATACTAATGGCAAGAGTTTCAGCTCCAACAGGTCCGCCTCCAAAGTTATTAATAATCGAAAGAAGAATTTCTCTGTCATACTTTTCCAGACCCAGAGGGTCGATTTCAAGACGCTTCAAACCTTCTTCTACAATTTTTAATGTAATTACATTTTGTCCTTCAACCTGAGCAAAGTCTCTCATTCTTCTGAGAACACGATTCGCAACACGAGGTGTGCCGCGACAGCATTTTGCAAGAGCCATGGCTGCATTTTTATCGATGGAAGTTTCAAGAATTCCTGCACTTCTTAAAATGATTCTGGCAAGTTCTTCCTGTGTATAAAATTCAAATCTTGGAATAAAACCAAAACGGCTTCTGAGAGGACTGGAAACGCTTCCTGCTTTTGTTGTAGCTCCTACAAGTGTAAAAGGAGGAATTGGAATGCGTACAGTTCTTGCAGCTGCTCCCTGACCAATAATCCAGTCCAGTTCATAATCTTCCATAGCAATATAAAGCATTTCTTCAATTGCAGGCTTTAAACGGTGGATTTCATCAATAAAGAAAACAGTTCTTGGAGTAATAGTAGAAAGGATTCCTGCCAGATCCTTTGGTTTATCCAGCGCAGGAGCTGAAGTAACCTTAAAATCAACACCAAGTTCGTGAGCTGTAATCTGTGCAAGAGTTGTTTTACCAAGTCCAGGAGGACCAATCAAAAGAAGATGATCCAGAGGTTCTTCTCTCTGTTTTGCGGCTTTAATAAAAGTATGGAGATTTTTCTTAACAGTTTCCTGCCCAAGAAAATCCGAAAGCATTTTTGGACGCAGTTTATTTTCCTGATCGTCAGCTGCATCTTTTAAATCTGCCCTGACAATGGCGCTGAAATCATTTTCCTTATCAATAATCTGTGCCATTTATGCCAGCTCCACAATTGCTTTTCTAAAAAGCATATCTTCTTTTTCTTTCTGAGATTTATTATTCAGCTGAGCTTCCATCTGAACTGACAATTCTGCAATTTTCTGTTCTACAGTTTTTCTGTCGTATCCCATGGAAACAAGAGAAGCAATAACATCTGCAAAAATACTTGCTTTTGGAATTCTTATAGTTTCCCTTTCCTGAGACAATGTAAGTTTTCCTTTTAAAGCAAGCATCATTTTTCCGGCAGTCTTTTTCCCAACCCCCGGTATTTTTTCAAGAAGTCCCACATCCCCGTTTTCAAGAATATTCATCAATTCCGAAGAAGATGCACTGCTCATAATTTTTACGGCACCTTTTGGACCAACACCGTCAACCTTAAGCAAATCAAGAAAAAGAGCCCTTTCTTCAAAACTTGAAAATCCATAAAGGCACATTGCCATATCAGTATGCTGAAGCCAGGTATAAACTTTAGCTTCACTTCCAACCGAAGGTAATTTATCGAGATTTGAATCAGGAACACAAATATCCCATTCAATTCCGTTGTTGTCTAAAAAAATCTGTTTTGGAAATTTTCCGGTAATAATTCCGGTTATTGAATTGAACATACTTTATATTAAAAGAATTTTCATTTTTTATAAATAGGGGGCTGCCCTTCGGGCCGGCTGTTCCACAGTTCCGCGCAAAAGCGCTCCATTCTGCCCCTGCGGTGCAGAACGCCAAAGGCGCTGTTCCATAGCCTAGCCTGTTTTAAAAGCTGTGTAATGCAGATGAGTAATGGCACCGGCAAGAGCATCTGCAGCGTGATCAGGTTTTGGTTCAGTTTCAAGACCAAGGAGAATTTTAACATATCTTTGAACAAGTTCTTTTTCTGCTTTTGTTGTTCCGCTGACAGCCTGTTTTATCTGATTTGGTTTATATTCATTTAAAGGAATGCAGTTCCGGGCAAGAACTAATGTACATACACCTTTTGCTTCAGCCACGCTTATGGCAGAAGTTACATTTTTGGCAAAAAAAAGTTCTTCCATTGACGCTTCTGAAGGCTTAAATTCATCAATGACAGCCTGAAGGCTGGATGCAATTTTTAAGAGTCTGGTTCCAAGACTGTCTTCTGCTTTTGTTGTAATACAACCATAACTTACCATTCTGTAACGGCCGTTTATAAAATCAACAACACCGAATCCTGTATTTGCAAGTCCTGGGTCAATTCCCAGGACTCTTTTAATTTTTTTTGTTTTGTCATTTTTTAAAGACAGTTGTGTTCCGGGAAGACTATCAAATTCAGCATTGTTTTTCATTCACAACCTCCTTAAAAAAAATAAACCACGGAATCATTTAAGACTTCCGTGGTTTTATAATTAACCGAAATTAACTATTATTCAACACCTTCGAAATCATCTGGATATTCAGCTGTGTGGTATACGTTCTGAACATCATCATTGTCTTCAAGTTTGTCAATCATTTTCTGAACTTTAGCAGCTGTTTCTTTATCAACAGGTGTGTAAGCATCTGGAATAAGACCAAGTTCTGCAGAAAGTGTTTCAAAGCCTTTGTTCTGAATTGCTTCAGTTACATCAGCAAATGCATCTGGAGAAGTTGTAACTGTAATAACACCGTCTTCATTTACGATATCATCAGCACCTGCTTCGAGAGCAACTTCCATTACTTCTTCTTCGTTTACTTTTTCTGCATCAAGTTCGATTGTACCTTTGCGCTGGAACATGCGGCTTACAGAACCAGATGTACCAAGGTTTCCGCCTGATTTGTTAAAGATGTTACGAACATCTGCAGCAGCACGGTTGTGGTTATCTGTAAGAACTTCAACAAGTACAGCGATTCCGCCTGGAGCGTATCCTTCGTAAACAAGTTCTTCGTATGATGTTGCACCGTCTTCACCAGTACCCTTTTTGATAGCGCGTTCAATGTTATCTTTTGGCATGTTAGCTGCACGAGCTTTTAAGATAACTGCACGAAGACGTGGGTTAGCGTTAGGATCTCCACCACCCATTCTTGCAGCGATAGAAATTTCCTTAATGAATTTTGTAAAAAGCTTACCGCGTTTAGCATCAGCAAGACCTTTTGCATGTTTAATGGTGGCCCATTTACTATGTCCTGACATGGATTACTCCTTAAAAAAAGTTACAAAGTTTATTAATTAGTCTAACATAAAAAGGGGGCATTTATCAACACCCCCACAGATTACTTTTTAAGTTTCTTAAGTACAGAAGCGGCAGCCTGATTTGCAGCCTGTGAAGCCTTTTCCTTTGCTGCCTCAGTTGTCTTTTTCTTAAGTTCTGCTTTTTTCTCTTCCATAGTTTTAGAAAGAGAATTAAGACTTTCTTTTGAATTACTCATTTTTCCTGAAATATCAGAGAACTGAGTCAGGTATTTGTTACATGCTTCGTTATCACCAAGCTTGTCGTTAAGTTTAGCCATAACTTCCTGTTTAGCAGTTCCCATTTCCTGGTTAGCAACTTTTACGAGAGCCTGTGAAAGAATCTTATCAAAGTCTGTTGCAATCTTCATATCAACACCACTCTTTTCACTGAATCCTACAGTTGCATCAAGTGATAAAGAATTGATTGTACCAAGTGCTGTTGAATAGATTCTCTGGGCTGTTTCTGATTTAAGAGGTGAAGCTGTTACAGTTACAGGATTAAGTTTCATAGAACCGCTTCCCCTGAAGCTGAAGTCAGAATCAGCTGTAAGTTTAGCATCTATTGTTGTTGTACCATTAAATACCGGGGCACCTTCTGTCTTAATGTTCTTACCAAGATCCATTACTACAGGGAAGTTGTTTCCAGAATAGTTACAGCTTACAAGTGGAGCTGTACTGCTGCTTCTTGCATCTACAACAAGTGAAGCTTTATGAGTACGCTTAGACTGCTGGTAAGTTCCATGAATATCCCAAGGTTCACCACGGCGGTCCATATCACTTGAGATGTTTGTTGCAAAGATTTCAAGTCCCTGACCAGAACCATGAGCCTTTTCAATAAGGAATCTAGGTGTTCTGTCATTTTTCCAGTAAACATAACGTCCCGGATAACGCCTGCTTTCTTTCTTTGCCTTTTCCTTAGCCTTTTTAACAGATTCACTCTTTGGTTTTGAAGAACCCTTCATAGAAGCTGCATAAGAAATAAGCTTTTTGAGATATGGATAATACTGACCAAGTAAAGCATAACCGGCTTCGTTAATTGTATCTGTAACGGCACCTTTTGCTGTTGAAACATCAAGAATTGACATCTGATCTTCAATAAGTTTTTTATCTGCATCAATTGCATTCTGAAGTTTTTTCTGAAGTTCATTTACCTTTTTCTGATCAGCATCAAAAGAAGAAATGTCTGAAGAAACTTTGTTAGATGTTTCTATTATTTTAGCTTTAGCGTTATCAATGTTTTGAAGAAGTGCAGGAACTTCTGCAGCAGTAATTTTTGAAACATTTAATGAAGAAAGTGCTGCTGTAGACTTTTTAACTTCCTCAACGGAAGCTTTAAGTTCATCAGGCTTTGCCTTCCACTTTTCTACAAGTTCTTTAAGTTCAGCTTCTACTTCTTTTGCAACTTTCTGAGACTGAAGGTTTTCTTTCATATTGTCAGCAATTGCATTTGGATCATACATTGCAAAAAGATCAGTAATTGCATTTTTTGCAGCATCAGTGTCTGTGCCGCACTTTTCTTTAAGGGCTTTATAGAAGCCTGTTGAGTCTGTTTTTTCTTCCTTTTCTTTTGCTGTTTTTGGTTTTACAGGAAGTTTACCGCTTGTTTTGCGTTCTGTGTTACAGGTAATTCCTGTTACTTCGATATTTTTTATGTCAAAACGCCCCCGGAAAACCTGTGCAGTATTAAAGTGAAGGTCAAGTTTGTCAAACTGGAAAATATTTTTCATATCATTGCTTGAACTGGCCTGAGCAAGACTGTTAACTGTAAGCTGACCGCCCCAGATTTCTACATTTACAGAGCCAATATCACATTTTGCGCCGAAAATGCCCTGCATTGTAGAACGGATTGCCCACTTAGCAACAGGATTCTTAAATACTGTTACTGTAATACCAATAGCAGCAATTACTGCGGCAACAGCAATAAATGAACCGGCTTTAATTCTGCTTTTGTTAGCTTTAATTTCTTTTGAAAGAGTCTTAAGACGCTTCATTTCTGCTTTTGTAAACTCTGAATCAGCAGGAATTGCAAGAACTACATTCCCCTTTTCGTCTTTTTTTTCTTCAAAAAGACCTGTGAGATATTTTTTATCTTCAGAAACATAAAGTTTTGAAGCGATTTTTCTTTCAAATTTCTTTTCTGTGTAAGACTTTTTTAAAAGTCCAGGAAGTTTCTTAAACGGAAGCTTTTTTTCTGCTTTTTTTGAAGCCATTAGTTACCTCCTGCCAGGGAAGCAATCTTAGCAACAATGGGCATTTTATTGATTACTTTCATGAGTTTTGAGTTTTTAAGGTAAGAAGCAGCATATTTACGCCAGAGGTAAACAATACCGCGACCTGCAAAATAAAAAGGAACATACAGAACAAGTCCGCAGAGGAATGAACCCATTACTACTGTATTATTGAAATGAGTAAAGGCCACAAGAGGAATGTCCAGTAAATATGAAAATACTGATGACAATGACTGGATATTTAGGAAAGCCCAGCCTACAGTATCAAAAAAGCCGTCAAAGGCTGGTGATACAGCTGCTCCCAAAAGGATTGTAAGCAGATAGGCAGGTTTATTAATTCTTACAAAAAGAATAAAAACAAATACAAGATACCAGAAGAGATTATCTTTTGGCATGAGTCCAAGGATTGCTCCGCAGGCAATTGCATGAGCAATCTCACCAGGATTAACGTTTCCGTTAAGTGCCTTAAGTAATTTTACAAGTTTCTTAATCATGGTATTATTTTATCACACTGTATAAAAACTATACAATGACAAAAAAAAACACAATGTCAAAAATAAACACTATGAAACGAACTTTTATAATTGCAGAAATCGGTACATCCCACGGCGGAAATTTTGATAAAGCTGTCCAGCTTATGGATACAGCCATTGAAGCCGGTGCTGATGCCGTTAAATTCCAGTGGGTTTATGCTGATGAAATTCTTCATCCTGAAACAGGTTATGTAAATCTTCCAGGAGGAAAAATCCGTCTCTACGACCGTTTTAAGGAACTGGAAACTGCTCCTTCGTTCTACAAAAAGTGCCGCGATTATGCAAGACAAAAAAATGTAAAATTTGTCTGTTCTCCTTTTGGACTTCGCTCTCTGAAAGAGCTTCTTGAATTAAATCCGGACTATATAAAAATAGCTTCTCCAGAACTTAATCACTTTCCAATGTTAAAGGCCCTTGCAGATTACAGGTCAGAACAGAAAAAAAACGGACAAAAACCTGTACCGGTAATTATTTCTTCCGGGGTTTCAAAAATGGAAGATATTGAAAAAGCTGTAAATATTCTTGGAACAGAAGATGTAACTCTGCTTCACTGCATTACTTTCTACCCTGCTCCAGAAGAAGAATACAACCTTAAACTGATAAAAACCCTTTCTCAGAAATTTAAAATAGAAACCGGTGTTAGTGATCACAGCCTTGATCCTGTACTTGTTCCATGTCTTGCTGTAAGCCAGGGTGCATCAATGATTGAAAAACACATTACAATAAGCCGTACAACTGACGGACTTGATGATCCTGTTGCACTTACCGGAGAAATGTTTGCCCTTATGTGTCATACAGTTCATCAAAGTGATGCCGTAATGCGCCACAGAGGTAATGAAGCAGGCGAAAAAGAAATTATAAGGCAGCTTTGTGAAACTGAAAGTGAAGAAAGAATAAATGCAATTCTTGGAGACGGAATAAAAAAACTTGCTCCTGCAGAAGAACAGAATTACGGCAGAACTAACCGTTCCCTGCACTACATGACAAACTTAAGCAAAGGTCATGTTATTCAGGAAGAAGACATTGGTGTTCTCAGAACAGAAAAAATCCTTTCACCTGGAATAAGTCCTGAATTTTTTGATGAAATACTGGGAAAACAGTTAACAAAAAATGTTACAAGCGGCGCGGGCGTTGAATCTTCGGATTTTAATTAATACTTAGCCCCGATTGTGGCGGAAAGACCGCAGCGAAGCGAGGACTTGCAGCAAAAGCGGGTCGCGGGAAAGGCTCATGCTCCTTTTTGATTTTATTGTATAAACCCTTATTTTTTATTATTATTTTTTATTATGGCAAACATTATTGAACCTCGCGTCCTTAAAGGCTTCCGCGATATTTTACCTGCCGGCGAAATTCAACGAGCAGGACTTATGGAAAAAATCACAAAAGTGTACCGTTCTTACGGCTTTGTTCCTATCGATACACCTGTTCTTGAATACTCAGAAATCCTTCTGCGCAAATCAAACGGTGAAACTGAAAAACAGGTATTCCGCTTTGAAGACAACGGAAAGCGTGATGTTGCAATGCGCTTTGACCTTACAGTTCCTTTTGCCCGTTTTACAGCAGAACACGAATCAGAACTTTACTTTCCTTTTAAGCGCTATCACCTTGCAAAAGTATGGCGTGGAGAAAAACCACAGGCTGGTCGTTACAGAGAATTCGTTCAGTGCGATATCGATACTGTAGGTTCAGATTCGGCTGCAGCTGACTTTGAAATTTTGAGCATTATGCGTGCTGCCCTTGCTGAAATCGGTGTAAGTGATGTAACAATTCATGTAAATCATCGTGGTATCTTTAACCGTTTTCTTGCAAAAATCGGTGCCGCAGACAAATCTGAAGACATTCTCCGCTCAGTAGACAAACTTGCTAAAGTTGGTGAAGAAGAAGTTAAAAAAGAACTTGTAGAATACACAGGTTCTGACGAAAAGGCTTCTGAAATCTTAAAATACATTTCTGGAGCAGGAGATTTTGACTCTACTCTTGATATGCTGGAAAAAATGGCCGGCGGACCAGACTCTGATACACAGCGTATGCGTGACATCCGAGGAATGATGAAAGCTGCAGGAATCGAAGCAACTTATGTTCTCGATCCAAGCATTACCCGTGGCCTTGATTACTACACAGGTGTTGTTTACGAAACTTTCCTGAACCAGCTTCCATCTATCGGTTCAGTTTGTTCCGGTGGCCGTTACGACAATCTGGCTGGACTTTATACAAAAACAAAACTTCCTGGTGTTGGTGCTTCAATCGGCCTGGACCGCCTTATTGCAGGGCTTGAACAGCTGGGAAAAACAAGCAGAAAAGGAAGTTACCTTGATGCAGAAATCTACTGTATGGATGGAAATCTTTCTGTTCATTATCAGGGCGTTGCTGCTGCCCTTCGCACAAAGGGAATTAATGTTGAAGTTTTCCCGGAACCAAAAAAGATGGGGCAGCAGTATGCTGTAACTGAGGCAAAATCTGTTCCATGGGGTCTTTTAATCGGCTCAAATGAAGCAGAAAAGAATCTTGTAACCTTAAAAAACCTTGCAACTCGTGAACAGTTTAATATGATTACTGTTGAAGAAGCAGCAGAAAAGATTCTGGCTTCTAAAAACCAGATGTAAATATAATTCCGTCAGACACAGATATTTTTAATAAAATCCTTTCCTGCCTGTTCAGAAAACTTGTAGGGAAGGATTTTTTTTATTTCTGATTTATAGACAAAAAAAAGCCGCTTTCAGATTAATTTACACTGAAAGCGGCTTTTTAATTTAACTGAAGTTCAGTTTAATTATTTTGCTTTAGCCTGTTTTACGAAAGTCTTAACACCTTCGATTACGAGGATAATAGCAAGAATTGCCATTGAAGAAGCGAAGATGAGCTGGAACCAGTTGCCCCAGAACATTGCGCCTTCAACACCTTTAATCATTGGTGTAAGTTTTGCAATTACAGTAATAATGAGCTGTGTAAGTGTTGCAGCAAGCATGAAAATCATTGGAATGAAGAACATCTTGTTGTTCTTTCCAACTTCACCCAGCCATGCAGCTACAGCAAGGAGAGCAATACCGGCAAGGAGCTGGTTAGCTGAACCAAAGAGAGCCCAGATTGCAGAAAGTTTAAGACCGCCAAGGATACAACCAATGATTACCATTGAAGCTGTACCGAAAAGCGGGTTAGCAAGAACCTTACGAACAGGATTTTTTGCATCTTTCCATGTAGCTTCATCATCTTTGAGGAAGAGTTCAGAGAACATAAAGCGGCTTAAACGTGTAGCAGAGTCAAGAGATGTAAGGGCAAATACAGAAACAGCAAGTGTTAAAAGAGCTGTGATTGTCTTGTAAACATGTGTATCTGAGTTACCGAACATAATGGCAATACCGTTACCAAATGCAGCAGCTGGAGAGCCTTTGAATGTCCAGATACCTGCTTCGCTTACTGACATGAATGATTTTGAAACCATACCGAGAGCGATGAGGGAGATAATACCAAGACCTGATTCAATAAGCATTGAACCATAACCAATAGCTTTTGCATTTTTTTCGTTATCAAGCTGTTTTGAAGATGTACCAGAAGCGATAAGTGAGTGGAAACCAGAACAAGCACCACAAGCAACTGTAATGAACAGAGCCGGGAACAAGTTACCGATTGACTGATGCCATCCAGTAAATGCAGGGAGGCTGAATTCAATACCACGAGCTTTTCCGCAGAATGTTACAACTACGATACCAACAAGAGCGATAGCCATCATTGCATAAAGAAGGAATGATGAAAGGTAGTCCCGTGGCTGGAGCATAATCCATACAGGAATAAGAGAAGCGATTGCAATATAAAGACCGATTACAACAATCCAGGTGTTTCTGTCAAATACAAGACCCTTGTTAAGACCGAACCAAACGATTGCAACAATTCCGATAATACCGGCAATTGTAGCTGGAAGAGTTTTTACATTGAATCTGTTTGTAGCAATACCGTAAACAACAGCAAGAAGAATGAAGAGGATTGAAACCATAGCAGTTGTCTGGTTGCTTGTAGCACCGTGCATTGGTGTTACAAATTTGTTTCCGAGACTTGCATCTGTTTTTTCAACGCCTTCGATTTCTGCAGGAATCTTAGCAAGTACACCATTTACATAAGAAGCTGTATCACCTGAAACTTTTACTGTGATTACACCGTCAGCTTCTGAAACAGTTTTTACACCAGTTTTCTTTGCAATGAAATCAACTGGAGCAGCTTTTTCTTCATCAGCAAGAGTTGAAACATACTGTTCAACAGCAGAAGCAGAAACTGTAGCAGAACCTGTATAAGGTGTATAGAAAGTTGAAGCTACAACGTTTACGAATGAAGCAATTACAAGAATGAGTACGAGAAGAGCAAAGATGATGAAAAGCTTTTTAGAAGTTTTTCCCAGAGACTGTTTGATGATTTCACCAACTGATTTACCTTCGTTACGGATTGAAGCGAAGAGAGAACCAAAATCCTGAAGACCACCAAAGAAAATACCACCGATTACACACCAGAGAAATACTGGTACCCATCCGAATACAGCAGCCATAATCGGGCCGTTGATTGGACCTGCACCTGCAATAGATGAGAAGTGGTGTCCCATAAGAACTGCTGGTTTTGCAGCTACATAGTCTACACCGTCTGGAGTTTCTTCAGCAGGTGTCTTTTTAGAAGGGTCTACACCCCACTGTTTTGCAAGCCATGAACCGTAGAAAACGTATCCAATGAAAAGCAAAGCGATTGCAGCAAGAATAATTAATAATGCTGTCATTTTCTTTTCTCCTTAAAAAAAGAAATAATTTAATTTATTGTTTTGAAGAGCTTTTTCAAATCTTTACCAAGTCTGTTGCTTGTTAATGTTTTGGAAGAGGTCTCCATTGCAACCAGTCTGAAATCACTCCAGCCCCGGAAAGAGAACATGAAGGATTTTCTGTATTTGATTTTTTTTGCCATTTTCATGGTCTGTTCATCTGCTTTTTCTGCAATAATGAAAAGAGTAATGTCGGAATTGCGATGCCCCGGAACAGGATTTACATTCTCAAGACCTGTATTCCAGGCTTTTTCTGACAGTTCCTTCAGAACCTGACAGTTAAGTTCTGGAACAATTGCAAAATAAACATATTCGTTAGAAAAAATATCAGAAAGATGTGCTGCCTTAACAAGAAAATACTGTTCAGTATGTGAATGGAACTGAGCTTCTGCAACAAAAGGTTCAGCAGGTGTTTCCTTATTTATATTGTAATAGCGTTCAAATGATTTTAATAAATGTTCCAGTATTTCTTCAGGATTCATAGTAAAAAATATTATATCAAAATGCTTAAATAATGTTTATATTTTTAAGCCTGGTTAAAGAAAGAAAAAAGCTTTTATGAGGATTTTTTTACACATAAAAGTTTTTTTAGTTCAAAAACTACATATTAAGGCTTTTTTTTGCGTTTTCAGCTTTAAGTCTGTTTGAATAAATATGAACCGAACTATCCGGCATCCATCCTTCATCAATCAGGTACCACTTTTCGATTATTCCGTCAGTTTTTACAGTCTGATTTCCCTTAACCATTCTTATTTCTCCACGGCGCAGATGATTTGTTACATCTTCATCGTAACCTGCATTTTCATGACAGGAAGCATAAGGTGATTCAACCAAAAGCCATTCAACTCCCGGCTGCAGTGCTTTAGGATCTGTAGTTTCAAACTCCAGCACATCACTTTTTTTAGTACATCCCCAGATAAGAAAACACAGCGAAAAAAGTATAAAAAGAAATTTAGTTTTCATTTAGAGAATCTCCGCCAGATATTTACAAACCTGAGGGTAAATCAAAAGGTCGCTGTCTACAAAGTTTAATTGTGGAATTTCAGCCATTTCAGCCCAGCGGTATTCACTATGTTCAGTAAGCACAAACTTTTCAGTCATTCCATTATGAGGAAGATTTATATGATATGCATGGAGGGCAAATTCATCTCCGTTATGCTTAAAAGTTGCTTCCCCTATTTTTTTATTTACTGTTACCGTAACACCAAATTCTTCCTGAAACTCCCTTATAATTGACTGCTCATCTGTTTCCCCTTCTTCTACTTTGCCCCCCGGGAATTCCCATCTGTTACCCATCTGACCAGTTGGATTACGATGTGCAATAAAAACTTTATTTCCTTCAAAGGCAATACACGCAATAGATGTTTTTTTCATTTCAAACTCCTGAACACCGGAATAAATATCCTAAAGAATTAATGCTCTTGGAAAAACGAAATGTAATACCCCTGCAATAATACAGAAGATTCCAAGATATTTTCTGCCGCTTACAAATACTGATTCAAGTATTGAAGGCATATTAAAATCAAGTGAAGTTTTATGTGAGTAATATTCAAGAAGAAGTGCAAAACTTCCGGCAATTCCAGAAATAGCTGGAAGTATATCTCCTGCTACCGGCACATCATTCTGAATTGGGGAAAGCAGTTTCATTACGCCTGTAAGACCTGCCAGTGTTGCTATAATAAGGCGGAAAGAACTGTCATCAAGAAATGCACCGCCCTTAAAAAAATCAGAGCCATTTTTCTCAGATTTCTCTTTTGCCACTGAGTTTTCTTCAACCCCAAGAGCATTATCATCTATAACATCAGAGCCGCTAATTTCATCAAAATCAGGAGCAGAGGATGCTTTGACTTTGTCAGTTTCCATAAAGTTTGTTGCATATACAAGAATAATCCCTACAAGCAGATTAAGCATAATTGAAAGAAAATAAAACTGCAGCATTTAATTCTCCTCTTTCTAGTGTTTTGATACACCCGTAGTAAGCTTTACGCTTTTATCTTCGGATGAAACAAAAGCATTTACACAAAGTATATCATAATCGTGATATGTAGTCCTTATATACTCTTCCTTACCGTTAAAAACTACCATATCTGAATATTTTTCAACTACATTTTTATCAATATCAAGAAATTCAATTGAACAGGTCAAAGGCAATGGTGCTTTTTTGTAATTTCTGTCTTCTTCAAACTTAAGGCTTACATAAACAGTTTCATCGAAGGACATTGCCGAAACAGACACTCCTATTCCGTTCAGAGAATTCTTTTCAGGCTTATTAAAAAGTCCTGTAAAAATTACTACTGCCAGACAAATTATAAGAGCGAAGAAAATCATTCTGTTAGATTTTGTTGAAACAAGAGCCTTAAAAAGCCCCGGCTTATAAGCTGTAAGTTTTCCAGAATGATAATCCTGAACTATTTTTGGTGCCTTTTTAAGCCGTTCTTCCCTGTTATAGTGAAAAACAAGGTTTTCTTCAGGATTGTCGTTATGTCCTTCATCTATATTTCTAAAATCCATTGTTAAGATACCTTAATTCATTAAACCGCCAACAAGAGAATCTGTCCGCCACCAGGCAACATCAGCATGATCTTTCTTAACAAAAAGACCGCTTACGATTCCATTTCCACTTACCACAAGGGAATAATAAAGAATCTGGCTGTGATCAACTGGAAGCACACGTTTTATGATTTTCTGACCGTTTGGCTGAACCATCTGAACAAGATATCCTTTGTCGATAGGAACAACAAAGAAAAGCCATCCGCTGTCTGTTACACCTGTAAAGTCAAAAGGAATTTTATAAACTTCCTTACTGAGTTTTTCAGCAACTGACTCTTCATGAGGAGGAATATCAAGTCCTTCTCCATAACGTCCTGTTTCAACATCAAGTGGATAGAGAATAGTTTTCTTAAAATCAATTCCAGACTGTACTTTTGTTGCAGGATCCAGATAACTCTGGAAATAATCAACCTGAACAAAAAGACGGTGATTTACATTGTCAGGAATAACTTTGTGAATAGAAACATAAGAGTTTCCTTCTTCATCTGCATCTTTGAATTTTGGAACTGTTGAATCAGTAAATGGGATTTTGTAAAGAAGGAATCCTGCTTCATTAAACCAGAAAACTACCGGTCCTTCATTTGTTTTAGAAACTACTACAAGTTCATCCTTTGTAGTTACATAGATTTCAGTAATGTGCGGGAAAGGAGTTCCTCCAGGTCCCTGCTGGCCAAGATAGTCAATAAAAGTTCCGTCTGAGTTAAACCAGAGAACTACATTATTCAGGAGAAGTCTGTTATCTGTATCAATTTCCTGTCTTTCCTGAGGAAGGCAATCTACTGCAAAAATATTTTTCCGGGAATCTACAGCTACAGGACCAAGTTTATTAAAAGGATATTCAACAGCTTTTTTTGTAGAATTAACAGAATCGTCATTAGCAAAAGACGGCTTTTTTGTAACTTCAGGATTGTAGTAAAGGCTCAAAAGATCACCATAGGAATTTAATTCCATAATCTTTTTGGATTCTCCGTTTGCAATGTAAAAGAATCCGTCAAGCATTGTAATGTAAGTATTAACAGCACCTGGAGAGCTAAGATTGAAAAGGTTTAATTCATCTTCAAAACTTCCGTAATTGATTGAAAAAAGGTTGTTTTCTTTAACAGAAGCCACACCATTTGAACGGTTACATGCCACAAATGCAAATACCGATGAAATAGTGATTAAAGAAAAGAAGATTTTTTTTATGTTATTTTTCATATTTTTTAAGAATAAAGAATCAGCCGTAAATCGTCAACTTTTGCACCTGTTTTGCACCTGTATAGATAACTTTATTTCCAGGGCAAACGCATTATAACTGATTTTGTATTGAAAAATGGTGCAAAGGAGTGAA
>JAEDGQ010000027.1 GCA_016297415.1 Treponema sp.
CCAGAACTTTCTGGCGCCCTTTTTTGCTTTGTAAACTTCTTGCTTCATCTGCAAGACCTATGCTTACCGAACTAACGCCTGGCATCCTCTAAATCTCTTTAGCGTATCAAATATCCTCTTGCTCGTTTACTTTTTTATCAGGCCTCTTTATAAAAGAAGTCCATTTTTTAGTTTCCTGTTACAAAAATTTACTTTTATATACCACCCGGGATTACACTAATCCATAAAAATATCTTCTTCAAATTTAATCATACCAGACTTCTGTTCCATACTCTCGATTTCTGCCAATCTTGTTTTATCAAGTGCTTTTTCATAACCTGTCAAAGCTTGAAAAGGCAGAAAAATTTTCGCTCTCTGTTCAAGACTCATTCTGGGACGCATACTTTGCCTCGGCCACTTTTCTTCAATAATATTATCATACCGGTTCATGCCTTGTGTCCTCCGATCTGGCTGTTTCTTTCTATTGCAGTCGCCCCTTCCGTCAGATTAGTTCCCTTCAAAAGTGCATTTTTCCCGAATTTCTTCATAATTTCCAGCCGCACTTTCTGAAGGTTTTCTTCCTTTATATTATTATCCTCTTCATCAAACAAAGACCCCTGTCTCATTTCTGCAGGCTTTACATTTATGGCAGTTACATTGATTTTTCTGATTAAAAGAGACGGATCTGTAATTTTTTCATACAAATCCATAAATCCGTTTATTATAGCTTTTGACGAATTAGTATCCTGACCAACAAAAATCGTTCCCCTGGCAGGCTTTGGAACTGCTCTTGAGTAATAGTCTGTTACAATCTCTCCTTTGTAATCTGTTTTTTCAAGACTTTCTATATCATAGTTTATGTTTAAAGTAACAGAACTGGTAACAAGTTTTTTTTCAAAAAGACTGAGTGCAAGATGTTCTGCCATTTCTCTAAGTACAACTTTTGCAGTTTCAAAATCATAAGGACAATGAAGTACCTGCCCTTCTCCAATACTTTTAGCTTCTGATTTGTAATTTTTTATATGCCTCATCAAAACCGGTTCATATCCCCAGGCATGGTCTATAAGAATTTCAGCATCAATTCCAAACTCATCATAAAGCAGCTGTTCATTAGTCAGGGATTTTCTGGCTATATCACCCATTGTAAAAATAAAGTGTTTTTCAAGCCTCTTCGCTATTCCCTTACCTATTCTCCAGAAATCAGTTAAAGGCTTATGGTCCCACATCTCTTTTCTGAACCCCATCTCATCTAGTTCAGCGATTCTCACTCCATCTTTATCTGCTTTTATATGCTTAGCCTTAACATCCATGGCAACTTTACATAAAAAGAGATTTGGAGCTATTCCAGCCGTTGCTGTTATTCCTGTTTCATCAAGAATATTCTGGATAACTTTTCTTGCAAGTTCATAGGGATTTAATCTGTACAATTTAAGATATGAAGTTGCATCAATAAAAACTTCATCTATTGAATAAACATGAATATCTTCAGGAGAAAAATATTTAAGATAAATATTATAAATTCTTGAAGAATATTCTATATATAGTGCCATTCTCGGAACTGCCGTTATGTATTCAAGTTCCTTGCCTGACTGTCTTTTTATTTCTCTTGCTTTTGCTTCAACCTCGAACAGTCTGCTCCTGCCTGAAAGACCGAATGCCTTTAATGCCGGAGTTACTGCAAGACAAATTGTCTTACTTGTCCGGCTGGCATCTGCTACTACAAGCTTTGCCGTCAAAGGATCCAGTCCTCTCTCCCGGCATTCTACTGAGGCATAAAACGATTTTAAATCTATGGCAATATATGTCCTTTCCCAGGAATCCATTCTTTATTTATATCAGAAATTATGTTTTTTTTCAGATAAAAAAAACCTGCTTATAAAATCTGAATTTATAAGCAGGTTCATCTAATTTGTTACCTTTTTCGCAAAATTTAAATTCTCCACATAATGCAAATTTTGCGGAGAATTACTTGGTGTTATTCCAGGCATCTGTCATTTCACAGGCAGCTTTATAAGGGTCATCTGCTCCTGCAACTGCACTTATTACAAAGAAACCTGCAAGTCCGCATTTCTTTAATTCTGGTACATCAGGAGTTTTTACACCGCCACCGATTACAACAGGAATAGGACTTACTTTTGCCAGTTCAGTAAATTCTTCAAAAGTCTTGATGATAACGTTTCCCTCATCATCTTTTGCAAGATTCTTTTTGGACTCTGTATCGTGAACAGGACCTGCACCAAAGTAATCAATGTCTTTTACGTCAAAGTTTTTTGCATACTCAATCAGATCTTTTGTTGGTGCAGAAAGCCCCACGATTGAATCTTTGCCAAGATATTTACGGCAGATTGAAACAGGAATATCTGTCTGTCCCACATGAATGCCGTCAACTTTTATTCCCATTTCCCGGGCAGCAAGAACAACATCAAGACGGTCATTTACAACCAGTGCCACGGAATCAGATTTTCCGAGACGGGCAATTACATCTGCAGCCGCCTTACAGTCTTCGATTAAATCTTTTGCGTCTTCCACCTTTGAACGAATCTGAATAAATGTAAAACCTGCCCTGATGGCATCTTCTACTATTTTTTCAACCGGACGTCCATTTGTGTTTTCACGACCAACAATTAAATATGCTTTTAAATCAAACTTCATAATTTTTTCTCCTGCGTCAGGCTATGGAGTGGTTGCCGGAGGCAAGTGCGAAGCACCGCGCGCAGCAAGCCACGGAACAGCCGGCGGCAAAGCCGCGACGCCCAAAAACTACATTTTATCTTCCATTCTCTGGAGCTTTTCTGTCATCATGTTTTCAAAGCCTGGACGAATATCCATCTTCATAATAACTTCTGTACGGATTCCTTTTTCGGCAAGAACAAAAGTTGCTTTTTTTACGGTTTCCATAACTTTGTCCCATTCACCTTCAATTTCTGTGAACATAGAATAAGTTTTGTTTGGAAGTCCCGATTCCCGGATAACCTTTACAACTTCAGCAACATTAGCCGAAAGTTCATCTCCAACACCAAATGGCGCAATTGCAACTGCAACAAGTGTATTCATATTTTTCTCCTTACAATACTCTGAATTCGTTTTCTGCAATTTCTTCAGGCTTTGCAAGATACAATTCATCGATAAAATTCATCTGGAAGCAGGCAGGTCCGCCGGCTTTTTTTTCTGCACGGCTTCCGGCAAGATTATAATGCTGGGTTGCGGCAAGAGCTGCAGTAAAAGGATCAGTTACGCTGGCATAAACGGCGCAAACTCCACCCAGGGAACAGCCTGCTCCGGTGATTTTTTCCATAAAATGTGAGCCGCCTTTTGAATAAACCGAAGTTGTTCCGTCAGTTACAAAGTCTTCCACTCCGCTTACTGCAACGGCACCTTTAATGAATTTTGCAACAGATTTTGCTGCTTCTTCTGCGGATTTTACAGTGTCCACAGTATCAACACCTTTTGGTCCTTCCGAATCTGAGCCGCTTGTCAAATTCCACATTTTTGCCAGGGCAATAATTTCGCTGGCGTTTCCGCGGATAACTGACGGAGGGCATTTTTTTAAGTCCATTACAATTTTTGTGCGCAAAGAGCCGATTCCTAGTCCTACAGGATCCAGCACCCAGTTTTTTTTGAGGTCAGCCAGTTTTCTTGCTGTGCGGGCAACAGTTTCATCGTAAAATGGAAAAAGTGTTCCTAAATTTATGTAAACAGCGCCTCCGATTTCTGCCACACACTCCCCTTCATCCGGCAGATAAACCATGGCTGCACTTCCTCCACAGGCAATCTGTGCATTGGCAACAAAATTTACTGTTACAGTATTTGTAATTGAAGGAGCCAGAGGTTTTGTTTCGCGGACAAGTTTTGAAGCTTCCGCAATTTTTTTTGTAATTTCTTCTTTTGTCATTTTTTTCTCCTTAAACAAGATGGCGTCCCGGCGTCAAAGCCGCCGTCGGGCTTTGCAGGGTTCCGCTTACGCTCCATTGCTACGCAACTTACGCCCTTCCAATCCCTGACGCAAGTCAGGGGGTGGTACACATAAAAAAAGCCTGCTCCCATATTCAGAAAGCAGGCACAAAAATCAAATTAACAATTCAGTGTTGCTTCCTACGCCAGTATTAACTGTCAGGTTCAAAGGGTCTGTGCTGTGCAACTTCTCAACCATCCGTTTCAGAAGGTTCCCCTGCAAACTTTTGTTTATATTATCACAAATAAAAAAAAATTTAAACAAAAAAAAGAGGCTGTCCAAAAAGTTCAACTTGCGGTGGTTGAGCTTGTCGAAACCACCATATTTAGTGCAATGGTCATTACTTATTGGTCAGCCCCTTTCTTCTATATTATTATTCCGGAGTTCTTCCGCCGTTCAGCTTTCTTTTTATCTGACAAAGTTTATCTTTACAGTTTGCGCACTGCAGGTTCTTGTTAGAACCAAACCAGTAACGTTCAGGATTTTTTGCCCACTTTACTTCCCAGTGAATAAGCAGAACTACAGAAGTAAGGAATAAACTCCAGCTGAAAAAACTTCTGATCCAGAGCATTGGTGTAAACATCATAAAGTGGCCCCAGTCATAAATTCTGCAGTTAACACAGCATCTGTTTTTCATAATAAGTGTCTGGAACGGACAGAAAAACAGTATACAGATAAAGTCACATAAATAGAAGAAAACTGTCAGCATAAAAAGGTCTGCTTCTTTTAAGACATTACAAAAATACAGAATTCCAAAAATCAGATTGAACAAAAGCCATACAATAAGAACACCCCAGGCACCGGCATTCCGCTTTTTTACAATTTCCAGAAGTCCAGTCCGGGAATAATTTTCTACAGGATCAAAATACTTTTCCTGGCTCTTTCTAACGCCCATAGTAATAAGTTTTGTAGGAAAAAAATGACTGATTATTATGAGCATAAAATTAAACCAGATAAGTGCATGAGGATTAAATTCCTTCCATACCGGTGTAGAAACTTTTGTCCAGATATTCTCACGATCTGTCAGATAAAGATAAAAAAATAACAGAAAAACAGACAGTCTGATAATAAAATGCCCAAGATAGCCTGTTAACATTTTTGTGTTTTTAATTTTCACAAAAAACCCCTTATATTTTTAAATGTATCATGCATTCTATCAGAAAATGCTTATAATTCCCTTAAATTTCACTATTTTATAAAAAGTCAGTATTTTTTTAATAAATTTCATAATTATTTCGTATTATTACTTTGTTTTTAATACTAATATTGATTTTATGGCTACCCGAAAAATCGATATGACCACAGGTTCAATACCAAAGCTAACTTTTTTGTTTGCCCTTCCTCTGGTCCTTGGAAACATTCTTCAGCTTCTTTACAACACTGTAGATACAATCGTTGTCGGAAACTTCTGCGGTTCAACTTCAATAGCCGCCGTAGGCACCAGCTCTCAGCCTGTAGAAATCCTTTTATGTATTTTTCTCGGCATAGGCCATGGCGTTTCAATTCTTGTTTCTCAGGCAGCAGGAAAAAAAGATACAGACCGTATTAAAAACCTGTCTTCAACAGCTGTAAGTTTTGTATACATGACAGCAGTTCCTGTAACTGCAGCAGGTTTTTTCCTGGGACCTTACATATTAAAAATGATGAAAGTTCCTGAAGATACAATGCCTCTTGCAGTTACATATATCCGCATTGTACTTCTTGGAACTCTCGGTCAGATGGGCTTCAATATGAATGCCGGAATTCTTCGCGGACTGGGAGACAGCAAATCATCACTTCTCTTTCTCATTTTCTCCTGTATCCTGAATGTAATTCTTGATCTTCTTTTTGTTACAGTATTCAAAATGAATGTATTCGGTGTAGCAGCAGCAACAACTGTTTCTATCTTTGCTGCATGGTTTCTTTCTATATACTACATCAGAAAAAACTACCCTGCTCTCAATTTTTCAATTTTTCCAAAGCTGTGTAAAAAAAGCGTTTTAAAAGAAATCATAAAAATGGGACTTCCCCTTGGTCTTAACAGTTCTCTTTATTCTTTCGGACATGCAGCACTTCAGGGATTTTTCAACGCTCAGGGTTCTGTTTTTATGGCAGGATGCCTCGTTGCAATGAAACTTGTAGGTCTTGCCGGCATGATGACCACATCCTTCTCTTCTGCAGCCTTAACCTTTACCGGTCAGAATTATGGTGCAAAAAAATGGGACAGAATAAAAAAAGGCGGCATTCAGATTCCGCTTATTTCTGGAATTTTTACACTTTCACTTAATCTGATTGCCTATATTTTTGCAAAACCATTCATCACCATCTTTACCCGGGATCAGGAAGTTCTTACAGTTGCAATGCACTATATCTCTATAGTTCTTTTTTTTAACTGGTGTTATGCAATCTTTAACGGAATAATAAATGTTGCAAACGGACTTGGCCGGGTCCGCTATTCTACAGTAGTTAACATTCTTATGCTCTGGGCTGTAAGAATTCCTTCCGCCTGGGCAATTACCACATTCGGAAACGGATACAACGTAATGGCTGCTGTTCCAATCAGCTTTGTATTCGGTCTTTTAGCAATGCTCTTTTTCTATGTAACCCCATTCTGGAGAGACATCTGCAAAAAAAGCAGACAGACAGAAGCATAAAAAAACATTGTATTTTTCAGGCTGAAATTCACTCAAACCGTTACCTTTTTTTCTCGAAAAACACATTTTTTTACAAAAATTCAGGATTTTATAAAACCCTCTCAGACGCACGAGGATTGATTTTGAGAGGAGCAAATTCTGGACGACATAATTCCCGTTTTACAAAAAAAGACGCGTTTACGGGCCGTTTAGAGGGCTTTTTTATTTTTGTTTAAAGTATAAACATTTGTTTAACATTCGTTTATACTTTTATACTTTTATTTGTTAAATTCATTAACATTTGTTTATATTTTGTTTAACAGTTGTTTATACTTTTATACTTTTATTTGTTAAATTGTTTAACAACTGTTTATATTTTGTTAATATAATTAACATTTGTTTATATGTTAAACAAAAATGAATTTGACTTTAAAATTACCGCAAATTATAATTAATTCACATAAAAATTCAGCATATCTTGTGGGAGGGATATTTTGAAATCATATGCATTCGCTTTACAGAAAGGCGGTACAGGCAAAACATCTGTGTCTGTTGCCCTTGCTGTAGAAATGGCCTCAAAAGGCAAACGGGTTGTTTATATCGACTGCGACCCACAGGGAAATTCCAGTTCCTGGCTTCTCAATGACTTTAATCATGAACTGGCAGATATCCTCTACGAAAAAACAGAAATTCTGGACTGTGTATTTACATCCGGAATGGAAAACCTTTATGTCATTCCAACTTTTGGCGTAGGCGGAGAATTAAAAAACTGGGCTAAAAAAGAAACCTACCCTTTTATTTTCAGAGACAAAATTCTGCCACAGCTTGAAAACTACTTTGATTACTGTATTTTCGATACTTCACCTGCTTTTGACGAATTTGAAAAATCAGTTTTCATCGGCTGTACAGAGGTAGTTCCTGTTCTTAAGCTGGACGAATTTTCAAAAGACGGATGGCAGATCTTTACAAAGAACCTGGCTCAAATCAAAAAACAGTACAATGTCAGCCCTGTCTACAAAAAAATCATCTTGAACCAGCAGGATAAACGTCTTTCAAATCAGGCTGCATATCTGGAGGCTTACAACAATTCAGGTACAGACTTTGAATTTATCGTAATTCCAAAGGATCCTGCATTTGAAAAATGTCAGAGCCTTCACATATCAGTACAAAACAAGAAAGTAAGGGCAAAAAAAGAAACTTTAGATGCAATTACAGAACTGGCAGAGAGGTTAATGTAAAATGGTACACGAAAAAAATATTTCACTGGCAGAACAGATTAAACAGCAGGCTGCAGCAAGCGTACAGCAGGCAGCTGCAGTAGCTGAAAATACAATGAAAGATCATTCGGAAGCCCCTGCACAGGAACCTGAAAAAGTAAATCTGTCACCGGCATCTTCAGTTTCATTCACTCAAACTGTTACCCCATCAGAATCAGAAAAAGAAGAAACTCCATCTAAAAAAAGAGTTCTTATCGGCGTATATGTAACTCCAGATGAACAGGCAGAACTGCGTCAGATGTTCTGTGCAAACGGGTTTGCCCTTTCAAAAGCATATCGTTCTGCCATGACTTATCTCCGTCAGGATATAGAGCTTGGAAAAGCCTATATAACCAAAAATGGCGAGATTTTAAGGAAATAACACTAAAAAGTTTAAAAAATCGATTTACGGCCCGTTTTTGAGCGTCTGAGGGCATTTTTTTGCAGTTGTGGCCGTACCGTTTTTAATCCCTGGGAGGGATAAATGAAAAAAAATACAGAAAAAACTGAACTTATGGCAGTAGACAAGTCTGTTGTGGAGCTTTTTCAGGAAGAAGAACTTCGTAATAACAGCCAGAAAAAGTCTCTGTCATATATACCAAGTTTTTTTACAACAGCATCTCTGCCATTTAAGAATATTCATAAACCCTTGTTCATAAGAAAGGGTAGTAATGGGGTTACTCTTATCCTTCAGAGTCCTATTACTGTTCCTTTCGGAAAGTACGGTCGTCTGTTGTTAACTGTACTTTGCAGTCACGCCGTTTTATCTGCGGAAAAAGATGTTCCTGTAACTATCAGTTACAACACTCTTGCAGATCTGTTAAAAGAACTTCAGCTTCCGAAACAGCGTGGTACAGAAGTTCGTGAACAGCTTCAGTACTTTTCAAATGCACAGTTTATGTTTGAACAGAAGGTAAAAAGTTCTCAGGCTGGTTATCTTTTCAAAGATTTGTATGCAGACGGAGATTATCCAAAAGAAGATGTTCAGGTTACAACATACAGAACTGCAAACATTCGTTTTACAAATGGAGTTCAGTTTGAAGAAATTGAAGACGGTTCCGGAGAAAACAAATACGGTCATTTCAAAATTTATCTTTCTGCTGAATTTGCAAGCTTTTGTCAGGCTCATGCTGTTCCAATTGATTACACTGCCTACAAGGAGATTAATTCTCCTGTAGGAAAAGATTTATACGCATGGCTTGTATACAGAAATAACGGTATTAAAGCTGATGATCCTCCTTTTATCCCAAGACAAAAACTTGTTGAACAGTTTATGCCTGTTGCTGAAAATTCTGCATCTCATGCAAAAATTGAAAGTAACAATTACAACAAAATTATTTCTTTAATCAGAGAAATTAAAGAAAAGTACTATCCTGAATTAAGAGTAGGTATTGATCCTCAGGGTGCAGGAATTACGTTATACAAAAGTCCAACTCCTGTCCTTCAGAATGATACAAGATATGCTTTAATTACTGCTGAGATTTAAAAAGAGTAGAGGTAACAGAATGGGTGAATTTTTGAGAGAATTCCACAGAATTCACAGTATTATTATTAGTTATATAAATTTATTAGTTAATTATTAGATAATATAGTAGAAAACACTCAAACTGTTACCTTTATTCACTCAAACTGGACTGAGTAAAATTCGGGAAATCTGATATTTTTATATATTATAAAGAAATACGTGAAAATTTGATGATTTCTTTTGTTTCATTCAAACTGTTACTGAAATTTTAGTTATCCACAGCGGTTTTGTTAATATTTTCACTTAAACTGTTACGGTTTTTCTTATTTTTTTCAATAAAAACTGCCAGTCATAAAAAATAGCCTGTAATTTACGAAACATCAGGTTTCTTCTATATAATTCACTCAATTTGTTACCCTTAAACAATAGTTTTTTATAAAGCCTTTTTTTATGTTCACTTAAATTGTTACCTTTATCTTTTTTTTATAGCCAAATCATTCCAGAAGTTTTTGTCTTTTTATATTTATTCACTCAAACTGTTACCTTTAAGATTCGTTTATTCATTTAAACTGTTACCATATTGGTAAAATTCGTGAAATTTACGCTATATGTAGTGTTTTTTCCGTTTTTGAGAAAAGTAGTGAGATTTTCATTTTGATATTCACTTAAACTGTTACCTTTTTGGCCTGATTTTCGGGGTTTTGAAATTCTATGCAAAAAAACTGAAATTTATGTTCATTCAAATTGTTACCTTTCAGCAGATGGTTCACTCAAAGTGTTACACCCATATTTACTTAAACTGTTACCCTTAGGAAAGAATTCATTCAAAGTGTTACTTCTTGGTTCACTTAAATTGTTACCTTCATATTTTTGTATAAAAAATCTAAATTGTTGACTTAAATACCCTATGGGGGTATATTCCTTAAAGGAGAATAAATAATGTCCGATTGTTGTACACGAAAAAAAGAAAGGTCCGAAGAAGAAAAAAAACTGCTTGAAAACAGACTGAATCGAATAGAAGGTCAGATTAAAGGTATAAAAAATATGCTGCAGAATGATACCTATTGTCCTGAAATCCTTGTGCAGGTTAGTGCTGTAAATGCAGCTTTAAACGCATTCAATAGAGAACTTTTATCTGAACATCTTCATTCATGTGTGGTTACTGATATTCAGAACGGAAATGCAGAAGCAGTTGAAGAGTTTACTGTTCTTTTGAAAAAACTTCTGAAGTAGGGCAAGAGAGCAGGGAATATGAAAAAATTTAATGTAACAGGAATGAGTTGTGCAGCCTGCTCAGCAAGAGTTGAAAAAGCTGTAAAAAATGTTGCAGGAGTAAAATCCTGCAGCGTCAGTCTTTTGACAAATTCAATGGGAGTAGAAGGTTCTGCTTCTGATGATGAAATTATAAAAGCAGTAGAAGAGGCTGGTTACGGTGCTTCTTCTGCA
Source organism: Treponema sp. (assembly GCA_016297415.1). Classification (GTDB taxonomy): domain Bacteria; phylum Spirochaetota; class Spirochaetia; order Treponematales; family Treponemataceae; genus Treponema_D. The sequence goes on from JAEDGQ010000027.1 coordinate 10,711, forward strand.
GAATCGAAAAGTGAAAAAAAAGAAAAGAATAATTTGAATACAGATGATGAAACAAAGAAAATTCTGACTCGTTTAATCTGGTCTGTAATTCTGGTTCTTGTACTTATGTATGCAGGAATGGGACACAGCATGTGGGGATTTCCGCTTCCCCCATTTTTTGAAGGAAATTTTCTGGCTGTAGCAATTGTTCAGATGTTGATTTCCGGCCTGGTTCTTGTTATAAATCAGAAATTTTTTATTAGCGGAATAAAAGGATTCATTCACAGAGCACCAAATATGGATACCCTTGTTGCATTGGGATCAGGTGTATCTTTTGGATGGAGTGTATGGGTTCTCTTAAAAATGACCTGTTGTACTGGAGATGCTGAACAGCTGATGAAACTTGCAGATGATTTATATTTTGAATCTGCAGCTATGATTCTTGCCCTCATAACTGTAGGCAAAACACTTGAAGCAAAATCTAAAGGTAAAACTACAAATGCCTTAAAAGCTTTGATGAACCTTTCTCCAGAAACAGCTGTTGTAATCATAAATGGAGAAGAAAAAATAATTGCAGCAGACGAAGTTAAGGCTGGTGATATTTTTGTAGTAAAACCTGGTTCTCAGATTCCTGCAGACGGGGTTGTTGTTGAAGGTGATAGTGCGGTAAATGAAGCAGCACTTACAGGAGAAAGCATTCCTGCAGATAAAGTTGAAGGCAGCAGAGTAAGTGCCGGAACAATGAATCAGTCTGGCTTCTTAAAGTGCAGGGCTGAAAAATCTGGAAATGATACAATGCTTGCTCAAATAATTCAGATGGTAAGTGATGCGGCGGCAACAAAAGCGCCAATTGCGAAGATTGCAGATAAAGTTTCGGGTGTTTTTGTGCCTTCGGTAATTTGTATTGCAATAATTACTGCTGTTGTATGGCTTGTTTTAGGTCAGTCTGCAGGATTTGCACTGGCAAGGGGAATTTCTGTTCTTGTTATCAGCTGTCCTTGTGCTTTGGGGCTTGCTACACCAGTTGCAATTATGGTTGGCAGCGGGGTAGGGGCAAGAAACGGAATTCTTTTTAAGACTGCAGAAAGCCTTGAAACTGCGGGAAAAACCAAAATTGTAGTTGTTGATAAAACAGGAACAGTAACTGAAGGTAAACCTGTTGTTTCTGAAATTGTAACAGCAGATGGCATAACGGAAGATATGCTGCTTCAGCTTGCCCTGGATGTGGAAAAAAAATCAGAACATCCCTTATCAAAAGCAATTGTCGAAGCTGCAGAAGGAAAAAATCTTTCAGCAGCAGAGGTTAAGGATTTTTTAGCTGAAACCGGTAAAGGTGTAAGAGCCGTAGACACAGAAGGTGTTGTTATTGCCGGTGGAAATATTTCTTATATCAGGTCATTTGTAAATATTACAGAAGAAGATGGTAAAAAGATTTTAGAAGGTGCTGAAAAAGCAAAAACACCTGTTCTGTTCTGTAAAAATGATAAATTTTATGGTGTCTTATATATAGAAGATAAAATAAAGGATGATTCTGCGGAAGCAATTAATCAGTTGAAAAACCTTGGTCTTAGAATTGTAATGCTTACAGGTGATAATGAAAAAACAGCTCAGGCTGTAGCTCAGAAAGCTGGTATTGAAGAAGTTATTGCGGGAGTTCTTCCTGATCAGAAAGAAAAAGTAATTGCGGATTTAAAAAAACAGGGAATGGTTTTGATGGCTGGGGACGGGATTAATGATGCACCGGCTTTAACAGCTGCTGACTCAGGTATGGCAATGGTGAGCGGTACCGATGTTGCAATTGATGCAGCTGATGTTGTTTTAATGAACAGCAGTTTAAGTGATGTGGCAGCCGCTGTAAAATTAAGCCGTAAAACTGTTACAAACATTAAGGAAAATCTTTTCTGGGCATTTATATATAATGTGATTGGAATTCCTCTGGCAGCTGGTGTATTCATTTATTTGACTGGCTGGGAACTTAAACCAGTTTATGGTGCTGCAGCCATGAGTATTTCCAGTTTCTGTGTTGTAACTAATGCACTGAGATTAAATTTTATTAGATTTGGAAAACAGCTTAAACCTGCTGTTAATAAAGAAAACAAACAAAAGGAGTTTTATATGGAAAAAACAATCCAAATTGAAGGCATGATGTGTGAACATTGTGAAGCTCATGTTAAAAAAGCTCTTGAAGCTTTAGCTGGTGTTGAAACAGCAGTTCCAAGCCATAAAAAAGGAACAGCCGTTGTTTCTCTTAAGTCAGATGTATCCGCAGAACAGTTAACAAAAGCTGTTGAAGAAGCCGGATATAAAGTTATTGGAATTGAATAAAAGGATTAAAAAATGAAAATCGCAGCAACATACGATAAGGAATCAAATACAATTTTTCAGCATTTTGGTAAAACCCAGAATTTTAAGATTTATGAAATTGAAAATGGTAAAATTCTCAGTGCAGAAGTTATAGATAATGGTGGATTTGGACATCATGATCTTGCAACTTATCTTAAAAATCTTGGTGTTGAAACTTTAATTCTTGGAAACCGGGGGCAGGGGGCTATTGATGCCTTAAATAATGCCGGTATCAAGCAGATTCCAGGAGTTACCGGAAATCCAGACGAGGCTGCTGAAGCTTTCTTAAAAGGTACTTTGACTGGAAATCCAAATGCAGTTTGTGCTCATAAACACAATCATGTGCATAACTAAAAAATACTTATGAATGGGAAATCTGCGGTAGCGATGGGAGGGGCTTGTTCAGAGCAGAATGCTCTGAATGGAGCGCTTCTGCGCGGAACCCCGGACGCAGCGACCCCACAACGATTTATCGTTGTGGGGGACCGTCCTTTTAAAGTGTAAAATTATTAAGCTCAGTTGTAATATTCTGAACTGTGTTTGTACTCCTACTACTGCAAAAACCTGACCAGATTCTCCTGCGTGGGAAGCTTCGATGGCAGCATTCATGGCAAGAAGGTTTGTTTGACTTGCAACTGTCTGAATTCCCTTGGTGAAAGGCCTGTGCGTTTTTTGAATATATCTCCGAAATAATTTCCGTCAGAAAATCCGCAGGCCAGTGCTATCTGAGTGATTTTGAGTTTTCCGGCACGAAGCATTTCCTGTGCATGCTGAATCCGGATGTTCAAAAGATATTCCTTAAAACCGTATCCTGTAATTTCCTGAAAAAGCCGGGAAAAATATGTGTCCCGTATTCCTGCAATGTCTGCCGCTTCCTGAAGACTGATGTCTTTTCCATAATTTTCAAAAATGTATTTTGCGGCATTCTGAATGGATTCTGTTCTCTTGTCCATCAGTTCATTTTTGCATTTAAACTCTGTGTTACGGGCAATAAAAACAAGGAGTTGAATAAGCAGTGTTTTTAAGTCGATGGAGTTCAGCAAATCCTCCAGTGATTTTTCATATTTACTCAGCAGTTCTGTGAGAAAGGCTTCAATTTCTTTCTTTTTATTTTCTGTAAAGTGAAGTTTTCCTGGTGTAATGTATTTTGAAAGGAAGTCTTCACCAAGAATTGATTTCATTGATTCAATGTATTTGGGAGTAAAGCTGACTGTAATTCTTTGAGCTTCTGTTTCGTATTGAGTACGATGCAAAGCAGAAGGGGGGAGAATGACTAGTTCGCCTTCATTTACGGCATAAAGCTTGTGGCCTACAAACATTCTGCATGAGCCTTTTACAACATAAAAAAGTTCGTAGTAAGGATGATAATGAGCCTCTGCCATTGACTGTTTCTGGTCAACACAATCTATAAGGAAGTCTTTAACCCTGTCGCGGAAGAGTGCATTTTGTTTTATGTCAAAAACTGATTGATTCATAAAATATCTGTAGTTTTCCTTAAAAATTTATAAATAATTCGTATTATTACATTTTATTTTGACTTATAGTTAATTTCAAGGATTTTGAAATGAAAGCTGTATTGTCAAAAAAAGATGAAAAGTTCCGTGAGTTTTCTCTTAACGGAAATATGTTTAAGGTAATTCTCTATGTTTGTATTCCGCTTGCACTGTATCAGAGTTTAACTCAGCTTTTTAAAGTGTTTGATACTATGATGGCGTCTCACATCAGTGCAACTGCCGTAAGTTCGGTTGCTTATATCGGACAGATTCAGATTATGCTCTCTGCACTGGGCTCTGGTCTTGCTGTAGGTGCAAGTATAAAAGTCAGCGAGGCATATGGTGCAGGTGATTATGAACTTGTAAAACGCAGGGTTTCAACAATGGTTTCGTTGTGCGCAGTTCTTGGTTCTGTTGTTCTTTTAACACTTCTTCCCTTTGCTACATGGTTTTTACGCTTTATGAAAACACCGGAAGAGTTTATAGCTATTGGAAGTACATATTTTAGAATTGAGATAATTGCTCTTGTAATAACCTTTTTCAATAATGTTTATATTGCCATCGAAAGAGCCCGAGGAAATTCAAAACGAATTCTCTGGCTTAATATGGGAATTGTGGGCATAAAACTTTCCCTGACTGCTTTGTTTATTTATGTGTTCCATAAAGGTGTAACTGCGATTGCTGCTGCTACTTTGATTTCCCAGCTTTCAGTATTGATTTGTGCAATTGTTAACATGACTAAAAAAGATAATCTGTTCAGTTTTTCGCCGAAAGCAGTTTCTTTTAAATCTGAAATAATTGCTCCAATGCTCAGACTTTCCATTCCTGTAGTGATTGAAAAAGCAGCTTTTGCTATGGGAAAAGTAATTGTAAATTCAATGTGTACAGTTTATGGGCCTCGAACAGTTGGGGCTCTGGGAATTTCAAACAACATTGGTGGAATTACAACAATGCCGCAGGCTGGCTTTCAGGAAGGTGGCAGTGCTGTTATAAGCCAGAACAGAGGTGCAAAAAAATTTGACAGAACTCAGAAGGCGTTCTTCTGCGTTCTTATTTCAAATCTTGTAATCGGTGTTGTTCTTATGTCTGCATCTTTGTTGTGTCTGGAATATATCTCGAAGTTTTTTGCTGGAAGTGATTATGGATTTCAGCAGGTTATAAAAGGCATTTACAGATATGAAGCCTGGGGTGCAATTCCTCTCGGAATCAATGCTTCCGTACTTTCCCTTATGTATGGATACGGAAGAACTAAAGTTACGCTTTTTATGAATTTTTGCCGTGTATATCTTTTTAGAGTTCCGGTTTTAATGATGTTACAGAAATATACTGATTATGGCAGCGAAAGTGCCGGTATGGTTATGGGAATCAGTAATGCATTAAGCGGATTACTTGCGGTAATTTTAGGAATCATTACTATTATTTCTATAAACAAAAAAAATAGAGAAGAAGCAAAAGAAATCAGTGAGAACGAAAATAAAGATTATGAAAACAGATGAAAACTGTTATATATTCAGATTAATATGGATGAAAAGAGGAGAAAGAAATGCTTAATTTTAATTATTATGCACCTACAAAAGTTGTTTTTGGGAAAGATACAGAATCTAAAGCAGGTCAGCTTGTAAAAGAGTTTGGTGGTTCAAAAGTTCTGCTTCATTTTGGAGGACAGTCTGCAAAAAAATCTGGATTACTGGATAGAGTTGAAAAGTCTTTGTCTGATGCAGGAATTGAATTTGTTGAACTTGGAGGAGTAGTTCCAAATCCTCGTTTAAGCCTTGTTGAAAAAGGCATTGAAATCTGTAAAAAAGAAAAGATAGACTTTATTCTTGCTGTTGGTGGTGGTTCAGTTATTGATTCTGCAAAAGGTATTTCCATGGGTGCCGTAACAGATACTCCTGTATGGGATTTTTACCTTGGAAAAGCAAAATCAACAAAATGTCTTCCAGTAGGAACTGTTCTTACAATCTCTGCAGCTGGTAGTGAAATGAGCTGCTCGTCTGTAATTACAAATGAAGACGGAGATTTTAAGAAAGGTCTTAATAATGATTTGTATCGTCCAAGATTTTCTATTATGAATCCTGAACTTACAATGTCATTGCCTGAATGGCAGACATTTGCCGGCTGTGCAGATATTATGATGCACACTATGGAAAGATACTTTGCCAGAGAAAAGGATCATTCAATGGTTGTAGATTCCATTGCAATAGGTGTTATGAGATCTACACTTGCAAACTCAAGAATCCTGTTAAAAGAACCTGATAACTATAATGCCCGTGCTGAAATTATGTGGGCTGGAAGTTTAAGTCACAATACTATTACAGGTCCATTTGGAAACGGAGACTGGGCTACACATCAGCTGGAACACGAATTAAGCGGAATGTTTGATGTAACACATGGTGCAGGACTTGCTGCTCTTTGGGCTACTTGGGCCCGTTATGTTTATAAAGAAGATGTGGATCGTTTTGTAAGTTTTGCAGTAGATGTTATGGACATTCCAGCTCCAAAAGCAGATAGTGAAAAGGAAGTTGTAGCACTGAAAGGTATTGATGCAATGGAACAGTTTTTCAAAGACATTAAAATGCCTGTCCGAATCAGGGATTTGGATGTAGAATGGAGTGAAGACATTGTTCTTAAACTTGCAGAAAAAGCTTCGAACAACGGTGCAAGATGTCTTGGAGCTATAAAAAAACTGACAAAAGAGGACATAGCTGAAATTTACAGAAAAGCTTATTAGTTTTTATCAGGAGGCTTTTATGGAAAATGAAGAACTAAACGAAGAACAGAAAAAACAGGTAGCAGCTGAATTCGAATCTTTCAAGAATAAAGAATACTCTGAAGATGACGTTCACAGGGTTCTTGAAAATGAAAACGAAATCATGAAAAAAGCAAACTCAAAGCAACTTCGTGGTTTTATCAATGATATAAAGCTTTTTTTCAGAATGTTGAAGGATTTCTTTTCAGGAAATTACAAGAGCGTTCCTGTTGGTACAATCGTAGCAATTGCGGGTACTCTTATTTATGTTCTTGTCCCTGCAGATATTGTTCCAGATGTGATTCCTGGTTTAGGGCTTATCGATGATGCTGCAGTCCTTGGTTTGTGTGTAAAACTTGTAAAAACAGACATAGACAATTATGTCAATTTTCTTGATAACAAGTAAAAACTAAAAATCATTTTCATCTTCTCCACTTTCTTTTTTTGAAGAAGGAAGTGGAGAAATATTTGTAATAATCCCGTCGAATATTTTTTTAATTATATGAACTTCAGCAGGAATCATATAATTTACCTGAGAAAGCCTTAAAGCTTCTTCCTGAGTATACATTGTCTTGTCTTCTGTATACAAAACTCCAGTACTGTCGTTAATTGCAATATGCATTTGTAGAGAATGTATGTAGGAATATGTCCAGCCAGGTTTTTGAATCATATCTTTAATTTTAATATAAAGCTGTCAGCATATCAAATAACTAATTCATTGTTATGAATTTATGGATTCCTTTTTTTATGATATACTTCTATATATTTTGGAATTCAGAATGGAGAGGAGAGTAAATGAAAAATAAACTAGTTATGGGAGCTTCGGCTGCTGCCGGTGTTATTCTTGTTTTTTTAGCAGTATTTGCTGGAATTCAGAAAGCTCAGATTAATGCCCTTAATTCAAAAATTGATAATCAGACAGCTATTATCAACAGAGTAATCGGAGAAAATATTCCTGTTGTTGTTCCAGAAAAAGAAAAAGCTGCTTTTGATGAATTACGAAAAGCTGTTAAAGCTGCAGAAAAAAAATTAAATGATGACAGTCTTGATAAAGCAGTTGCTATGTATCTCGATTTCATCAAAAATACAGCTCCATGGATTCAGGAAACAATGGCAAACGAAATCCTGAATACTAAATATGATCTCGATTTTTTAACAATAAAAATTGCTTATGTTAAGGACAATAATGCTGCAGCTGCAGTTGTAAGCCTTCAGGAATTTATTGAACTGCACGCAGATTACGAAAGTATTGCAGCTGTAAAAGCATATTCCAAAGATATTGCCAGTAAGCTTGCTGAAAACAGTGATCCAGTACTTGTTCGTAATGAAAAGATTCTTATTGATCAGGTAAAGGATGCTTTAGGAAAGAGTAAGCTTGAAATAATTAATATGAAGAGTGACATTACATTTAAGCCAATGGTGACTCTTATTGCAGCACAGCTTGCTTCTTTAAAACATGATGCACTTTCTGTAACTGTTGTTGATAACAAAGCAGTTCTTTCAGAAATAGACAATTGTATTACTCTTTTAAGAAGCAAAGAACGTGAATATGATAAGATGGTAAATGGCCGCGAAAGTGAAGAAGTAAAAGCTTACAACGCCAATGCCTTGAATTATATCAGCGATATAAAAAAGAGAGCTGCTGATATTTCTGTTCTTAATTCAGAAAAGAAACAGAAACGTCTGTCACTTATTCTTGAACTTGAGTCAATTCAGCTCAGTTATTTATATCAGCCTGTTGGTTCTCTGTATCAGGAAGTTTATGCAGAGATTTGGAATGGTCTCGATTCTGAAACTAGATTCGAAGCAGCTAAAAAAGCTATTACAATTGAAAAGAAGGACTTAGATGACAAATTCTAGAAAAAGATTTTTCGCAGGTGTATTGGTTTTTGGACTTGCTTTACTTGGTATTAATGCAGCAACACTTCCGTCTGTACGTACTCAGTCTGGTTTTGCAAATGTAACAAAATCTGTGTCTTCAATTTTACCATCTAAAGAAGATTTTGCAGCAGAGTTCCAGTCTACATTTTCAAATCAGATGCAGCAGCAGACACAGATAATGACAAAAGAAGCAATGGCTTATGCAATTCCTGTAATTCAGGAAAGTCTTCCTCCACAGGCTTTACATGGTGCTTTTGCAGCTATTGCAATCTGGAATGAATTTAATGCTATTAAGAGTTTCTGTAATGGAGAAATGACAAGAACAGACCTTGCTCTTGTTTCCCTTACAAACCTTGCTGAAATCAGTGCCACAATGTTTGTTTCTGCAACACCATATATTGTAATGGCATTTACTGTTATTGAATCTTCAAGAGATATTCTTCAGCTTGTTCGAAAAGGTGTTAATTCTCCTGAAGAAGTTATTGAAGCTATTGCTCATATCGGCGGTATTGCAATAGGAACCTGGGCTGCAGCAACAACTATAAGTGCATTGACCAGCGCAACGGCGGCGAGTGAGATGCTTGGTGGTCTGTCCTCCTTTGTTGCTTCTCCAGTTGGAGGTGCAATTATTGGAGGTTTGACTTTTGCCGTTGTTTACAGCATTACGAGTGCATTTATAAGGGTTACAGGACAGGCAATTGTAAATAAATATGACTGTTATAGTGATCCTGAACGTTTTGATAGAATTTGTGATGAAATTTCAGGCAAACTTCATTTACCAAAAATTGAAAGAGTGCCTGAAATTACAGCTGCAGGTGCTGCAGTTTAATAAATAGTTCAAGCAGGAGTTTATTATGTTTGATGATGATGAAGCAATTTTTACAACAGATGATGATGATACTGATGACTTTGACTATTATGTATCGTACATAAAGGCTCTGGAAGAAGAAAGCGTATCAAAAGGAATTATTGTCCGTGAACTGATGGACGAATTTGATCTTGAAAAAGATGAAGCCGTTAAAATTCTCAAGCGTTATTACAATCGTGTTGAAGATGATGACGAAGAAGAGGAAGAAGACGATTATGTAGAAGATGACGACTACGGTGACGGTAATTCTGAGAGATAAAAAAACTCTGATAAAAAAGGGGCTGTCCAATTAGTAATGACTGTAGCGCTCATTGAGCCCTTCGACAGGCTCAGGAATCACCTGTCGAAATGACCATTGCACTAAATATGGTGGTTTCGACAAGCTCAACCACCGCAAGTTGAACTTTTTGGACATCCCCTTTTATTTTAGGCTTAAAATTGGAGACCTTTTTCAGTGGTCTCTGTAATTCAACTGCCTTTTTTATTTTCTTGAATAAGTAAAGTCAAAATTCACAGCGAATTTTGACTCTACCTGTATCAGTATTTATTTGATTTCAACAACCCAGCCTTCTGGAGCTTTTTCTGTTCCCATCTGGATTCCTGTAAGAGTTTCACGGAGTTTTCCAAGAACTGGACCAATGTTGTCCATTCCGCTTGGAACCATGATTGACTTGCCGTGATCATCAATCTGACCAATTGGAGAAATAACGGCTGCTGTACCACAGAGACCAATTTCTTTCATATCTGCAAGTTCTTCTTTTGAAATCTGACGTTCTTCTACTTCAAGACCGAGATATTCTTTTGCTACTACCAGGAGGGAGCGGCGAGTGATTGAAGGAAGAATTGAGTTAGACTTTGGAGTAATAAGTTTACCTTCTTTTGTGATACAAAGAATGTTTGCACCACCAGTTTCTTCGATATATGTGTGAGAAGCTGGATCAAGGTAAATGTTTTCTGCATAACCCTGGCGGTGAGCGTCCATGATGTTACCAAGAGACATAGCGTAGTTAAGACCTGCTTTAATGTCACCAGTTCCGTGTGGTGCTGCACGGTCCCGGTCAGAAATGCGTACTTTAATTGGTTTAACACCACCCTTAAAGTATGGTCCTACTGGAGTTACAAGAATGCGGAACTGATATTCAGCAGCTGGTTTAACACCAATTACAGCGTTTGAACCAAACATATATGGACGAATGTAGAGCTGTGCACCAGAACCATAAGGTGGAACCCAGTCAATGTTTGCTTTTACTACATCAAGAACAGCTTTAATATATTTGTCTTTTGGAAATACTGGCATTTCAAGGCGGGCACAAGAGTCAGCCATGCGGTCAGCGTTAAGGTCCGGGCGGAATGTTACGATTTTTCCGTCTGAAGTTGTGTAAGCTTTAAGACCTTCAAAACAAGTCTGAGCATACTGGAAAACACATGCACATTCATTGAGATTAATGCTGTGATCTTTTGTGAGGGTTCCTTCGTCCCATTTACCGTCTTTGTAATTAGCTACAAAACTGTAGTCTGTCTGAACATAATCGAATGGGAGGTTGCCCCAGTCTAAATCTTTTGCCATATATTTTGCCTCTTATAAGTAAAATTTATATATTTAAAAATACTCCTATTTGATGTTTTATTCAATTAGTAATCTGGTATCAATTAGGGCAAACGCATTATAATATATTCCCTGCTAAAAATGGCTTCCAGTCGTGA
>JAEDGQ010000121.1 GCA_016297415.1 Treponema sp.
TCACTCCTTTGCGCCATTTTTCAATACAAAATCGGTTATAATGCGTTTGCCCTGCCCCTAAGACCCCGTTGCCTTGATTGTTTTTTTATTCTAATTTTAACTTAGTTCTTTTTCAAGATTAAGGATGCAAAATATGAAGATTAACAAAGTTACTGTAATTGGTGCCGGTGCCGTTGGTGCCGTAATTGCAGAACCTCTGACAAACTATCTGGGTAAAGAAAACGTACAGATTCTGGCAGAAGGTGAAAGACTGGAAAGATACAGAAAAGACGGTCTTTATCTTAACGGGAAAAAAGTTGACTTTAACTATGTTGACGCTTCTCAGGCTCAGGAAAGTGACCTGATTATTATTGCTACAAAAAACCTGCAGCTTAAAGAAGCAATCAGAATGATGAAAAAAGCCTGTGGTCCTGACACTCTTATTCTTTCCCTCTTAAACGGTATTCAGAGTGAACGTGATATTGCTGAAGTTTACGGCGAAAAGAATGTTCTTTACGGTTTTGTTTTGAGCCTTAACTCTATCCACGTTGGAAACAAAATTGAATACACAAACCCTGGAGCTATATTCTTTGGCGAAAAGGATGATTCTAAAAACGAAAGAACTAAAGCCATTGCAGAACTTTGTGAAGGGTCGGGAATTAAATACAGCAATCCGGATTCAATTCAGCTGGAACAGTGGAAAAAATTCCTCATTAATGTAACATTCAACACTTTAAGTGCCCTCTGCCGTGCAACATACGGCGGCTTTACAATTGATGTTATGCAGACTCTGGCAAGAAAAACCGGCGCTGAAGTAATTGAAATTGCCAATGCTGAAGGTATTCCTCTGACACAGGAAATGCTGGAATATGACATTAAATTAATGTGCAGCCACGACCCTCTTGGAAAAACAAGCATGTTGCAGGATATGGAAGCTGAACGCAAAAGTGAAAATGACTGGTTCTGCGGTACAATCGTAAAACTTGGAAAAGTTCACGGAATTGAAACACCTGTCTGCCAGCTGTTACAGCAGCTTGTTCAGGGTACTGAAGAATCCAGAAAAATCAGAAATCCTGAAAACTAAGGATTCAGCAGTTCAAGACTTTCTATTGAGTATCTGAGGGGAGAAAAGCCCAGCATTGCTTCGTTTACAAGCTGACCGTAAGTAGCAAACCGCTTTAAAGGCAGATTCTCTTCTCCAAAAGCAATGTATTCTTTTCCGTTGTTATCAATTCCGTAATTAACTGTGAATCTGGTTCCCCGGTAAAGAAGCTCCATTTCTTTTTTAATTTCGATATTCTGCTGAAAGTCTTTTTCTGTCATAATTGAATTATAGCAGAAATGAAAAAGTTATTTGTACTACTGTCATTATTTTTTATCTCAACCATGACTTTTGCTCAGGAGCTTTATAACATGGAAAAAATTTCGATTGATGAAGCTTTTACTCTGGACAGGGAATTTTACGTTTCAGAAATAAGTGAACAGCTTCTTGAAAAAATGAAAGGAAAATCCTATAAAGCCAGCTGTACTGTTCCTGTTTCTCAGTTACGGCTTCTCCACGTTCTTCACAAAAATCTGGAAGGTCACATTCTGGAAGGCCAGATTGTATGTAACAAGATTATTGCAGACACTTTGCTTGAGATTTTTAAGGAACTTTTTCAGGCTTCCTACCCTATTGAAAAAATCAGACTGGTAGATGAATACGATGCAGACGATGAAAGAAGCATGGCCGATAACAATTCCAGCTGCTTTAATTTCCGGTTCATTTCGTACACTACAACTGTTTCAAGTCATGGAGCAGGACTGGCAATTGACATAAATCCAAAATACAATCCTTACATCAAAACTGTAAAAGGCAGACTTAATATTGAACCTGCCAACGGAAAACCCTACACCGACCGTTCTAAAAATTTTCCATACAAGATTGATCACGATGATCTTGCCTACAAGTTATTTACAAGCAGAGGCTTTGAATGGGGCGGTGACTGGTCCGGTGTAAAAGATTACCAGCATTTTGAGTGGACTAAATAAGGGGGCGTTGCGGGGGACCGGAGAAAGTGGCCATTCCCCCGCTGGAAGGGGTAGCGGACAAGCAACAAAGCGGAGAGAATCGGCACTGCTTGCAGGGACGATTCGTGGAGCGACTTGCTTGGGAGCGAGGGGGAGACTTCCCCCTTTGTATTTTTTAGTCTTTTTTCTGATATTTATAAAACCTTCGGTCGGGTGAATCAGGTTTGTCTGCTTCTTTTTACTTTTTCAAAATCCTCATTGCATTAAGTACGGCAAGAAGAGTAACTCCTACATCTCCGAATACTGCAATCCACATATTTCCGATTCCAATGGCGCTGAGTACCATAATTGCAACTTTAACACCAATACTGAACCAGATATTCTGTAAAACTACACTCATTGTACTCCGGGCAATTTTTATTACTTCCGGCAGACGGATCGGATTGTCGTCCATAATTACTACATCAGCAGCTTCGATGGCAGCATCGCTTCCAAGTCCTCCCATGGCAATTCCTACATCGGCTCTTGCAAGAACAGGACTGTCGTTTACACCGTCACCTGTAAAAATAAGTGTGCCTTTTCTGGATTTTTGAGCCAGAAGTTCTTCAAGGCGGCTCACCTTATCCTGTGGCAGAAGATTTGCATAAACTTTATCAAGTCCAAGAGTTTCACCAATAAGGGCTGCAGTTTCTTCGTTGTCCCCTGTCAGCATTACGGTGTTTTTTACCCCTGCTTTTTTAAGGGCACTTACGGCCTTAAAACTGTCTTCCTTTACTTCGTCGCTGATTACAATACAGCCCAGGTATTTTCCGTCACGGGCTACATAAACTAATGTGCCGGCAATTTTTGACTGTACAAGTTCTTCCCTTCTTTTCCAGTCTGAACCGTCAGCCATTTTTACGCCGCCGGAAGTCATAAGTTTTTCGTTTCCGGCAAGAACTGTTTTTCCGTCCAGAAGAATTTTTACTCCATAACCTGCAATTTCTTCTGCTTCTGTCTTTATGATTTTTTCGCAGCATTCACATTTTCCGTCTTTTCCAGAGCGGATTACATGGGCAGCTTTAATGGACTTTGAAACAGGATGATTTGAAAAGTGTTCTGCATGAGCTGCAACTGCTATAAGCTGGTCTTCGTCAACTCCAGGCTCAGCAAAAACTCTGTTTACTGCAAAAATGCCTTTTGTAAGAGTTCCGGTTTTATCAAAAACTGCAGTTTCAACTTTAGAAAGAGCTTCCATAAAGTTACTGCCTTTTACAAGAATACCATGACGGCTTGCAGCTCCCATTCCACTGAAAAAAGACAGAGGAACTGAAATTACAAGGGCACATGGGCAGCTTACAACAAGGAATGTAAGAGCGCGGTAAATCCACACGCTCCATCCCCACTGAGCAAAAAGTTCAGGAGCAAAATACTTAAGTGCCAGCGGCGGAATAACTGCTACAGCCAGAGCGGAAAAACATACAACAGGAGTATAGATTTTTGCAAATCGTGTAATGAATTTTTCGCTTTTTGCCTTTACTTCCCAAGCTTCTTCTGTAAGTTCCAGAATTCTTGCAACAGCACTTTTTCCGTATTCTTTTGTAACTTCAATTCTGACTACAGCATTCTGATTTACAAAACCTGCCAGCACAGTTTCCCCGGCACCAAATTTTCCGGGAACGCTTTCGCCGGTTAAGGCTGAAGTATCCATAAAACTTTCCCCTTCACAGATTACGCCGTCCAGGGCAACCCTTTCTCCCGGCTTAACTTCAATAACTTCACCTGGTTTTATATCTTCCGGAGCTGCTTCAATAACTTTGCCCTCACGAACAACAAAAGCTCTGTCCGGACGGATATTCATTAAAGCACTGATTGAATCCCTGCTTTTATCCACAGCTTTGTCCTGAAAATATTCACCTATATTGTAGAAAAGCATTACGGCAACTGCCTCTCCAGCTTCTCCTGTAAAAATGGCACCAAGACTTGCCACAGTCATTAAAAACTTTTCATCGAAAATTTCGCCATGCATAATGTTCCACAAGGCTGATTTAACAACATCTTTTCCTGCAAGAATATAAGCAGCACCGTAAAGGCTCATATACAAAGCCCTGTGCAAATCAACATTTCCTGCCTTAAGTCCCCCCAGAAGAGTTTCAAAATAAGGTGTATGCTCAAGTACAATTCCCAGAACAAAAAGCATAAGTGCAATAATTATCTTTTTAAGGGTCATTTCTTTCCCCTGTTCACCATGTTCTTCCTGGCAATGGCCGCATCCGCAGCTTATTTCCGGCCCCTGGGAATGTCCCTTTTGGTGATGATGTCCTTCTCCACAGCAGTGTTCCCCTTCATGATGGTGTTCGTGCTGGTGGTGTCCACAATGACAATATTCTTCCTTTTCCTGCATTTTGCTGCTCCTTTAAAAATTCGGGCGTTCCCCGCTAGTGCGGGTCGTTCATTCCGTGGTTCCGCTTCCGCTCCATTGCTAGCGCAACGGCTTCCGCCGCCACTCCAATCACTTATATGTTGTGTCTCCTGTCAAGAAAAAAAAGCAGGAAAGATCATTC
>JAEDGQ010000122.1 GCA_016297415.1 Treponema sp.
ACAGAAGCAAAACCTTTTGCTCTGTATGCAGAAGGTGATGAAGACAACAAGATCACCGCTACAACAGGTAAACCAAGTGGTACATATACTGTAACAATCTCTGGTGATACAAAAATCTACTCAAATGACTGTAGAATCCTTTCAATCACTTTTAATGCTAACTAATTAGTTAACCGTTAATTTTATTCCCCGGCAGACATTTACCGGGGATTTTTTTTCTATACCTTTTTTGTTTAATCCCCCAAAATCTTCTTTTATGCTATACTTCATTTATGGTCAGATGTGTTATTGTCAGCGGGGCTAAGATTTCTGATTATGACCGCATTCATTCTTTGCTTTTTAATGATGATTTTTTTATTTTCTGCGACGGCGGGCTGGAACATGCGGTCAGTCTTGGTGTTAAGCCCTCCTTAATCCTGGGAGATTTTGATTCTTTTGATAAAAATAATCTTTCTCAGTTTGGAAATGCAGAAACTATATTTCTTCCCTGTGAAAAAGATGATACTGACACTTTTTTTGCCGTAAAAGAAGGTCTTAAACGGGGGTTTACAGAATTTCTCCTTGTGGGAACTATAGGCGGCCGTTTTGATCACTCCCTTTGTAATATTTCTGCACTGCTTTATCTTTTTAACAGAGGAGCAGAGGCTGTGATTGCTGATGATTATTCTATTATGCGTGTAACCGGAAGCCGCCCTGACGGTACATTTGCTGAGGTAAAAGTCGGTGAATGCAGTTATTTTTCTCTTATGAACATTACAGGTGATGCAGAAGGTGTCACAATTAAAAATGCAAAATACAGTCTTGAAGACGCCGTTGTAAAGGCAGAATTTGCTCTGGGTGTTTCTAACGAAAACCTGCCTGGAAAAAATGCCTGTGTTACTGTAAAGAAAGGACAGCTTCTTTTGATAGAAGTATTCTGATTTTTAATGAATCTTTAAGATAACAAATCAGGGGAAGCGATGGGAGCCTCGTAGTCGACCGCAGCGCCAGCGAGGACGATGAGCGTTAGCGAAAGGCGGACGCAGCGACGGCGAAGCCGGCCCCCCCTCAATTGTCTAAATCCTTATTTTTTAATAAAATAAAATCTCACAGGAAATTTATTTTTAAGGAAATATAAATGTCAGAAAGAAATGCAAATGAACTTTGTCACTGGGCAGACCAGCAGGCAGAACGCATTATCAAAGCAAAAGGAGACCGTGAATCTTATACTTGTGCTTCTGGAATTACTCCATCAGGTACAGTTCATATCGGTAACTTCCGGGAAATCATTACTGTAGACTTAGTTGTACGAGCCCTCCGGGACAGAGGCAAGAATGTACGCTTTATTTATTCATGGGACGACTACGATGTATTCCGTAAAGTTCCTGCCAATATGCCAAAACCAGAAGTTCTGGAAAAATATCTTCGCTATCCAATTACAATGGTTCCTGATACTTTTGGTCGTGACGAAAACTATGCACGCCATCACGAACAGGACATTGAAATGCAGCTTCCCCGTGTTGGTATTTATCCTGAATTTTTGTACCAGGCAAGCCGCTACCGTGCAAACCGCTACACTGAAGGCATGAAAATTGCCATGCAGAAACGTGATGTTATTAAAGCCTGTCTTAACGAATACCGGGACGATGACCACAAAATGAAGGACAGTGATGTTTACTGGCCTGTAGCTGCTTTCTGCTGCAAATGTAACAAAGACGAAACTGAAATTACTGACTACGATGGTGAATATGGAATTACTTACAAATGTAATGCCTGCGGCCATGTAGAAAAGGGTGACCTCCGCACTTCAAAAGAATTCAAACTTGGCTGGCGTGTTGACTGGCCAATGAGATGGAACGAAGAACAGGTTTGCTTTGAACCAGGTGGAAAAGATCATATTTCTCCGGGTGGTTCTTACGATACTGCTAAGCTGGTTTCTAAGCGCCTTTACAACTGGGATGCTCCTGTAACAATGAAATATGACTTTGTTAAGCTTAAGGGTGTTCCTGGAAAAATGTCTTCTTCAAAAGGTAAGGTTATTTCCCTTGTAGATGCCCTTGAAGTTTACCAGTCGGAAGTTCTGCGCTACATTTTTGCTTCAAACAAAGTTGACCACGAATTCTCAATCAGCTTTGACCTTGATGTAATTACAATTTACGAGGCTTATGATCGTACAGAACGTATGGTTTGGGGTGTTGAAGAACCAAAAGAAAAGGATCCTGCTAAAAAAGAACAGATTCTTCTTCGTGAAAAACGCCTTTACGAATTGAGCCAGACTGGTGATATGCCAAAGGTAATGCCATATCAGGTTTCATTCAGACTTTTAACAACTCTTCTTCAGACTTATTCCGGAGACGTTGATGCTGTAATCGCTTCTCTCGGTGATGTAAAACCTGAACAGGAAGAAACTCTCCGCAAGCGTTGTGCCTGTGCCTGGTACTGGATTAACGAATCTGCTCCAGACTGTGCTGCAGATATGTGCTTTAAGATTCGTGAAGACGGTTCTAAAGCTGAAGATATTACAGGCGATATGCTTAAGGCCGTTCAGCGTGTTCGTGACGAAGTTGTACCAAAGGTTGGAACTTTTGCCATGGATAAGGAATGTCAGCAGGCTATGTATGACATTGCTACAGAAATGGGACTTGATGCAAAGGCTCTGTTTACTGCTCTTTATCACGCATTAATCGGAAAAGATCAGGGACCTCGTCTTGCAAACTTTATGAAGATTATTGGTAAAGAAAAACTTACTAAGATTCTTAGCGTATACTAGTTTTTAATTAAACTAGAAGCCCCTTCAGTCAATTATGAATTGAAGTGCACCCCTAAAGCTGGACAAATAAAGTTCAATTTTGGAGGTGCATTTTTTTTATGATTCAGATGAATGTTTTAAAAATCTGTTTTACTGCTTTATTTAAGGTTTTCGCTTAGTTTTGTAAGGTAGCTTAAAAGTTGTGTCTGTTCTTCCGGCTTAAAGTCTTTCCAGGATGTTACCAGAAGCTGACGGCTGATTTCTTCCATAACTTTTGTGTATTTTGTTCCTTCCCGGGTCAGGGTTATTATTTTTTTACGGCTGTCTTTTTCATCTTTTTTTAATTCCACAAGTCCTGAAACTTCCAGTTTTCTTACTAGAACTGTTGTGGTGGATTTATCTCTGTTAATGGATTTTGAAAGCTCCCCCAAAGACATCTGCCCCTGCTGACTTAAAAAATAAATTATTTTTCCGTGAGAGGAAGCAAGTTCCTTTAATCCCTGAGCTGAAAGCTGTCTGTTTATAAAATCCTGACTTTGAGAGTGCAGGTGACTTATTAAGTTCATAATTGAATTTATGGAATACTGCATAAAATTAGTTTATATTCTGTGAGTTTGGGACGCAAGAGGTGTTTTTCGGTATAATTACATTATGGAAAATTTAGTTTCTGAACAGAAAGACTATTTGAAAAAGATTCCTGATGGAAAACTTGATGTAAAGATTATTGCTTTTGATCTGGATGATACTCTTTTGGATAATCAATGTACTGTAAGTGATGAAACAGTAAAATCAATAAGGAAATGTGCTGAACGGGGAATCTATATTGTTCTTTGTTCAGGCCGTACAGAAAGAGGAATTCTTCCTCATGTTAAGCGGCTTGATATTGCTGGTACTGAAGCAGGGCGTTTTATTATTGCAATAAATGGTGCCAGTGTTTTTGATCTTCATAAACGGCTTCCTTTAAGAACTCTGGGGCTTGATGGAAAAACTTTGCAGGAAGTTCATCATTTAGCGTCTGAGTATGGATTCGGCTGTCATGTTGCAGATGAAGATACTATCGTTGCAGACAGAGATACGGTTTGGACCAGAAAAGACAGCCTTTTATGTAATCTTAATTTTAGGGTTGAAGAGGATTTTGATTCCTACATTGCTAAAGGTTATCCAAAAATGATTATTCCTGGTCCCGTTGCACAGGTAAACAAAGTGCTTCCTGAATTACGGGAAAAGCTTAAAGGTAAAGCTGATGTTTTTACAAGTAAACCTTTCTTTATAGAAGTAATGCCTTCTGGAGTAGGTAAGGGGCAGTCCCTGTTATGGCTTTCTAATCAGCTTAATATTCCTCGTTGTAAAACAATGGCTTTTGGTGACAGTTTTAATGATGAATCTATGCTTCGGGCAGTTGAATATAGTGTTGCCATGTGTAACGGACAGGACCAAATCAAAGAATTATGCCGGTTTGTTACAAGAAAAACAAATAACGAAGATGGAATTGCAGACTTTCTGAACAGCTGGGTTCTTTAAAAGATTTAAGGAATTTAAAGTCTTACAAACAGGTATAATCCCGGTACCTTAAACTGATGAATCGGGAATATTGATTTTTTGACGGAGACTTTGTTGATTTACGGCTCTTTTTTTAAGTTGGTCCTCATGTCAGGCAAACGCATTATAACCGATTTTATATTGAAAAATGGCGCAAAGGAGTGAAACG
>JAEDGQ010000123.1 GCA_016297415.1 Treponema sp.
ACTTTTTGGACATCCCCTAAAATATTTAATTCTATTACAGTGGAATGTTTCCGTGTTTTTTGCAGATTGCATCTGAGCTTGTTTTGTTTTCAAGAAGTGCAAAGCTGTGGAGTACATATTTGCGTGTATCTTCAGGATTGATAACTTCTGAAATGTAATCCCGTTGTGCTGCAATTGTTGGTGTCATGAATGTAGCTTTATATTCAGCTTTTTTCTGTTCAACAAGAGCTGCATTTGCAGGATCTTTCATTTCTTTTGCAAAGAGAATGCCAGTTGCACCTTCAGCACCCATTACAGCAATTTCTGCTTTTGGCCAGGCATAAACGAAGTCTGCACCCAGGTGTTTTGAACACATAGCAATGTAAGCACCGCCGTAAGCTTTGCGTGTGATTACTGTTACTTTTGGTACACTTGCTTCTGAGTAAGCGTAAAGAACTTTTGCACCGTGGCGGATGATACCTTTCTGCTCTTCCTGTGGACCTGGAACGAATCCTGGAACATCAACGAAGTTAAGAAGTGGAATATTGTAAGCATCGCAGAAACGAACATGGCGTGCAATTTTGTCAGAGGCATCACAGTTAAGAATACCACCGAGGCAGCCAGGGTTGTTTGCTACAACACCGATTGTTTTTCCTTCCATCTTTGCAAAACCAACAACTGTGTTTCCTGCAAATTCAGACATAGATTCAAAGAAACTGTCATCATCAACTACCCGGTTAATAACTTCACGAATGTCGTAACCTTTTGTACTTGCTTCCGGGAGAACACCTTCAAGTTCTTTTGCCTTGCTTTCTGTGTATTTGAAATCTGGTTTTGTTCCAAAGAGGGCTTTCTTTTCTTTTGATTCAAATGGAGCTTTATCTCCATAGAAGTGTGGAATGTAGTCTAAAAGTTTGCGAACTTTTTCGTAGCATTCTTTTTCATCATTACAGCGGTAGTGTGCAACGCCTGATTTCTGTGAGTGAATTGCAGCTCCACCAAGATCTTCTTCTGTAATGTCCATGAACATAACCTGTTTTACTACTTTTGGTCCTGTAATGAACATCTGGCTGATTTTATCAACTGTAAAGATAAAGTCTGTAAGTCCTGGAGAATAAACTGCACCACCGGCACATGGACCGGCGATGATTGAAATCTGTGGAATTACACCTGAAGCGCGTACATTCTGATAGAAAATATCACCATAACCACAAAGTGCGTCAACACCTTCCGGAATACGAGCTCCACCCGAATCGTTAACTCCGATTACAGGGCATTTATATTCGATTGCTTTTGCAATGAGCTCTGCAATTTTCTGTCCGTGAACTTTACCAAGAGATCCACCCTGTACTGTAAAGTCCTGTGAATAGATACCAACTTTTTTGCCGTTTACAGTTCCAAAACCTGTAATAACACCATCGTATGGAAGTTCTTTTGAATTCATTCCGAAGTTTGTACACTGATGACGGGCTCCAGAATAAATTTCCATAAAGCTGTCTTTGTCGCAAATAAGGTTGATTCTTTCAATTGCGTGAAGCTTACCTTTGGCATGCTGTTTTTCAAGATTATATTCGAATGACATATTTACCTCACTATTCCTAATGAGAATAGACATTATGTTAAAAACTGTCAATATGACAAAAATGAAAAAAATGTCATTTTGACTGACTCAAAAATTCTTTTGCCGCTGAATTGTTGTACTGCTTTATAAGATATGGTGCAGCCTGGGCCATTTCGTCTTCCCGAGGTACAAAACTGTATTTTGCAGCGAGAATTTCCCTTGCTTTATGCAGATTGTTGTGGCATTCATTTACTGCATCAATCCAGTCTTTTCTATATTCTTCTGTCTTGTATGTGTTGTTGCGAACCTTTCCCTTTGCATCTGTAACAAGCCATCTTTTGCCGTTCCATTTTAAGGTTACGGTTTCGGTTGCTCTTGCTACTTCAATAATTGATTCACCGTTGTAGCGTACCAGATTGTATGTAACGCTGTGGGTTTTTTCGTCACCTTTTTTAAGGGGTTTACCATCCTGAATTAATAAAGGTTCTTTCTTATCTTTTCTGATAGGGTAGTTGAACTCAACAGAACCATTTTCGTCATCAATTTTGAGATTTGTAACTCCATACTGCCAGAAATCTGACTTTCCCTTAAAGAAAAGCCATTGAGATGGAGTTAAAGTGCCTGATTTTTCGCTGACTGCAAGTCTTTGTCTGGATGTAACATAATCAGCAGAAACTATAAGTCTCATATCTTTAGTTCCTTTCCCTTTTGTGATTTCCTGAAGGGCAGAAACGTCTGTTCTGTTGATTGCTGTATAGAGGGATTCTACAGTTTCTCTGGAACTTAGCCCCGTTGTTGTTGCAAGTTTAAGGTTCCCCTGATGAAAGGAATTGAAGGCGTAAATACAGACAACTGCTGCAATTGCTGTCCCCCAGATTTTTCTGCTGTTTCTTTCGTAAAAACGTTTAGCCGAAATAATTCTCTTCTGCTTTTTTTTGAAAGCTTTTCTTTTTTCTTCAAAGGCTTTTTCTGAAAGCATATTCTTTTTCTGACTGTCTGGAAGTGTTAAAAAAAGTTCAATCTGTCTGGCTGTATATTCTGAAGCGTGCTTAAGATTTTTGAGGCGTTCATCTTCCTCTTTTTTGTTTACAAAACGGCGTTCACCGGGAACGGGAAGTTTTTTTGCTTTAACTTTAAGGCCGGCGTTCAGAGCTGAACTGAGAGTTTCTGGAATTCCGTTTACTTCATACTCAACAGGAATAAAATTTCTGTCGTAGAAGTCAGACTGTCTTTTTTCAAGATTTTTTTCCGGAAAAGCATTTTTATCTGCAAGAATTCTATAGGCCACAGCAGATCTTGTAAAAAGGGAAGATTCAAGTCCGGAAAGACCTTTATGAACGAATGGTCCCTGAAGTGTTCCGTATTCCCTGGAGTTTTCCATACAGCGGTCAAAAAGGTTTGCTGGAAGAAAGAGTACTTTTCCACTTGTTGCTGAAAGATTATCCGAAAGAAGTATGCCGGCTGGACCTGGAATTACTGTCAGATTTTTTTCCAGAATCAGATCCATAACCTTTAATACCTGAACAGCTTTATCCTTGCTGCGGGAATCTGATGTTTCTTCCATTACCTGAAGAAGAGTTTTGTTAACAGAAGATGCGTCACCTTCAAAATAGACAGTTTTTGACTGGGCTGTGTGGTTTCCGTTAAAAAACCATTCTTCTGTTTCAATAGTTCCGTCATCATGAAATTCTGCAAGAATGCCTTTTTCGCTGACAAGCTTTCCTAAATCTGTACGGCCAAAAGAGTTTTCTTCCAGAAAACTTGAAAGATTGATTTTATTTTCTTCAATATAAAAGTAGCTGCTGTTCATTCTTATAATTTATTTATAATGAAGGTTAAAAACAAGGAAAATCGTATTTAAAAACAAAAAGGGGATGTCCAGTAAGTTCAACTTGCGGTGGTTGAGCCCTTCGGCAGGCTCAGGAACCACCTGTCGAAACCACCATATTTAGTGCAGCGGTCATTATTTATTGAACAGCCCCTTACAGTATGGTATTAAAACTTATTTGTTAGTTGAAAAATATTTTTCGTAAGCTTCAGCCATTTTTTCTTCTGTGTATTCTGCAGAAGATGTTGGTGAGAAGGAAGCTCTGGCCTGGTTAGCTTTTGTTGCAAGTTCTGTTACAAATGTTTTCTTTGGAAGAATCATAAGTACATAAACTGTGCCGTCATTTGACTTAAAGTAATCTACCTGTTCTGAACCGTTAAGGATTGCATTTGTTGTTTCAAGTGCATTTTCAGTAAGGGCAGCAAGATAAGTTCTGTCGCCGTTTGCACCCTGATCGTCTACGAGAGTCTGTGTTACACCTTTAACTGTAACTTCAACTTCTTTTGCAAGTTCCAGACGAGCCTGTGCTTTTGCCATTTTGAGGGATGTAATATCATTTTCCAGTTTTCCGGCACCTACTGCGTAGATTCCGTTAGAATCTTTTCTGCCTTCGTAAACCCATGCCGGAACACCTTCTTTTTCAGCCTGCTGTGCAGCTGATGTTGGTTTTGAACCGCAGCTGAAAAGCATAAATGCAGCGAGTAGGGCTGCTATAGCTGTAATAATCTTTTTCATTAGTTTTCCTCCTGAAAAAAAAACTTTCTTTATTTTTTTTTATTATAACACAAATTATTTTCATAACAAAAGATAATCATTGATAACAAACAGGGCAAACGCATTATAACCGATTTTATATTGAAAAATGGCGCAAAGGAGTGAAACGGCTTGCGAAAACACTCGTTTTGTGCTGCCGCGAGAGCGGCAAACGTATATAGTTACAAGCACAAAACGCGTGTAGCATGCTAGCATGCGGTTTCGA
>JAEDGQ010000124.1 GCA_016297415.1 Treponema sp.
TTCACTCCTTTGCGCCATTTTTCAATACAAAATCAGTTATAATGCGTTTGCCCTGTGAATAATAGCATAAACTCTTGCCCAATGGGGCTTTTTTTTGATAATATCCTACTACACGCCGGAGTGGTGGAACGGTAGACACTGCAGACTCAAAATCTGCTGCGGGCAACTGCGTAAGGGTTCAAGTCCCTTCTCCGGTATAAACCTCTGTTTTATTTACAGAGGTTTTTTATTTTTAAAGTCCTTTCCAGAATACCAGCTTCTTCTACCTTTAATTTTCTTCCATACAGCTTAAAGGTCCGTCATTTTTTCTGAAAGACACAGCTTCCTGCAAATGCTCCAGCTTTATGTTTTCTTCTCCCTTCATATCAGCAATTGTTCGTGCAAGTCTAAGACATCCGCTTACAGACCTTTGGGAAAAATCACACAGTTCAATCTGTTTTTCAAGATACTCTTTTGACTCTTTATCCAGGGAACAATACTGCAGAATTTCCTGAGGTTTAAGATATCCGTTTTTTACACCTCTTTTTCTCTGAATTTCCACTGCTCTGGCAATTTCCTGTCTTAACTGAGCTGTAGAAGGATTATCACCTCTGGTTCCGTCCGTTCTGTCTGCTGTAGATTTGCCTTCAACACTTACCCTTAAATCGATACGGTCAAGAAGAGGTCCACTGAATTTTTTCCAGTACATTTCAACAGCCCTGGCACTGCAAAGACAAAGTTTTCCCGGCACTCCAAAGTTTCCGCAGGGACAGGGATTTGTTGCCATAAGAAGCTGAAATCTGGCAGGATAAATGCTGGTTCTTCCTGCCCTGCTTAATGTAATGCTCCCCGATTCCAGCGGAACCCTCAGCATCTGCAGAACAGAAGTTTTAAATTCAGCTGCTTCATCCAGAAACAAAACTCCATTGTGAGCCAGAGAAATTTCTCCGGGACGGCAATTTACACCGCCACCGCACATTCCCTCAATTGAAGCTGTCTGATGGGGCATCCTGAATGCACCCATGCGAATAATGGGGGACGAAGGCTGAAGAAGCCCGGCAAGTGAATGAATTCTCGTTACACTCTGTGCTTCCTCAACTGTCAGTAAAGGCTGCAGGGCAGTAAATTTCTGAATCGAAAGTGTTTTTCCACACCCCGGCGGACCAAAGGCAATAAGATTGTGACATCCCGCTGCAGCAATCTGTAATGCTCTGATAAGTCTTTTCTGACCCAGAATTTCTGCAAATTCGTGTTCAGAATCAACAGGACCAAAATACACCTCCCCGATTTTTACACTTCCCTCCGGAATCCCTCTTCCAGCACCGGACAATCCGTTTTTCTGAAGATCAGCACCTGAAACAAAAAGCTTACTGTCGTAAATTGCTCCAAAAGCTTCAGTCAAATTCTCAGCGGCAAAAACTTTCATTGATTCTACTTCCCTGGCTTCTTCTGCGTTTGCAGAACTGACAATACACTTTGTAATGCCGGCAGCCATAGCAGTCGAAACAGCAGCATGAACACCACGCACCGGACGCAGTTGACCAGACAATTCCAGTTCTCCCATAACAAGCACAGCCTCATCAGACTCATCCTGCTGCTGTGCATCCAATACCGCCAGTGCAATAGCCAGATCAAATCCGGCACCTTCTTTTTTCAAATCTGCCGGTGATAAACTGATAAGCACTCTTTCCAATGGAAATTCAAATCCCGAGTTTCTGATAGCAGATTTCATTCGTTCACGGCTTTCTTTTACAGCACCGTCAGCAAGACCTACCACATCAATGGCAGGAATTCCACGACGAATGTCTACTTCTACCGCAACAAGTGAACCTTCATATCCGAATGGTGAAAAAGAAAAAATCTTCATCCTAACCCCCGCAATATTTATTTGCAGCGATGATGAAGATTTACATAAAAGATAGATATAATAAATTGTTATATTTTAATACAAGCCTACTTTACCCAGTCTGTTTTCCGGAAGTCAAAATCACCGCCTAATGCAGGCTTTAATTCTTCTTCCCAGAAACGGTCATCAATTTTTCTGTCACCGGCAGTTTTTCCCAGATGTCTGTCAGCCCTGACTCCGCGTCCATGGAAATCACTTCCCGCAGTAACAAACATTCCAAGTCTTTCTGCGGTTTCTTCCAGTCTGAAACATTCAGAATTTCTGGCACCAGGATGAAAGGCTTCAAGTCCCATAACTCCCTTATCTCTGATTGAAGTCAGAACTTCATCCATTTTTCCCCAGCTTACATAAAGGGACATTGGATGAGCCAGAACCGGAACTCCCCCTGAAGTTTTTATTGCTTCAACTGCAGTTTCCAGATCTTCTCCCTGATGAGTTACATACCATCTTTTTCCTTTTGAAAGGAACCGGTTAAATGCATCCTGTCGTGTTTTTACTACACCTTTTTTAACAAGAAAATCAGCAAAATGAGGTCTTCCTATCTGACTTGCAGTAAAGTTTGATTCAATTTCGTCTAAAGTACAGATAAAGCCGTCTTCATTCATTTTTTCTACAATCTGCTGATTTCTGTTTTTTCTGTCTTCTGTCAGATATTCTATAACGCTTTTAAGTTCATCAGAATAACGCCTCAGGCCTAAACCAAGAAGATGAAATTCACCGGCAGGCCAGACAATATTGATTTCTATTCCCGGAATAAAATTGATTTCAGCTTCAGCACATACTTTTGCAGCGTCTTTTAATCCGTCTACTGTGTCGTGATCTGTAAGGGCCCATGTGGTAAGTTTTTTTTCAATTGCATAGCGGGCTGAGTCTGCAGGACTTAAAATTCCATCACTTGCTGCCGAATGGCTGTGTAAATCAATCATGATAAAAATATAGCATATTTGAAAATTTTATGGTATTGTTACAGTTAATTGTAAATCTTTGAGTTATAATAGAAAAAGAGGAACATCATGCCAAAACCAGTATCATATTCTAAAGGTTCAATCATTTACTTTGCAGGAGACAGAGACGAACGCATTTACATTCTTCAGAAAGGATGCGTTGTAATTTCTACTACTGATGTAGAAACTGGTATGCCTGTAACTGAACAGATTAAAACTGGTGAATTTTTTGGTGTAAAATCAGCTTTAGGTCATTTTCCAAGAGAAGAAACAGCAACAGTTCTGATGGATTCAGTTTGTGTTTCTATGACCGTACAGGAATTTGAATCAATTTTCTCTTCCAATAAAGCTGTAATCATGAAAATGCTTCGTGTTTTCTCCAATCAGCTTCGTGCAATTCACAAAAAAACAGAAGAAATTCTTAACAAAGGCATTGATATTAACCAGCAGTCAGGAATGATGAGCGTAGCTCAGGCTTTTTATGATGATGAAAGCTGGCGCAGTTGTGCTGACGTATGTATCAACTATCTTAAGCGTTATCCGACAGCTGCAAACAAAGAAGCCGTTGCAAAAATGTACACAACAGCAAATGCAAAAGCTCAGCATTCTCATTCCGCAGCTGATTTCGAAGGAAATGATGAATCTACAAAAGACAATGCACTTAAACTTTTTGAACTTCCAGCCTTCAGTCGCTTTGCTAAAAAATATGAACCTGGTCAGGTTATTATTACAGAATTTGAACCAGGTGACAGTTTCTACCTGATTCAGAGTGGAAACGTTCAGCTTGTAAAATGCGTTAACGGCCAGAAAAAGAATCTGGATATCTTAAAACCAGGTGAATTCTTTGGTGAAATGGCAATCCTCGACAACTCACCTCGTTCTGCAACTTGTGTTGCTGCAGGTCCAGTTCAGTGTCTTGAATTTAATAAAGCAAACTTTGAAATTCTCATTACAGGAAATCCGCAGATTGCGCTTATTCTTCTTAAGCTTTTCTGTAAACGTATTTATGATCAGAAACGCCGCTTTAAGATTCTTGTAATTCAGGATACACAGGCTCGTGTTGCAGATGTTTTCTGTATGCTGGATGAAATGAATCCTGCCGTTAATCCAAACGACCGTCAGCGCCGCTTCAATGTAACAATTCAGGATGTAGCTCACTGGGCTGGTCTTGCACTTGATGTAACAAGAGATGAAATCCTCAGATTTGCAGGCAGCCACAAAATTGAAGTTTTTGAAACAAATATGATTGTTAACAATATTGCTGATATGAAGCGTATTGTTGATACAAGAACAGTTAACAGACAATAAGTTTTATATAAAGATCCCATTGTGTTGTTAGAAATATCAATGTTGCGGACACAAAGAATAATTAAACCGGAAAGTAATAATACTGACCTAAAATCTCTGCTCATTTCTTTCTCCAAATCGTGATTAAAATCAGGATTAATAGGTTCAATTTCGAGTTTTTAATTTTAAACAGTGGCAAGGATCACGGGGATTGGACTTCGTCCAACCCCT
>JAEDGQ010000125.1 GCA_016297415.1 Treponema sp.
TGATTTCGATTCCCTTGCGGTTTCCATGAATGATTCTTTTTGGATTCATGAAGATTGCAAAAGGTGTATCAGCTTCGATGTCTGCAAACTGTGGAAGAAGACGGCTTTCGATTACGTCATATCCATCCAGGCGACCTGGCATTCCTTCCCAAGGTTTTCTCCAGATTGGATTTCCGTTATCGTCGCGGATGTTTGTGATATGGTTGAGAACAGTTTCGTTCATAAACCATTTGCAGTATTTTCTTTCTTCAGGTTCAACTTTGAGCTCTGCAGCTCTGAAGTCGAGATATGAAAGCTGAGCAATAGCTGCGCTTGATGTTGCATGCTTTTCAGCATGAGTCATATTCATTGCGCCCTTGAACGGGTCATTATCTGCAATGAGGCACTGGCGGTCAAACTCCTGTCCGTATGCTTCTGTGAAGTCTTCCAGGAACATCTTACCAAGGTCTACAAAAACATCTTCGCCGAACTCGTCGAAGAATGGAACATAACCTGCAAGTGTGTAAGCCTTAAGCTCTGTTCTTGTCGGCATGTTTGATTTTGTAGCATCGATTTTCTGACCGTATGAAGTCAGCCACTTCAATTCAATTCCGCCGCGGTCACGTTCTGGAATGAAAATTGATGGTCCACTCATAGGGCGGTGTGTTACGAGATTCATCATCATTGACTGCTTTGCAGCTTCCTGCATGATGGTTTCTTCATAAATCGGATTGATAAGATACTGGTCATTGTTGGCAAGGTTTCCGATTGGCTCACCAAGAACTGCTTTAGATGGTACAAATCCTTTTCCGGTTTCCCAGCTGAAGTCCTTCGGATTATTCCATTTTTCAGCTCTGATGTTAGGACAGAACTTGAGCTCTCCCAAAGTCTGTTCGTCCTTGTTCCAGGCTGCGCACAAAGCTTTTCCGAGATTATAGCACACGTCACGATATGAGAGAGGTTTCATATCGGCATCTGCTTTTCGCATAAGATTACGAAGCTCTTTTACGGCATCTTTAATACCTTCAATTTCGCTTGTTGTTGCAGTTGTCTGACTGTCAGCAGCCTTCAAAATACCTGCAATGATTTCTTCGTTTTCATTGAAATACTTCGAAATCTGTTCCGGTGTTGCAGCTTCAGTAGGAACAAGAGTTTTCATATTCTCTAATTTCTGCTGCAGTGATACAATTACTTCGTTCATTAAATAAACCTCCTTTGGGTAGTTTTGGTCAAATGAACATTTACGAAAATCCGTCGTTGGCGGACAATCGTTAGAGAGGTTTGTTCCAGCAAACCTCTCTTTTTTTATGCACAACTAAGCCCGTGCCAGGCCTTTACTCAACTTATCCCAATACGAAAGTTCTTCCGGTTCATCTTGAATAACTTCCGTAATCTCCAGTCGTTTAGTTCCGCTGTTCTGCGCAAAAGGATTTGCCGGAACACAACAGATGCTAAACTCAAGCAGTTCCTGCTTTCTGAAAATCAGATCGCAGTTGCGGTCTTTAGCTTCCAGAAACTCAACTTCCTCAGCAATAAAACCAACAGAGCCACAACGTAAAGCTCCAGCTTTTACTCTTTCTCCGATACTCCATCCGAATTCATCAAACTCTTTTGAGTTGAATACGATATCTCCCTCGAGTACTGTATCAGCCTTCACATTCTCCGCATATCCAATTGCTGGAATAGAATAATCATGGCTCCAAAGAATTACAGGATTTGCCAGATAGTTCTTTAAGTTCCAGCCTTTAGGGTCTACTTTTTCAAAGTCTCTGTCAGTATCAAATGTACTCATTACCCAATGGAATGAATCTTTTTGAACATCAATAGACTTGAAAACTTCAACCTGTGGCTGCACAATTCCGCCGTGCGTATTTTCCTTCAGGAACTTCAAAAGCTTTTCCCGGCACCCAAGCTCCTTATTTTCAATACCGTCAATTTTGACAACCATAAAAATCTCCCGTAAAATTTGTTAGAAAACTTTTGAAAAGCAAATCCCAGTCGCCTGGCTTTGAGTATCCGATTTTTCTTCTGAGCTGTCTTGTATATTCAGATACAGTAGAAGTACTAAGATGAATGTTGTAACTGATTTCTTTTTGAGAACATCCAAGGCTTGTATAGATTCCAATCAGCATTTCAGGAATTGTAACTTCGTTGATATAAGCTTTATCAAGAAGCCAGTCATCATTTTCAAAGCTTCTGGTAATAGATTCAGGATATACTTTTACACCAGACTGCACCTGATAAATACATTTCTTAAATGATTCAACATCCTCAATTTTGGGGATAAATCCATCAGCTCCAATTTCATGAACTCTCATACCAAAGTAGTGAGCATCATCTCCCTTGTCCGCAAAGTAAGAAAGGAAATTTTTGTTCTGAAATCTCAGCCTTATCAGCTCGTATGAAATCATGTAGCCAAGAAAGTATTTATCAAAGATAAGTGCAATGTCAGTCTTATCTTGAATCCAGCAGTTAAGCTCTGCAATGTTGCCGCAAACCTTAATCTGATTTTCTCCAAATACAGAAGAAAATCCCTTCCTCGTAATTTTTCTAATTTCTTCATCGAAACAGGCGATTACTACGTTTGTTATGTTTGCCATTTAAAATCCTTTTATATTTAGTTTTTTTCAGAACATTCAGGTACTAACGAAGAAGCTCTATACCAGATGTCGCCCCAGGGTTTTGTATCCTGTCCACGACTTTTCAAAACATCGTTGATTGTTTTTAGTCCAGCGTTAATTTCAGCAATATCACGGTTGCTCTGGGCATCTTCGCTTTCCTGTAGTTCAGGTATCGATTCAAGATTGAAACCTGCGGTTTCAGTCAGGTTGAATCGTCTGAATAATTGAACCTCTAAAACTTCTTCAAAGTTTTTTAACAGAGGGATAAGTGTATAATTCCAAAAGGCACGATGTTGAGAATCTGTGTCTGTACCGCTTAAGGAACTTTTCGAATCCTGTATATTAGCCACTCTCGGCGGAATACCGTACTTCGCGAGTAGTGTATATAAGTTCCATTTCTTCATGTCGTAAAGTTTCAGTACGTCAGGGCTGAATGTCAGCGGCTGATATTCCGTTCCTTTACCGAGCACGGCGACACGGTTTTTCATTCCGCGTCCATACTTTTTATCCCATGTTCTAGCAAGCAGCTCTGCTTCGGCTTCCGTCAGTACCTGGTCAGTCTTGAGCAGACCTTTAGGCACGCCTCCTTCTTTCAGCAAACCTGTGTTCTGTTTTGCTGCTAACAAATCCTGCTCAACTTCCAGACCAAGGCTTACCAGAGGGCTAACCCCACGGAAAGTATTCCAGGGGTTCCAGTCCTTAAAATGAATAATCTCATCAGGAAGAATAACTACGGGCCTTCCGCATCCTTCTTCCGTGTATACCCATTTCGTGACTTTGCCGTTATCAACGACATGCTGCATTTTTCTAGGATTTAAAATATAGATTTCTGTAGGAAGGCCGCAGCTGTAATTCTCTCCAAACCACCAGAATGCTTCACCGTCCAGACTCCACCAGGCACATGTCTGTTTCCATAAGTCAAAGCGGCTAAGATTCTTATTCGGATATCGGAAGAGCTTTGCAAGCTGTGTATCTTTTTGAACTTTGCCATTTTTTGAAATTTCAAACTCAGCACGAGCAACATTCCGTGTAAGAATATCAATGCACACAGAAACCCACGCATGCTGGAGATATGGATCTGTGCAGGTCTTCTTTTCACGAACAGAAAAGTCATCTGCAACAGATTCATTGTTAATTTCCGAAAAACTTCTAAGCTGCTTTTTTGGTTTTCGTCTGTTAAATAATCCCATTTACTTTATCGGTAATCTGCTATGCCATTACAACACCAGAGGTTACAGCGCTGAATATCGCATACCTCATAGCATCCATATAATGGTCATTTACTTTTACAATCTGATTATTCTCGTCACGAGAGTAATCCCATATTTCACCAAGAACGCCGGTACAATCCTTACAAACGAAAAACTGTCCGCGTTCGATTTTTGCAATTATGTAATCAATTCCTGCATCCACGCTGTTGTTCGCCTTAACTCCGCCAGGAACTTCCTGAATTCTTTCGCCACCAGCCGGGTCACAGTAGGTAACGAAGCTTTCTTTGTACCAGTGTTTTTGTGTCTGTTGTTCAACGCTGGTTTTTGTCGTAATGTTGAAGCCACCAAAGTCAGCCACAACATAAACTTTGTCTCCAAGCCATCCAACTTTTACAGCTGCAATGTGCAAGCCAAAGTCCTGTCCGCCGGTAAACTTGTCAAACTTCTTCGGAAGTTTTTCACGAGGAAGAATCATAGACTCTTCAAACTTCT
>JAEDGQ010000126.1 GCA_016297415.1 Treponema sp.
ACCAGCCTTATAGGCTGTGTGCAAACCACCCGTTTGACGGGTGGTTTGTGATTTTCTCTTACAAATTTACTTGACATACATATATTATATATGTATGTTTAAACCATGGCAAATACAATGAAACCGGTAACAATTTATTTTCAGGAAATTCAATATCTCATGTACCAGCAGCTGGCTCAAAAAGAGAACTGCAAGACTGCCGAACTTATCCGCAGGGCTATGTCTGACTATCTGGAAAAGCGACAGGTCAAATCTTCAAATCTTGATGAGTGGGAGCCTGTTTCTCTGGGCGGACTAAAAAATGGCGGTGACTGGATTGATAAAGGTTATCAGGATGAAATGTTAGGTGAGGCGTTTTGATGACTGGCATTGATACAACTTTTTTGATTGATCTTGAAATTACTGATTCGCCTCGTCACAAAGCGGCCCTTAAGATTTTTAATGAATGGCGTAGTAAGAAACATTCCATTCTGGCTGTGTACAATCAGACTTTTCTGGAATTTATGCATGTTGTAACTGATGCCAAACGGTTCAACAATCCTTTAACAATGGAAGAGGCTGTTCAGCGCTGCTGGTTCTGGATGGATCAGGAGAGAATAAAGGTTGTTTATCCTGATGACAATTCGTTAAAGCGGGCACAGCTGTGGATTTCGATGCATAAACTTGGACGCAAAAGAATTCAGGATACACACATGGCTTCGGCATTTGCCAGTAACGGGGTGTCAGAAATCATTACCGCAAATCCTGATGATTTTAGGATTTTTGATGCTTTTGATTTATCGGAATATTAGCCCCCCTCCCATTGAAAACAAAAATTTACTATAATTATCTTATTATGATTAAACTTGTAGCTTTTTTAGGAAATTACGGGAAAGAGTACGAAAAGACCCGTCATAACGTAGCATGGCAGTTTGCCAGTCAGCTTCCTTTTTATAACAGACTTAATTTTCAGCAGAAATTTAAGGGTGACTATGCTGTTGTTGAAACTGAAGTTCTTGCCCGCTGGTTTGCTGAAACTGGTACTTATGCAAAAAAAGATGGCAGTGTACCTGTAATTCCTGAAGGCGCTCCTGATAAAATCTATTTCTTAAAGCCTCTTACATATATGAATCTTTCTGGAGAAAGCGTTGGAGAACTTGCCCGCTTTTTTAAGATTAATCCTGAAGAAATCCTTGTTGTTCACGATGAACTTGAACTTCCTCTCGGGACTGTAAGCTTAAAGTGGAGCGGCGGACTTGGCGGTCATAATGGCCTCAGATCTATGAAGAACACTTTTGGTACTCCTGATTTCTGGCGTCTTAGATTCGGCCTTACAAAGCCTGTTGACCGTGACATTGCGGATTATGTTCTTTCTAACTTTACTTCAGATGAGCAGATTATTCTTGCCCGGGAATTTGCTCAGACTAATGAACTGTTTGCAAAATTCCTTATATCCAGCGAAGAAAATCAGAAAAGACTTCTTCAGGGCTGGAGTAAAAAGAAACTTGTTGAATAAAACAGAAATTTCCTGATTTTAAACTTTCATTTTTGTAAAAATTACAGTATATTATGTATATATTGGTTCAAAAGATTAAACGAACGAACCGATTAGAAGAGGGGTTTTATGAAAAAAATCAAATTACTGGAAGCGATTGTTGCTGCAGTATGTGTAACTGGAAAAAAATAAAAAAAAATAAATTTAGCAGAAGTCTGAACTGTTGCAAAGGCTTCTGCTTTGGGAGTATGAACTATGAAGAAGATGAAGAAAATTTTTACAGCAGCAGTAATTGCGTCGTTTGCAGGTTTTGCTTTTGCTGATGAATGGGATGATTTTGATATGGAATCATCTGCTGAACCTGCTATCGCTATCAGCGGGGAAGCACAGGTTGCAGGCAGAGTATATACAGACCAGCGTAAAGATGGAAAATCCGGAGATTTTTATAGTGCCGGAGATATGAAAACTGATGCAAAATATTCTGGAAAATTGAATTTTGCATACAGCGGTGCGTCATCTGACGCAGAAATCAAAATAAAACTGGATAATAACTCTCTTGGTGAATATAAAGCTGATATTCTTGACGAACTTACAGCCAGAGCTTATATAGGAAACTTCCAGCTGGAAGCCGGTAAAATAAAGACTGTATGGGGAAAAACTGACAAAATTCATGTTGTTGATAATTTTAATGCTAACGATTATACAGACTTTATTTTTCCTGACTATATAGACAGACGCATTGCAGAACCTATGTTCCATGTTATTTATTCAACTCCTTCAAACGTTAAGCTGGAAGGTGTATGGACTCCTGTGATGACTGTAGACCGTCTGGCTTCTGAGGGAATCTGGCAGCCGGCAAAGTCAAAGGAACTTACAGAAACTGTAACAGAAATTATGATGCACAATATTAATGCTTCTGAAGATGTGGCCGGTGGACTTCTTAAAGCTTCTAAGTTTTCTTCTGACAATCTTGTTAAAGATGACATTCATTCCCTTAAATATGGTCAGGCCGGAGCCAGAACAACATTTACTGTGGCAGGCTTTGATCTTGGTGCAAGCTACTACTACGGACACCTGAAGCAGCCAAGTGCAAATCTTGAAAAGTTTTCTACTCAGGTAGCCTCATACGCTGCTAAATGGCAGAAAGATAATCGTGATGCTTTAATGGCTGCAATGTTAAAACAGCAAACAAATCCTTCTTCTTTAACTGATGATGAAAAGAAACTTTTAGCACAAGGGGATGAACTGAAAGCTAATCCGGTGGCCTTTGCCCTTAAAGATGATACAGATACAGTTTATGCTCTTCCATCCCTTAATTATGATCAGGTTCAGGTTTTTGGGCTTGAAGGTGCATGTGTTCTCTGGAAGTTTAATGTTCGTGCAGAAGGTGCTTATTATCTTACAGAAGATACTGCCGGGGACAATCCATGGATTGCAAACAACAGCATTCAGTGGGTTTGTGGTTTTGATATGGATATGCCTTGGACTAATATGAACCTTAACATTCAGACTCAGGGCAAATATATCCTTAACAATGATAAAATCAAAAATGGTGCCTTTGCTAAGTATGATGTAGATTACAACTCTGATGATAAATATATTTCCAATAAAATCATTGTTGATGTAACTGACAGCTATATGCACGATACATTTAAAATTGATGTAAAGGGTATTATGGAAGTTGAAACACTGGACTTTGTTCTTATGCCTTCATTTACTGTTAAAGGAGCAGACTGTCTTACAGTAACTGCTTCCGGAATGTGGGTTAAGAGTGACAATAAAAACTCTGAATTCTATAATTTCCGTCGTACAAGCTTTGGTCAGATCAGCTGCAAATACATGTTCTAAGGCCGGGGCGTTGCGGGGCAGAGAGAAAAGCCTGTGCCCCGCAGGAAGGGTAGCGTAAAAGCATTTTTGCTTTGGAGCGCAGGGAGGGGCTCCTCCCTTTTATGATTTTTTTATTATTTTATTAGACACTTAACAGTATTTTTACTATATTAAAGTCATGATGAAATCAATTATTTGTGAAGAAGAAAAAAAAGACAAAAAAGGAGTCGGAAGTGACTCTTTAATGGATAAACTTCTTAAAACACGCCAGATTGTTGTTAGCGGAGAAGTTAATCAGGAACTTGTAGAAAAAATCGTAAAACAGCTTCTTATTCTTGAAGCAGATTCAGATAAGCCGATTTATCTTTATATTGATTCTCCAGGAGGTTCAATTGATGATGGATTCGGTCTTTATGATATGATTCGTTTTATCAATGCTCCTGTTTATACAATTGGTATGGGGCTTATTGCCAGCATGGGTGTAACACTGTTCCTTTCTGTTCCAAAAGAAAGAAGATTCAGCCTTCCAAACAGCCACTACCTTATTCATCAGCCTTTAATGGGTGGAAGTCGTGGTGTTGCAACAGACATTGAAATTACAGCACAGGAAATTTCAAAAGCCCGTGAAACTTTAACAAAACTCATTGCAGAAGCTACAGGCAAAGATTTTGATACTGTAAAAAAAGATACAGAGCGTGATCACTGGCTTACAGCTGATGAAGCTCTTGAATATGGAATTGCAGGCAAAATCATAAAAAGCCGCAGCGAACTTCCAGTTGCTTAATTATTGAATAAAAGCTGTCTGATAATGTGGAGGCCACTGAAAAAGGTCTCCAATTTTAAGGCCTGAAAAAAAAAGCCAGATTTTTGAGAAAAAATCTCATAAATCTAGCTTTTGCTCTTTTAAAGAGCAGATTATTTGTCTTTCATTTCCTTATTTTTCATC
>JAEDGQ010000028.1 GCA_016297415.1 Treponema sp.
TTCACTCCTTTGCGCCATTTTCAATATAAAATCGGTTATAATGCGTTTGCCCTGATAGGAGAATACTTCTATTTTTTAATCGTCGCTCTGTTTTTCGTTTTCAGGAATTTCTTCATCAACACCAGAGCGGTTTCTTAAATACTGAAGGAAAGAAATTCCGTCGCTGTTGCATTTAGAAATAAGATCAAGTTCTGTTGTACCCAAGTCTAAATCATAGCAGACCTGAAGATATTTTTTTGCATCATCTTTCTTTTT
Source organism: Treponema sp. (assembly GCA_016297415.1). Lineage (GTDB taxonomy): Bacteria > Spirochaetota > Spirochaetia > Treponematales > Treponemataceae > Treponema_D. Next base: position 256 of record JAEDGQ010000028.1, read on the forward strand.
TTTCTCGTACAGGTACTGAGAATAATACATATTGGCGAGATACTGTTCCCCCGCTGTTTTTGCACCTTTCAAACCGTTGGCATACAGTTCTCTTGCCCGTTTATCACTACCAAATGGAGCCGGAGCATAAAAGTGCCAGTTTGCAAGACAGGAATTTGCCAGTGTAAAGTACTTGTCTTTTGCAATTGCCGCTGTGTACCAGGCCTTAACCTTAAATCCATACTTAAAGCAGGCAGCTACTGATCTTGTCATGTAGTAGTTAGTAATATCTGCACAGACTATATAAGTCCACTTGCTGATTTTTTCGTCAGATCTTTTTTCAATCATGGCGTGATATTTTTTCATGCGGACCTGAGTCTGTTTTCTTAAAGCTGCACGATGTTCTTTTGAATAAAGGTGTTCGTAAGTTTCAAGAAAATAAATGGCATCAAGAAGACAGGCTTCCTGTTCGTAGTCAATGGCATTTTCTTCCAGAGACGCAAAAGTTTCTGTCTTGATTTCGTCAATTTCCCGGATGGCATCTGTATGATCCCAGCTTTTCATAATGATTCGCTGGATTACAAATTCATTTAATTTCTGCTCTGTATACTGAGAAATTTCATTTTCTGCCAGAAGAGGCATGCTGCATAAAACTGCTGCAAAAACTGCTAAAAAGATTTTTTTCATACCTTTAAAAACTCCCTGCTCAAAACTGGTTACACCTTTTAGAAAAGAACCGAAACAAGACTTCCTGCACAAAGAACCAGAGAAAGAGCCAGTATTATATTTACTATTTTAGTATAACGCGAAAAAAGACTAAGCGTCATAAAGACTCCTGTTAACTAATTTTACTAGGAATATTGGGTTAGGGATAGTAGTGGCCGCAAAGCGGGTGCGGAGCACCGGAGGCGAAAGCCGGAGCCACGAATAGCCCGGCGGCTTTGAAAAAGCCGCAACCTCCAGATTTTTTGTTTTATACTCATTTTTTTTCTGCCGATAATAAACTGATGAAGCGTTTAATTTTTACATTGACTGCAGCAGTCCTTCTTTTTACAGGCTGCTCTAAAAAACAGACACCACAGGAAATTGCACAAATGAAAGAATCAGCAAGAACCCATCAGTGGTATTTTTTTACTAAAAACGGATTTGAAAAAACATCCCTTCCTCAGCGTTCCGGAATTTCCAGCCTCAAACCATGGACTGAAACCCTACGCTGTTCCGACTCCGGCATCGACAGCAAAGGTCTCGGCTGTCTTGTTGTTAACAGACTTGGAATCATTCTTCTTGGAGAAGACGGAGTTCCTGTTTTAATGCAGGATATGGAACTTTTTTCTGACACTACAGCTTCAAGCCTGATTTTTGACAACGGCAATCCATATATTACTTTGAGCCGTTCTTCTTTCTTTAACAAAGATGCAGCTCTCGATGTAAACAAAAGCGAAGAAAATCCAGACCGTCCTTATCTTGTACGATGTGATTTTGAAAACAGAGCTTTTTTCCCTGTAGTAACATACGGTGACTTAAAACTTGCTTCCGGCGGAGAAATTACAGGAACCCGTTTTGACGGAAAGAACTTTTTGATTTCTGCCAAATACATGGACCACAGCAAAACTTACTTCAATTATTACAAATTCAACAGTCTTGATGATCTTAAAGCCATGAGTCCTTTTACTCAGGAAGGAAAAATCATTATGACTGAAACTACAGAAGCTGCTTACCGCAAGGAAAACTCTCCTGCCAGATATTCTGAAGCCCCAAAACGGGTAAAAAATCTTCTTAAATCAATTCCTTCAACTTTTGATTTTGTCATTGAATGCAAAAACGCAGGGGGAGTTTCTCCAAGATATTTTACAACTACACTGGATGCAGACGGACTTACTCACGCCAGCACAATTATTAGCGACGGCTGGATCTGCGCTGTTTTCAGCGATGGAACAACTTATTTTAACGGAGCCCTGGAGGGCCGCCACATTGTAAACAGCGGCAAGAACATGGCTTTCCGTCTTCCAAAACTGCCTGAAGGTTATGTTTACTCTTCATTCTGCATCAGCGGAAACAAAATGGCCGTAAGCTGGGAAGAAAGTGACTTTTACAAAACAGGCCGTTCAGGATTTCTTGTTGTAGATCTTGGAAAAGTCCTGTATGGTGATTTATAGAAAGTTTTGAATTTTTTCAGGCCTTTTTACATGAAAAAAAACTTATTTTTGCTTACAGTTTTATTTCTCCTCAACACAGCTTTTATGCCGGAACTTTTTGCCGGACCAGATTCCGGAAATTCCGGCTCCCGGGCAGATGAAGCTTCTGAAAAAAACAATGCTTCCCATACGGACAATATATTTGCACTTAAAAACTGGGACTTTTTCTTTACTCTTGGACCAATGGTTTATGTAAACACCGACAGCAAAAGTGCCCCAAGTCCCATAATGTTTGGCGGTGGTCTTGGCTTTGAATTTTTCAACAACCACTACATAAACTTTCAGCCAAAATTTACTTTTTTTACCAATTATTATCTTTGGGATGGCAAAAACGCCCGTCCTGCAGAAATCGAAAACCGCACAGCCCTGGTCCTTTCCTGCCTTCTTGATCTTGATGCCAGCCACACCTGGATTTTCGAAAAAAACGCACTTCAGGCAGGAGCAGGTATAAGTTTTCTTGGAAGATTTGGTCTGCTTGCCAATGGTGTTGATGAATCTGAAAAAGACAGCGTTAAATCAATAAACAGCTGGTATTACCAGTCTATGAATTTTCTGTATCCGAATATTGCAGTCAGCTGGATGCGTAAGCTTGATTCAAAGTGGCATGCAGGATTTGAAGGCCGCATTTACATCCCTTTAGGTGCAATTGCTGACGGTCGGGGTTTTGACACAATGATTGCTACCCTTGGCGTAAAAGTCTGTTCAAAATAAAAAAAAGTCATCCACAGTTTTTGTGAATGACCCTTTTTATTCTTAGGGCGTATCCCCGTTAAAACGGGGTCGGGTGTTCCGCACTTCCGCTTTCGCTCCATTCTGCCCTGGTTCCGCCATAGCGCAACCAGGGCAGAACTAAAGGTGCTCCATACCCTTACGCAGTTTTCTCAGTTACTTAGATACCAACTACATGGTTGTTTACTTTGTCCTGAACATAAGCAACAAATTCTTCAAGTTTCATTGTTTTCTGTTCAAGTCCTGAAGACTGACGGAAGCGAACGCTTACAGTCTTTTCGTTCTTTTCGTTTTCACCAACAACCAGGATGTAAGGAGTTTTGTGTTCCTTTGTAATCATCTTAATCTTCTGACGCATATTTTCGTCAGAAATGTAAGCGTTGGCACGAATATCTGCAGCCTGAAGTACTTCCTGAACTTCTTTTGCATAGTCATCAAAGTCCGGATTTACTGGAACAACGGCAGCCTGTTCAAAGGCAAGCCATGTTGGGAAAGCACCGGCAAAGTTTTCGATAAGAATACCGAGGAAGCGTTCAAAAGAACCAAGAATTGCACGGTGAAGCATTACAGGGTGATGCTTCTGGTTGTCTGCACCAATGTATGTTGCGTCCAGACGTTCAGCAGATGGAAGCTGGAAGTCAGCCTGGATTGTACCACACTGCCATTCACGGCCAAGGCAGTCATAAAGCTTAAATTCAAGTTTTGGACCGTAGAAGGCACCTTCACCTGGCTGGATTTCGAAGTCAAGACCTGCTTCGTGACAGGCATCAGCAAGAGCTTTTTCTGCTCTTTCCCATGTTGCAAGGTCACCAACGTGATCTTCCGGCATTGTAGAGAATTTTACAACCAGATCATCAAAGCCAAAGTCATGGTAAACATTTTTAAGGAGCTTACAGAACTTAGCTACTTCTGAAGCAACCTGTTCTTCTGTACAAAGAATGTGTGCATCGTCCTGAACAAAACCACGTACACGCATTACACCATGGAGAGTTCCAGATGGTTCGTTGCGTACATCGTGACCGAATTCAGCAAGACGAAGTGGAAGTTCCTTGTATGTGCGGAGACGGCTCTTGAAGATTTCGAGAGCACCAGGACAATTCATTGGTTTAATAGCGAAAAGACGCTTTTCTGATTCAGTAATGAACATGTTCTTCTGGTAGTGTCCCCAGTGACCTGAACGTTCCCAGAGAGTACGCGGCATAATGGCAGGAGTATTAACTTCCTGGTATCCGTCACGGCGTACCATTTTGCGCATGTAATCCTGAATTGTTGTATAGATTGTCCATCCGTTTGGATGCCAGAAAATCTGACCTGGATCTTCAGGATCAAGATGGAACAGATCCATTTCTGTACCAAGCTTGCGGTGATCACGTTTTTCAGCTTCTGCAATCATTGCAAGGTAATCTTTAAGATCGTTTGGTTTTTCAAAACAGAGTGCATAAACACGAGTAAGCATAGGGCGGTCAGAGTCACCGCGCCAGTATGCACCGGCAAGCTTATCAAGCTTAAATGCCTGACCGTTAATTTCTTTTGTTGATGCTACATGTGGACCACGGCAAAGATCAAGGTAGCCGTCCTGTTCGTAAGTAGAAATTACTGCATCAGCAGGAAGATCGTTAATGAGTTCAACCTTGTATGGTTCATCTGCAAAAAGTTTAAGAGCTTCTTCTTTAGAAACTTCTTTGCGTACAAATTCTGCACCAGAGGCAATGATTTTGCGCATTTCTTTTTCTACTGCGGCAAAGTCGTCTTCCGTGATTTTATGGTCTGCAGGAAAATCAAAATCGTAGTAAAAACCATTGTCGATAGCTGGACCAATGGCGATTTTTGTTCCCGGGAAAAGATGTTTGACTGCTTCTGCCATTACATGCGCACATGAGTGGCGGATGATCTGTAATTTTTCGTTTTCTGCCATAAATATTCACCTGATTTTTAAAATCTTTCTTACTGATTATTCTTAAGAAAGTTCCTTAAAGCATAACGATTTAAGAGTAAATATTCAACTTATTACCATATATAAAGCAATGCACCCGCAGGTCTTTGTAGGGCAAACGCATTATAACTGATTTTGTATTGAAAAATGGCGCAAAGGAGTGAAACGGCTTGCGAAAACACTCGTTTTGTGCTGCCGCGAGAGCGGCTAACGTATATAGTTACAAGCACAAAACGCGTGTAGCATGCTAGCATGCGGTTTCCACAAGACGTTTTCACGACTGGAAGCCATTTTTAGCAGGGAATATATTATAATGGGTTTGCCCCGCAGGTCTTTGCCCGCCTCATTAACTACTGTATTGTAGAAATTGAAAAAATTGCCGATAATGGAAGATATGGCAGAGAATAACTTTAACGATCAGCTTTTAAACGCTGTAGACGCAAAAAGCGCATGGTTTGATGGAACAGCACTTCCAGAAGTTCTGGAAAACTATCGTCTTTTACACTCTTGTGTAAAAAACCTTTTTGAATATCTTCTCAAAAAAGCAATGATCACTCCAGATCCTTACAAAAACGATAAGAAAATTTCTGACATCATTCCACCAGAAAATACAGGTTTCAGTGATAACGAAAAAGCCATGGTTATGGGTATGCGTTTTTCCGATTACGAAAACACAATGGACTTCCTCTGCAACTATTACAAGTTTTCGGTTTCAAACCTGCAGCTTCCAAACATCAGAAAACTGGTAGACCTTAACAATTCCATTCTATGGAACAACTTCACAGTTAATTCCAGCAACATCAATACAAGAACTCTTTCAAAAATGCTTTTGTCTGCCCACCAGAGTTCAGACCAGCTTACAGCCAGCATGATTAATGACAGCATCTCAAAAGCCGGCAAAGCCCTTCTTTCAATCAACAGAAGTTTAAAAGAACTGACAGACTTCCAGAGAGAAAACTACAAGGCAAATATCCGCCGTACTATGTTTACAAGTTCTTCTTTCAACTATCAGAAAGCACTTTCTTCTCCAGAAGAAGAATTGACTCAAATCAAAAAGAACTTCACCGCAGTTATGGGAAAAATTCCTTTCTATAATGAACTGATCAACGAAATCATTAACGAAGACCAGTCTGCACAGAAAGAAAAACTCCGGCAGGAACTCTTAAAAAAACTTGAAGTTGAAGAAAGCCGGTCTGCAAAAAAAGAAGTAAAAATAGACACAAAAGAAATGCTTCTTACTGCCCTGAGAATTTTCGGTGCCATTCCGGGTCAGATTCTTGAAGCAAAAGGAAAAATCCAGGAAAACCATGATGTTCTCGAAAGCGAACACAACAGCTTTATGGATAAATTCAAAAAAGCTCTTCGCAAGGCCTTTGGTATTTCCGAAAAACCTGTTTTCTACCAGATTACAGTAACAGATCAGGATTCAGATACAAAGCATCATGAAAAGCTGGATTACTTCCAGTTTCTCAACGAACTGGAAAACAAAGCAAGAAGATACTCTTCTGTTGGTGTAAGAAAAGCACCAGGTTACGAAAAAATTGCACAGCAGAAAGAAGACAAGATTCTTGAATATGTAAATCAGCAGATTCAGGACTGTCAGAAACTTATAAAAACTTTAAATGGTCTGGATGACTTCTTTAAGAATGCACCTGTACCTTCCAACAGACCAAAAATCAAGGGCCTCAAAATGGAAATTACAGCCATTAAGAATTCTGTAGTAAAAGCAAACCAGCACCGCTCAGAATACTCTGCATACATCGAAGAAGAGTCACAGCTCAGAAAACTTGGAATTTCAAATGACTAAAAAAATTGCGGCAGTTCTCTGCTGTTTTACAGTTTTTTCCCTACTCTTTGCACAGGAATCAGATTTTGCAGATCTGGAAGAAGAAACACAGACTCAAAGCAAATTTGATCCGGCTCTTCAGCGTACTTTTATTATGGCTGCCTCTCCTGCAAAACTTGAGCTTAATCCTCTGCTTTCCAATTATTCAAACGAAGCACAGATTATCAACAGTCTTCAGGAAGGACTTTTTAACTACAATCCAAACACTCTTGAACCTGTACCAGCTCTTGCCAAATCCTATAAAATTTCCCGTGACAAAAAGAGGTGGACTTTCGTTATCAGAAATGACGCCCGTTTTTCAGACGGAACTCCAATTACAGCTCAGTCAGTAATTGACAGCTGGCTTGCACTTCAGAAAACACCAGGTGCTCCTTATGCCAGTCTTATTGACTGTATTTCCGGCATAAAGGAATACAGAGAAACAAAGGGACAGCATACTCAGGTTGGCTTAAAGGCAAAGGGACAGACCCTTACAGTAACCTTAAAAACACCGGCAGCTCATCTTTCAAGACTTTTATGTCACCACGCTTTTTCCGTTTACAGTGGCAACCCGGAAGTTTTTTCAGGACCTTATACTGTTAAAGAAAACACAGACGAAAAACTGGTACTGACAAAAAATGAACAGTACTGGGATAAAGATAATGTTGCAATTAAAGAAATTGATATTCAATTTGTAGAAGATAAAGCTGATGCAGCCTGGCTTTTTAATACGGGCCGCACAGACTGGATTTACTCAAATCTTGATGCTTCAAAAATCCTCAATAAAGATTCCATCAGAATCAGTGCAGTTTTCGGAACATCATACTATTTCTTTACCTGCCGCAATCCTGTATGGGACAATTCTGAATTCCGTAATGCACTTCTTGCTGCTGCCCCATGGACAAAACTCAGGGAAGGCCTCATTTCACCTGCAGTAAGTCTTGTTTATCCGCTTGCCGGCTATCCTCAGGTTGAAGGCCTTTCAGAAACAAACGAAGAAGAAGCTCTGGAATTAATGGAAACAGCCAGAGAAAAAGCCGGAATTCCTCAGGATAAAATTCTCGATCTTACATTCGGAATTGCTGACAACGAATACATGATGGAAGTGGCCCTTAAACTTAGAGAAGCCTGGGCTCCGCTTGGTGTAAATCTGATACCGTTTAAAATTAAGGAAGATTTATACCTGAACAGCATTCCATACTTAAAATACGATTTATTCTGTTATTCCTGGATCGGAGATTTTGCAGATCCGCTTACCTTCCTGGAACTTTTTAAGGAAGGTTCAACACTTAATACAACAGACTGGCACAACGAAAAGTTTAATCAGCTCCTTAAAACAGCAGAAGAAACTACAGACCAGGTACAGCGCTACAAACTGCTTTCACAGGCAGAACAGGTACTTCTGGACGATGGAATGATTCTTCCAATCGGACATTCAGTTTCACTCCACGCCATCAATCCAAAAGAAATCGGGGGCTGGTACACAAATGCTCTGGATATTCATCCTTTCAAGTATCTTTTCTTCAAAGAATACGAAGGTGTACAGGCTCCAAATATCGTAAAACGCTAAAATAACTGCAAAGAGATTAAGCATAAAAAAGGGAATGTCAAAAAAGTAATGACTGTAGCGGTCATTGAGTCCTTCGACAGGCTCAGAAACCACCCTTCGACAGGCTCAGGAACCACCTGTCGAAATGACCATTGCACTAAATATGGTGGTTTCGACAAGCTCAACCACCGCAGATGGTGGCTCAACCACCGCAGATTGTGGCTCAACCACCGGAAGTTGAACTTTTTGGACAGCCTTTTCGTTTTTCTGCAGGTTCACACAAATAACAAATCCGGAACATTTTTATTCATTCTTACAGTTTACTTTTTTGTTGTTTCTTTAAGTGCAGAAATAATTCCAGTCAGGTTTGCAATATCACTTGGAACGATGATTTTTGTAGCCTGACCGTCAGCAGCTTTTTCAAAAGCTTCAAGACTGCGGAGACGGATAACAGCTTCGTCTGGTGCTGCTTCACGAATCATCTTCAGACCTTGAGCTGTAGCCTGCTGTACTTCAAGAATAGCCTCAGCTTCACCTTTAGCCTTCTGAACAGCAGCTTCTTTTTCTGCTTCAGCTTCAAGAATCATTGCCTGCTTTTTACCTTCTGCTTCCAGAATTGCAGACTGTTTGTGACCTTCAGCAATAAGAATCTGTTCCCGGCGTTCACGTTCAGCACGCATCTGTTTTTCCATGGCTTCACGGATAGCCTTTGGAGGTTCAATATTCTTAACTTCAACACGAGTTACTTTAATACCCCAAGGGTCTGTAGCTTCATCAAGAATAGAACGCATTTTGGAGTTAATTACATCGCGGCTTGTTAAAGTTTCATCCAGTTCAAGTTCACCGATAATGTTACGGAGAGTTGTAGCAGTAAGGTTTTCAAGGGCATTAATAGGATTTTCAACACCATATGTAAAAAGTTTTGGATCCGAAACAAGGCAGTAAACAACAGTATCAATCTGCATTGTAACGTTATCCTTAGTGATTACAGGCTGTGGAGGAAAGTCCATAACTCTTTCTTTCAGCGAAATAACATTTACAATTGAATCAACAAAAGGCAGTTTTACATGCATACCAACCTGCCATGTAGCACTGTAAGCACCAAGTCTTTCAATTACATAAGCACGGGACTGAGGAACAATACGAACATTCACCAGAATCAGCAGCAGAATTACAATGAGAATTCCAATAATTACATAAGTCATCATAATTTTTTCTCCTTATTTTCAAAATTAATCTTTAGTTCTTATAGTCAGGGTATTTCCGTCAACACGGACAATTACACAGACAGCACCAGCCTGGATTGAAGCACCGTTTTCTGAAGTAACGCTCCAGATAACACCATTTGCAGCTTTTGCTTCACCTTTTTCAAACTGAGAAACATCCTTAGTAACAAGCACTTCCTGACCTTCCAGAGTATTTACATTTGTTACATTTTTGCCCAGCTTCAGTTTTTTCATAACAAAAGGTCTTGTAAAAAGAATAAATGCAATTGTCATTACCAGAAAAATCAGAACCTGCCATCTCATGGGAAGGCCTGTGCGACTTATAAAAATCATAAAAAAAGCACTGACGCCGGCCCACACAGTAGTAAGCTGAAAAGTAAAAGCCTCAATAGCAATACAAACAATCATTACTCCCAGCCAGAACCACGCCATGTGTCCAAGAATTAAATTAATAAAAGAGTTCATTGTTATCAAAATCTCCTTAACTTAATAATAGGGCAAACGCATTATAATATATTCCCTGCTAAAAATGGCTTCCAGTCGTGAAAACGTCTTGTCGAAACCGCATGCTAGCATGCTACACGCGTTTTGTGCTTGTAACTATATACGTTTGCCGCTCTCGCGGCAGCACAAAACGAGTGTTTTCGCAAGCCGTTTCACTCCTTTACGCCATTTTTCAATACAAAATCAGTTATAATGCGTTTGCCCTGACTTAATAATAGCATGATTTTTCAGAAAAACCTAAATTATGATATAATATATTCAGAAAAGGAGGCAAAAAAAATGCCAATGATCGAAGTAAAAACAACAGTTCCACTTCCACAGGAAAAAAGAGATGTCTTAAAAACAGAACTTGGAAAAGCAATTTCAATAATGGGTAAACCAGAAAGTTATCTTATGATTGGTCTGGAAGACAGCAAGGATCTTTATTTCGGCGGAAAAAAACTGGAAAAAGGTGCCTTTGTACAGGTAAAAGCACTGGGAGCAATCAATTCTTCTCAAAGCAACCAGATGACAGCAAAAATTACAGAAATATTAGACACCACCCTTGGAATCCCCGGCAGCAACATTTACATAACTTACCAGGGCTATGACAACTGGGGCTGGAACGGCAGCAATTTTTAAAAATATAAGGGGAGAAGTCTCTCCCCCAGAGCGCACGCTGTTGCGCTCTCCCCCACTCTGCGGCCTCAATCGCCGGCCGCAACGCCTGGCTCTCCATCTTCTTTTCGAATAAGATTCATAATCGAAAGAACAATCATTACAATAACATTTACAGATAAAAGACTAATGGCACCGGCAAGACCAGTTTTGTCTGCCACATAGCCAACAATCTGAGGTGTAATAATTCCTCCTGCAGCAGAAACAGCCAGCAGCATGCTCATTCCCAGGTCAGAACCATAAATGGCAGAACGGCAGTTTGAAACAGTAGTAGGATAAATTCCCGCAAAGAAAAATCCCAGGCCCAGAATCGAAACAGTAATTACAGTAAGGTTCTTTGTTGAAGTCAATAAAATAAAGAAAACAGCTGCGGCAATACAGTCAGCAAAAACAAGTTTTTTAGGATTAATTCGGGCAGCCAGGTTTGCAGTAACAAGCCGTCCAAGCAGAACGGCCGCCCAGGTAAAGCCCACAAGACTGTTGGCAAAACCGTCACTCATAATTTCTGATACTTTAAAATAAGTCTTGAACCAGCCGTTTACGCAGTTTTCCAGTCCAAGATAAAAAAACAGAAGAAAACCGGAAACATAAAAAACAGAACACTTCCAGAAAGGCTTTGTTTTTTTCTGTTCAGAATAATCTTTTCCTGTATTTGCAATAAGGGCTTCCTTCATTTTAAGGCGTAAAAGAAGAATCACCGCCAGAAGACCTGCAGCAGCAAGAAAATAAAGTTCAAACCGCCAGCCAAGACCAGCTTTAATAAAACCACTTAAACACACAGGTGCAGTAAATGCTCCCACAGCAAAAATCATGTGCAGAATATTAAGGGCTGCAGCACCACCGTCAGAATTTTCGTTGACATAAGCATTGTTAAAAATACTGTTACAGCCTCTGGAAATTCCAAGAATAAAAAAAACTGCCAGAAGCACAGAAACATCAGAAGAAAGAGTAACAGTTATAAGACCTGCAGGCTGCAGTAAGGCCGTAGTAATAAAAGCAGCTTTTCTGCCAAGAAGCTTAGAAAGAGGCGGATAGACAAAGCTTGCAAGAAAGTTGCCCATGGCAAAAACACTGAGAAGACTGCCGGCCACAGCAAAACTGATACCGGTTTCTTCAATAATATAAGGAAGAATTGCTCCTAAAATCAAAGCTACAGAGCCGCTTATCATAAAAGCAAAATAACAGGGATAAAATTTTTTAATCTGAAATTTGTCGGTCATAAGTTTATTCCATCCAGGGCATAAAACTGCTTTCTAATGTTTTACCTGTTTCTGAAGCTCTTGTCAAAAGACTAATAAGATACCCATCCTGAAGAGCATCCTTTAAGGGATAGAAAGGGGCGTTTTGGGGATGCCCGGGTGCAGGTACGCTTCCAGTATTTTCCCCGCGTCAGGGATGGGAGGGGCGGCGGAGCCGTTGCGCAGCAATGGAGCGCAAGCGGAACCCCGGACAGCCCGACCCCCGCCTGCGGGGGAGACGCCCATGTTTAACAAATTCTTAATTGAATAAAAGGCTTTATAAGTCTATAATTAACGCATATTTTTTTTTGTGGTTTCGACTGACGGTTCCTGAGGTTCTCGAAGGGCAACCACCAGAACTGATGGCTTAACCACCGCCGCTAATCACGCATATTTTCAGGAGATACAAATGGTAATTCTTACATTGAACTGTGGTTCATCATCTGCAAAATACCAGGTTTATGACTGGGACAACAGAGACGTTCTTGCTACTGGTGTTGTAGAACGCATCACTGCTGCCGGATCTTGCATTACTCACAAACCAAAGGGAAAGGACAAATTTTTCCTCGAAAGCCCATGTCCAACTCACAAAGAAGCTATCGAACTCATCCTTAACGCTATTACTGACAAAGATCACGGCGTTATTAAGAGTATGAGCGAAATCGGTGCTGTAGGACACCGTGTTCTCCATGGTGGAGACAAATTCACTAAATCTGTAAAAGTAACTCCAGAAGTTCTTAAAGTATTCAAATCTCCAGAAGTTTCTGGCCTTGGTCCACTCCACATGCCGGCTAACATCATGGGTATTGAAGCTGCTCAGAAAGTTCTTCCAGAATCTGTTCCACAGGTTGCTGTAATGGACACTGCATGGCACCAGACTATGCCACCATCTTCTTACCGCTACGCTATTCCAAAGGAATGGTACGAAAAATACGGTGCACGCCGCTACGGTTTCCACGGAACTTCTTTCCTTTACACTGCAAAACGCGCATCTGTACTTCTCGGAAAAGATCCTAAAGATACAAACATCATCATCGCTCACGTTGGTAATGGTGCTTCTATGTGTGCTGTTAAAAACGGATGCTGTTACGATACTTCAATGGGTATTACTCCTCTGGAAGGTCTCGTAATGGGTACCCGCTCAGGTGATATGGACTGTGCCCTTCCATTCTACATCATGCGCCAGACTGGTATGACTGCTGACGAAATGGATAACGCCCTCAACAAGAAATCTGGTCTTCTCGGTCTTACAGGTCTTTCTTCTGACCGCCGCGACATTGCAGAAGCTGCAGAAAAGGGAAACCCGGATGCTCAGCTGGGTGTTGACATGGAATGTTACCGCCTCAAGAAATACTTTGGTGCTTACATTGCTGCAATCGGTCCTGTAGACGCTATCGTTTACACTGCAGGTGTTGGTGAACACTCAGCAATGATCCGTGGTAAAGCTCTTGAAGGTCTTGAACACCTTGGAATCAAAATCGACCCTAAAAAGAACAAGCTTTCTAACACAGGAAACGCTGAAACATGCATCTCTGCAGACGACTCTAAAGTTAAAGTATTCGTAATTCCAACAGACGAAGAGCTGGTAATGACAGAAGACGCTGTAAAAATCATGGAAGGAACTTACGATGTTCACACAAACATCACATACTCATTCCAGAGCAAGGACTACAAAAACAAGGCTCGCGAAGAAGGCCTCAAGAAAGAGCTTGAAAAGTGCCCTGAACTTGCAAGCATCATTGTACGCCCATAGTTTTGCCCTCAGGCAGGGAATAGTGGACAGGTAATAGTGAATAGGGAATAGGGGATAGGTAATAGTGATTTTTCTGTTGCCTTGAAATCCCGCTGAGTTTGAGATTTTTTCTTGAGCCGGCGGGATTTTTTTTTATAAATAAGGGGAAAAGCCTTTCCCCTGCGCTGCACTTCGTTGCATCGCACCCCATTCGCCTGGGGGACACCCCCAAGCCCCCGCCCTGAAACAAGTCAGGAACCTGCTTTTCTGCAGATTTAGTTTTAAAATCTCTGTAACGGCATCTATCTCTGACAGCTTCCGTGGTGAATCTGTTTTGCAATTTCTTCACCTGCAGTTAGTTCTACCAGCTTCATGGCAAACTGTTCTGCAGTTCCAGGTCCCCGTCCTGTAAGAACATTATTATCAAATACAAAAGGCACATTTGGAATGTAATGAGAATTTTCTGTAAGTTCTTCAGCTTTTACAGCGCTTCCACACCATTTATCCAGTTCTTTTTCCATGCCCGGATAGCAGGTCCATTTGCGGTTTGAAAGAATGCCGGCAGGAGCAAGCACAACTGCAGGCGCAGCACAAATTGCAGCTACAAGTTTTCCTTTCCGTTCCATTTTTATTACAAGCTGAAAAAGATACTGATTATCACTTAAGTTTTTAGCTCCGGGCATACCGCCGGGAAAATAAACTAAATCCGGTTCACCGTTTTTTTCAACCTGGGCAATAAAATCTCTAAGAAGAACATCTGCCACTACAGGGATTTTATGACTTCCTTCTACGATTATTGCTTCAACAGGACAACCGTCTTCAGGCACGCTGACAGTTACTACTGTCTGACCTGCCCTTCTTAAATAATCAACTACTGTAAGTGCTTCAACCTCTTCAAATCCTGGAGCCAGAAAAACTGCTGCTGTCATAGAGAACCTCTCTGCTTATTTTTTTATACTCTGATGAATATACTTCTATTCTATCACGAATTGAGTATAAGGTAGAGGCAGGGCAAACGCATTATAACCAATTTTATATTGAAAATGGCGCAAAGGAGTGAAACGGCTTACGAAAACACTCGTTTTGTGCTGCCGCGACAGCGGCAAACGTATATAGTTACAAGCACAAAACGCGTGTAGCATGCTAGCATGCGGTTTCGACAAGACGTTTTCACGACTGGAAGCCATTTTTAGCAGGGAATATATTATAATGCGTTTGCCCTAAAGGTAGAGGGAAATCTCATTGAAAAATCAATTACATTAAATTACAATTAAAATATGAAACAGGTTTTGATTATTGATGCATCCCCAATGTTCAGAGAATTTCTGACAGAAAAACTTACAGAAGAAAATGTAAAGGTTGAAACAGCCAGCCTTAAAAGAGATGCCTTCACAAAACTCTTAAATGATATTCCAGATCTGGTAATTCTTGATATTGAAGAATCCCTGGACGGTATTATGGAATTTCTTTCTCAGAAGATTTCCAACAAAAACACCGCTGCAATTCCAATGATTCTTTCAGGTCCAAAGATTGATACAAAAACAGTTGCAAGCCTTAAGCGCTTTGGTGTTGTAAAATACTTCTTTAAGCCCATTAAATTTGATGTATTCTTCGAAGCTATCGGACGCCGCTTAAACCTTGCCTTTTCTATGGACACAACTCCATGTGTTCTCGAAACTCACCTTAACAGAAATATTATTTTTATCGAAATCGCCATGGGCATGAACAGAGAAAAAATGGCCCTACTCAAATACAAGCTTACAGAATTAATGGATAACAACAGACTTGATTCTCCAAAAGTAATCATTATGATGTCTGACCTTGAATTAAACTTTGTAGACGGAGCCAATCTTGAACTGCTTCTGGACAATGTAATTGCAGATAAAAGAATTGAAAAAAAGAATATCTTTATTCTTTCAATGTCTGACTTTACAAAAGAACTGATTGAAGGTCACCCGGAATACCACGGAATTGAAGTTGTTACAAATCTTTCAACTGTTTTGAATTCCATTGTAGAAGCCGGTACAACAGAAAACCTTCAGGATCTTATTTCTGACCAGATTCTTTCACAGACTGGTAATACAGAAACAGGTTCTGTAGAAATGAGATTCTTCTCTGATACTGGTGTGCAGGATGACGAAGACGAATCGGATCAGAATACAGTTTCTCCAAAAATCAATGTGGCAGTTGTAGATGATGATGCTGTTATCAGGCAGCTTCTTTCTGCCACCTATCAGAAAATTGGCGCAAACTGCGATGTTTTTGCCTCTGGTTCTGAATTCCTTCAGGCTGCAAATTCAAAACGGTATAATCTGGTAATTCTCGACATTTATATGCCTGGACTTTCCGGATTCAATATTCTTAAACTTCTTCACGACAAGCACTACCCTGCTTCAGTTATTGTTTATTCTCAGATGGTTTCCAGGGATTATATCATTCAGGCAACATCTCTGGGTGCAAAAAGCTACATTGCTAAGCCTCAGAAACCAGAAGCAATTGTTCAGAAATCAATCGAAATCTTAAATGGCAAAATCTAGAGGCGATATTGACGATGCCAGCCGTTTTCTGGCCAGCACCCTCCACGAAATCAGAACACCGATTCAGACCATAATCAGCACTGTAGAACTGTTCCAGGACACTAATATGGACAAGGAACAGAGAGAATACATTCGTCAGATTCAATTCAGTGCAGATGTTCTTCTGGATCTGGCAAATAATATTCTCGACTTTACAAAAATCCGCTCCAACGAGTTTATGCTGGAATCGGTTCCTTTTAACATTACAGAACTTACAGAACAGGTTGTAGACTTAATCAGTATAGAAGCTTTTAACCGTGGTCTTGAAATAATCACGGACATAGATTCTTCAATTCCTGCCTTCGTAACAGGTGATCCTGTTCGTGTTCAGCAGGTCATACTCAATCTTCTAAAAAACGCTGTTAAATTCACTAACCAGGGTTATATTCATGTTGAACTGAAAAAAGACGGTGATAAACTTATGTTTTCTGTAACAGATACAGGAATTGGAATTACAGAAGACCAGAAATCAAAACTTTTTACAAATTACTATCAGGCAGACATTTCGACTTACAGACGTTTCGGCGGCACAGGCCTTGGACTTTCTATTTCCAAAAACCTTGTTACCCTTATGCAGGGTACAATCGGAGTAAAATCAAATCCGGAAGGCGGTTCTATTTTCTATTTTAAGATTCCTCTTCTGGAAGGAATGGTAGATATAGAGAGCCAGCCTTTCAAAATCGAAAAAAAAGTCAAAGTACTCATTATTGATGATTCACCCATGGCTGCAAAATCACTTACTTTGCTTTTAAATAATGCGGGAATCACAGACATACAGTCTGTAAATTCTTCCGAAAAAAGTCTTGAACTTCTGCTTTCTGCGGAAAAAGACAATAATCCATATACCCTCATATTCGTAGACATGATTATGCCGGGGATAGACGGCTGGCATCTGGCTAACGAAATAAAAAACAGCAGCGAATTAAAACACAGTCCTGTTCTTTATCTTCTTGTTCCAGAAGGTCAGATGCGTGGTGAAGCAAAAATGAAAATGCTGAACTGGTTCAAGGGCTATCTTTACAAACCTTTCAAGCGAAAAATGGTTCAGGATCTCTTAAAAGAAGCTTTTCTTCCTGATGAAGAGGTACTGGAAGAACTGGAACTTGCAAACGACGAAACTCTGGCAGATCTGAAGCAAAAGGATTCTTCTTTCATTGCTAAAAACAAAAAAATCCTTGTTGTTGAAGATCATCCTGTTAACAGAAAACTGCTTGTTACATTTGTCCAGAAATTCGGTGCAGACGTTTATTTTGCAGAAGACGGTCAACAGGCCATCGAACAAATCAAGGAAGTTCCTGATATTGAAATTATTTTTATGGATATTCAGATGCCTGTTAAAAATGGTATTGAAGCTACCAGAGAACTCCGTCATTCAGGTTATAAAGGCATTATTATTGCCTGTACTGCAAACAACGATAAAAACGATTTTGAATCTTATAAAAAAATTGGTATTAACGATATTATTGTTAAACCATTCAAAAGTCAGGCTATCGGTAATATTCTTGAAAAATGGGGCACCATTATGGAACTGCCGGAAATTCAGGACATTACTACCCTGGAAAGTGACGAACGAAAAATCAGTTCCTGGGATCAGGAAGATTTTATGGACACAATCCAACAGGACCTGGAACTGGGCAAAAGCATAATCAGTACATTTACGGAGCAGACAAAGCTGACTTTACAAAATGCAGAAGCAGCCTTAGAAAAATCTGATTTTGAGGAACTTCGTAAAATCGGTCATTCACTCTGCGGCAGCTCAGGCACTATCAGTGCAAGGCGTCTGGCAGATTATGGTTCAAGACTTAATACCTGTGCAAAAAATATGGACATTCCAGGATGCCGTTTTAATCTTGATGAGTTCAACCATGAATTCCAGCACTTTCTGAAAGTAACAAAAGACTTCTTTTATTGAGGAGGTGTGATAAAAATTACATCCTTGTAATTTTTATCACTGCAGAATGCTGCTACGTTGTATCATCATTCTGCAGATACAGTGCCTCCTTGCACTGCCGCTAACGCGGTGTTTCATAAGGATATAATTTATGACTACTGCTGATACTTGGAAAATCAATTTTCACACCCACTGCACTTATTGTGACGGAAAAAGCACTCTGGAAGAAAATGTAATTTCAGCTATAAGCAAAGGAATGCAAATCCTGGGCTTTTCATCTCATGCTTCTTTTCCTCTGGAATACAGCTGCAGCATCAAGTTAAATCAGTTTCAGAATTACTGTTCAGAAGTTCTCGCTCTTAAAGAAAAATACAAAAACCAGATTGATATAAGACTGGGTTTTGAAGCTGACTGGGCTGAAAGATTCTGCAAACCAGATTTTGAAGTCTACAAAAAAATTAACCCGGATTTCTTAATTGGTTCAGTTCACTTTATTGATAACGGTGGTTCTCTTCTCGACGATTTGATTGCCATCGATTATTCACCTGAGCGAAGAGATGAAGATATCAAAAAGTATTTTAAAGGCAATGCCAGAGAATACGTCTGTTCTTATTTTGAAACACAACGCCAGATGCTCAAAAACAGCAGCTTTTCAATAATCGGTCATCCAGATCTGGTCAGAAAGTTCAATGAAAAAAGTCCATTCTTTAATGAAGACGAAAGCTGGTATAAAGAACAGCTGAAAGAAACTGCAAAAGCAATAAAAAAGGCGGGTGTTATTTCAGAAATAAATACAGGTGCCATCAGCAGAAAATGGCTTACAAGCCCTTACCCTTCCCTTTATTTCCTGGAACTTCTTCACGATCAGGGCGTACCAGTTATGCTGAGTTCAGATTCTCATTTTAAGGATGCTCTGGACTGCAGTTTTGATATAGCCTTAAATATGGCAAAAAAAGCAGGCTATAAAGAATTATGCTACCCTGACAACGGTACTATAAAAAGCTTTGATATAAATCAGTTTTAAAGCTCCTTTCAGAAATCTGACTTTGCACTTTGTTTTTATAAAAAAAAGCTGCCCCCGGTTACAGGTTTAACCCTGTAGTCCTGAAGGACAGCTTTTTTTATTAACAGTTATATTTATCTGTTAAGGCGTTCAGCGGCACTCTGGCAGCTGATACACATAAATGCATAAGGAATTGCTTCCAGACGTTCTGTAGGAATTTCCTGTTTACATTTAAGACAATAACCGTAAGTTCCCTGCTTAATGCGATCAAGTGCGTTGTTGATTAGCTGAAGACGATTTGCGTCCTGAGATCCTAATGATTCAAGGAGCTGTCCGTCAACAACATCTGAAGCAACATCTATTTCATCACCAGATTCGCCTGATTCAACTATTTTTTTATAGTCTTCACTCTGTGCAGCAAGTGAACCAAGGATTACCTGCTTCTGGTCCATCAGCTGTTGTTTCATTGTTTCAATAAAGCCTGCGTCCATGTTCATCCTCCCGTTGACAAGATTTTTAATAAGTTGATAATTAGTATAAATAAGAAACAATAAAAAGGCAAACTTTTTTTGGAGGAAATGTGGCTAAAGAAGAAGCAATTGAAGTTGAAGGTATTGTTAAGGAAGCTCTGCCTAACACAATGTTCAGAGTTGAATTAAAGAATGGTGGTCATGTAATCATGGCTCATCTGTCAGGAAAAATGCGTAAGCATTACATCAGAATTGTTCCTGGCGATAGTGTAAAAGTTGCTCTTTCACCATATGACTTAAATCGCGGACGCATTATTTTCCGTGAACGCTAAATA
>JAEDGQ010000029.1 GCA_016297415.1 Treponema sp.
AACTGAGGCTTTAATGTTTTAAAGAGGACCTGCTTTCACGCGTGAAACGCGGGGAAGGTCGTGCGCAAAGTGCGCACGGTATAATATTCCTTACCTTCAAACAACTGCACGAGCAGTTGTTTAAGTAGGTAGCTGCCAGTTTTTTTTTGTTTAAAATAAAAAGCCTCGGTTCAGAAACTGAGGCTTTAATGTTTTAACGAAGACCTGCTTTCACCCGTGAAACGCGGGGAGCGTCGTGCGCAAGGTGCGCACGAAATTGGCTTCCTTACCATCAGGGAACTGTTTAAGGTGAATGAAGGTCCGGTTTTTGTTTGTTTTGATTTTATCATTCTGAGGCGGAAAATGGTGCTTAGCTCGGATGGGAGGGGCGGTAGTCGACCGCAGCGTCTCGGGTTGAGCCTGTCGAAACCAGCGAGGACGATGAGCGTTTGCTACTGTGCTATTATAATTAGAGGAAAAAGAAAAATGGTTTATCTTCACTTGAATGAAAGAAGAATTATATTTAATGGAGCAGAACCGGATGTTTAAGAAACATCTGGCAGAATAACAGAAAGAGATTCTATTCCTAAAAAAAGCGGCGGCATTCTTTGTAAAGGAAATCGATTAGAGCTTCATATGGGTTCATTGACAGCAATAATGAGTATTTCGGTCTCAGATGGTTATTGAGAAGGATGTTCATTCATCCAAATGGTTATTATAACTACAAGAAAATCGATAGGATGGATACATAAAGGAACTTGCATCGAAACTTGAGTAAGCAGGCAGAAAATTTCACGACCTGGGCGGCACAAGAGGTTACAGACAGTTATGTAATCAGCTGAAAAATGAAGGTCTTACAATGAGTTATCCCACATGTCATAAATATCTTAATAAACTTCTTGGATTGAAATCAATTCTGAGGAAAAGAAAACCGGTTTATGAACATGGCGATTATCATAAGGTATTGGAAAATATCCTGAATCAGAACACCTTATGAAGTTTGCTTTGCAGCATAATAATCGGGTGCAGGTGTTACAATTTTGGTTGACCAAAACAGGTGGACGCCTGCGGCGAGGCTCCTGTTGCTACCGCCGGTTAATGACAAAGTTTTCATTTTATTTGATAAAAACAAATTATATGTTATAATATTCAGAAAATATAGAAAAAGAGAGTTTTTTCATGAAAAATCAATCAATCAATCAATCAATCAATCAATCAATCAATCAATAGAAATAATTGTATCTTTTTTAAAATAAAGCAAAAGACGTTGTAAGTTTGTTTAAAATGCAAATTTATGGCGTCTTTTTTATTTTGTCATTCTCGTGCCTGATACGGGAATCTTTTTATTTGGTTTACAAAGTTTGCGGTGCAAACAAACAATAAAATAAAAAAAGGAAAAGAAAATGAAAAAACAAATTGGTTTATTTACAGCAATTTTGTTTGCAGTAAGTACATTAATGGTTAGTTGTTCGCAAGAAGGTCACGAACACACATTTGCGTCAGAATGGACAAGTGATGAAACAAACCACTGGTATGCCGCAACTTGCGAACACACAACAGAAGTAAGTGGAAAAGCAGAACACAACTTTGGCGACTATGTTTCAAATAATGATGCCACAACAGAAGCAGATGGAACAAAAACAAGAAAATGTAGCGTTTGTGGATGTGAAGACACAGTAACAGATGAAGGCAGTAAAATCCATGTGCACACATTTGCGTTAGAATGGACAAGTGGCTCAACATACCACTGGCATGCCGCAACTTGTGGACACACAACAGAAGTAAGTGGAAAAGCAGAACACAACTTTGGCGACTATGTTTCAAATAATGATGCCACAACAGAAGCAGATGGAACAAAAACAAGAAAATGTAGCGTTTGTGGATGTGAAGACACAGTAACAGATGAAGGCAGTAAAATCCATGTGCACACATTTGCGTTAGAATGGACAAGTGGCTCAACATACCACTGGCATGCCGCAACTTGTGGACACACAACAGAAGTAAGTGGAAAAGCAGAACACAACTTTGGCGACTATGTTTCAAATAATGATGCTACAACAGAGGCAGACGGAACTAAAACAAGAGAATGTAGTGTTTGTGGATATAAAGATACAGTGACCGATGAAGGAAGTATGATTGTTGTACCAGAAGGCTTTGTATTTGTAAAAGGCACAACAATAAATGGAAATGAAACTTGGACACCATCATCAGAAGTATTTGTAAGTGGTAGAAAGTTAACAATACCAAATTTACTTGTAAGTGACCATGAAGTAACAAGAGGTGAATACAAAGCAGTTATGGAAAGTGACCCAAGTACAGCAAATGCATATGATAAGAATGGAAACAAATTAACAGGGGAGGATGTATTAAATACCCCTGTAAATTATGTAAACTGGTATGATGCACTTGTGTATTGTAATAAACTTTCCATAAAAGAAAAACTTACACCATGTTACAGTATAAATGATTCAACAGATCCAGATTCTTGGGGAACAGTTCCAACATCAAGTAATAGTACATGGAATGCTGCAACATGTAATTTTGAAGCAGATGGATACCGCTTACCTACAGAAGCAGAATGGGAATGGTTAGCACGAGGAGGCGAAAACTGCACTTATGCAGGAAGCAATACTGTAGGTGATGTAGCCTGGTATACAGAAAATACAAATGATACAGGAACAAGAGAAGTAAAAACAAAAGCACCAAATGGATATGGACTTTATGATATGAGTGGAAATGTGTTTGAATTGTGTTGGGACTGGTATGATGGCATAAGTTCTAGCAGTGCAGCAGACGGTGCTGCGTCGGGCATTAACCGCGTCAACCGCGGTGGCTCTTGGTTTAGCGGCGACGACTGCTGTCAAGTTGCTGGCCGTAAAGACGGCAGTCCGTACCACCGCGACTTCCTTTGTGGTTTCCGTGTTGTGCGTTCCAGTTCTAATTAAAATTTAAAAAGCCCTACGGGCTAAGAACCAAAATTGCGTAATCGCCGGTCCGCCTAAAGCGGACCATAAAGGCGATGGAGCATTTTGGTTCTAAAATATTGGATTTAATTTACATTATGTAAATTAATTTAAAAAGGGAAAAGTTATAAAGTGGATATGCTACGTCGGGCAATAACCGTAGGGGCTCTCCAATAAGTATTGACTGTAGCGGTCATTGAACCACCTGTCGAAATGACCATTGCACTAAATATGGTGGTTTCCACAAGCTCAACCACCGCAAGCTGAACTTTTTGGACATCCCCATCGAGTTTGTTTCACAACTTGCAGTCAATCGGGGTGGTAGTTGGAACAACAATTTGGACAACTGTGCTGTTTCTTACCGTAACAACAACCCGAACAATGAATTTGAAAATTATTTTATATCTGAAACAAAATACATATAATTTATAATTAGATGTAAAGAAAAATGGTTTAGCTTGATTTAATCTGTGTCGTGATCGAAGACATATCTTTTATGGATGTTTCCGTTGAATTCATCTCTTACATGAGGTGTTAATTGAATCAGCTGGCATTTTTCGGGTAAGCGGGAACCAAAATCTCTGGCAAAAAAAGAACAGATGATTCTTTCTGAGTATAAAAGTGAAAGAGTTAACTGTTCAGGCTTTTTATAGACAGCACTGTTCTTTAATGTGTGTAAATAATGATACGGACCGTAAATTTGTGATTCCTGATCCCGCAGATGTTCAAATAAGGAAAAAAGTTCAGCGCCATGAAGAAGTCCGTAAACTGAGTTTTCCATGGGCAAGGGATTGGAGCAGCGCCGAAGGCGTTACGAAGTAATGGAGCGCTTTTGCGCGGAACTGCGTAAAGCCCGGTTTTTTGCTTTGCAAAAAATGACCCTTTATTTTTATTTTTTTTAGTATGACTTAATCTGTGCTTTATTACAATATTGAGCAGAAAAAATCAATTTTTATATATAATTTTTTTTTGTTTTTGCGTCATCAATAAAGATGATGTATAATTTAACTATGCAGGATACAACAATTGTTACAACCTCCCCGGTAGGTCAGCACCTTGAAAAAATTGCTGATGGGGCTCAGGTTTCTTATCTTATGTTTAACAAAAAAAAGATCAATCTGGTTGCGAAAATGAGTATTGGTCGTTCACCAGACTGTAATATCGTAGTTGATAATAAGCTTGCAAGCCGTGTTCATGCTTCGATTCAAAAAATCAGGGATGTTTACTTTATCAAAGACGAAAATTCAACAAATGGAACTTTCATCAATGGAAGGCGCATTCCCAACGACAAGTACGTAAAACTCAATCCAGGTGATAAAATTACTATCGGATCTGTAAATCTTGTCCTGTCATAGGATTAGCATTGAGTCTTTTTTCTAATCTTCTTAATATCTATAATTCTCAGTCTCTACCTGGTCATCAGGAGCTTTTGACCATGCTGGATAAAAATTTAACTCTTCTTGAAAATGAGGTGACTTTTTATAGAAAGGCTGAAAAAGGCGGGGAAAAACTTGCCGGTGGTCTTCTGGATTTTTGTAAAGGTGACGACAAACCTGTTATTGTTGTGCCTGATTTGCACGCCAGAGGATATTTTTTGCTTCATCTGCTGAAAAAAGAAATCGATATTAAAGATGAAAATTCCTGCGTCGTAAAAATGAGCATTATTGAAGCTCTTGAAAAGAAACTTCTTTATATTGTTTGCGTAGGCGATTTATTTCATTCTGAGCTGCGTTGTTACGGAAGATGGAAAAAAGCTCTGGAAAATTTTAGAAACGGAGATATTCTTTCTCTGGAAATGAAAAGTGAAATGCTGGAAAATATTAATCTGTTACAGATGATTCTTCTCTTAAAAGAAAAATGCACAGAGAATTTTCACTTTTTGAAAGGCAATCACGAAAATATTTTGAATGAAGAAGGAAAAGGTAATCATCCTTTCTATAAAATGGCAATGGAAGGCGAAATGGTATATCAATTTCTTTCGACTGTATATGATGATGCCCTGATTTATGTGTTAAGCTTGTGGGAGCATGCACTTCCTTTATGTGCGGTTTTTAAGAATCTTGTTGTAAGTCATGCAGAACCTGCTTTTTCTGTAAATAAATCAAAGATTATAAATTACAGAACCAATCCTGATGTTGTGCTGGCTTTGACCTGGACCGGGAATGATATGGCTCAAACTGGTTCCGTTTCTAAGTCTGTAAAAAGCCTTATCTCTAAAAATAGAAAAAATGTTGTCTGGATTGGGGGGCATCGTCCTGTAAGCGGACAGTATTCTTTACGACAGAAAGGAAAATTTGTTCAGATTCATAATCCTGATAAAGAAAATATTGCCCTTGTTTATCCTGATACTAAGTTTGATCCGGAAAATAATATTATTTGCGTAAATACAAGTGCAGGTTAGAGGAGAATTGTATGGCTGAGAAAATCCCTGAAAGCATTGGTAAATATAAAATTATGGGTCTCGTTGCAAAAGGCGGAATGGGTGCTGTTTATAAGGCTGTTCATCCTTCGTTAAAAAGACTTGTAATTTTAAAAAAACTTACTATCAGAAATAATCCTACTGTACGAGAACGTTTTAAGCGGGAAGCACAGATTCTGCTTGATATGCAGAGTCCTTATATTGTTCACCTCTTTGATTATTTTATTGAAGGACAGAGTCATTATATCGTTGAAGAATTTGTTGATGGAATGTCTTTGGCACAGGTTCTTGATAAGCAGGTGGCACTTGGAACTGAAATTGCACTTTTAATTTTCCTTGATGCCTGTCTTTCCCTTAAATTCGCACACGCAAGAAGTATTGTTCATAGAGATATTAAACCTGGAAATATTCTGATTTCTAAAAGGGCAGAAGTTAAGCTTGCTGATTTTGGAATTGCATCTTCTGAAAGTGGTGATGTAATTCCTGTTTCAAAGCAGAAAACTCCAGATGTAACTGCCGTTGACAGCGGTTTGACTCAGACTGGTGTTACACTTGGTACACCTGCTTATATGTCTCCTGAACAGATAACTGACAGCCGCAGTGTAGATAAAAGGGCAGACATTTACAGTATGGGAGTCATGCTTTATGAAATGCTTACAGGAACAAAACCTTTCCCTTCAAATCTGAATGCTGATACTCTTGATAAAATCAAAAAAGGAAAGTATGTAAATCCCAGAGTAATTGATAAGTCCATTCCTCCTGTTATCTGCCGAATGATTAAAAAAATGCTGAAGGCAAATCCTGACAGAAGATACCAGAACATTGATTCTGTAATTAAGATTGTAAAATCATATTTAAGTCATTATGACACACACGCAATTAGAGTTGCACTTGCACAAACCGTTTTAACAAAACAGCAGTTTCCAATTCCTGAATTTGAAAGAAAAAATCAGATTGGAAAGAAAATTACTCTCGGCATAATGGGGGCTGCCTGTATTGTTGGGGGAATTTGGTGGACCTGGTCAAAAGGTTACATTCATAAAACTCTCCTTAGTCCATGGTATAGTCAGGTAATTTTGAATATGGAAATGCCGTCTACATCTTCTGCAGACAGTGATCTTCCTGTAAGAGCTTTTTTCTTTGTTGATGATGGAAAAGATATTCCTGAAGTAAATAATTCCAGACGAATTTTTACCCGGGATGCAAATAAAGTTGAAAATAAAAAGAATATGAATCTTTCTACATATCCTCTTTATTTAAGACCTGGAAAATATCGTGTAAAAATTGCTGTTGGACCTTACGTTATCTGGAGATCTTTGACTGTTGAAAAAGATAATCTTAATGTTAATGTTACTAATCTGAGAAATCAGAAAAGAAACATAAAAATTATAGCAGGAAGCTATGATAATGAATCAGGAAAATCTTTAACAGGTAATACAAAGTTCTATATCAGTTATAGAGGCAAATGGGTTTTAATGGATGAAGTTCCTATGGATGAAATCAAAACTGGTTCTGTAATTAAAATCCTTACTAAGTGTGAAGGGTACAAAGATTCAGTATATTCTCTTATTCTGGACTGGTATCAGGATGAACTTATTTTGAATGCCGGAATGGAGAAAAAACAGTAGTTCAATTGACTCTTTTTTCAAACTTATTTTATTGCCGATGACACTATTTTTGAGTAAATTATAATTATGGCAAAAGATGATAATGACGAAAAAGAAAAAAATGGCTTAGATGAAGCTATTGATTCCCTTAAAAATACATTAAACGATATTATTTCAAACGGAAATAAAAATGGAGCTGTTGATGTTGAAATTACAGTCGAAAAAACTCCAGAAAACACTTCCGAAGATAATGGACCTGTAAAAACTGAAACTATTGCAGAAGTAAAGCCAAAGGAAAAGAAAGCTAAAAAAGAAAGAATTGCTGGTTTTGGAACTATTATTCCTGTTGAACAGACTTTACCAGCCAAGCTTTTTGTAGTGGGAATAAATGGACATCCTATTTTCCCAGGTATTTTTACACCATTAATGATTTCTAATCAGGAAGATGTAAAAACAATTGAAAAAGCTTTTGAAACTGACGGTTATATTGGTATTGTTCTTTCAAAAGAAGATATGGAAAATTCCAGCTGCAGTGATCTTTATACTGTTGGTACTGTGGCAAGAATTATAAAAAAGATTAATCTTCCCGATGGCGGTCTTAATATTTTTGTTTCTACAATCAAAAGATTCCGCATTTTAAAAGCTCTTTCTGAAAAAAATCCTATTCTCGCCGCTGTAGAATATCTTGATGATGAAGAAAGCGATACATTTGAAGTAAAAGCACTTACCCGCGCATTAATAAGCGAAATGAAAGAAGTAAGTGATAATAATCCTCTTTTTTCAGAAGAAATGCGCCTTAACATGGTGAATATTGACCATCCTGGAAAAATTGCAGATTTTGTTGCCTCAATTTTAAATGTTGACAAAAGCGAACAGCAGAAAGTCCTGGAACAGCTTAATGTAAGAGCCAGAATGGAACAGGTTCTTGTATTCATCAAAAAAGAACAGGAGCTTCTTCGCATTCAGAAAAAAATTCAAAACGAATTAAATGACCGTATTGAAAAAAACCAGCGTGAATATTTCCTTCGGGAAGAAATGAAATCAATTCAGGATGAACTTGGAATTGGTGCTGATGGAGAAGGAAACGATTACACTAAGTTTAAGGAAAAAATTGAAGCTTTTAAGTTTGAAGGTGAAATAAAAGAAACTACAGAAAGCGAACTTGAAAAATTTAAGCTCATGGATCCAAGTTCTTCCGAATATTTTGTAAGCAGAAATTATCTTGAACTTATATGTTCTTTACCATGGAAAGAAGAAGTAAAAGAATCACTTGATCTTGCAAAAGCCTATAAAGTGCTGGAAAAAGATCATTATGGCCTTGATGACGTTAAAAAACGTATTCTTGAATATCTGGCTGTGAGAAAAATGCGTAAAGACAATAAAGGCTCAATTATGATTCTTGTTGGTCCTCCAGGTGTTGGAAAAACTTCTATTGGTCATTCTATTGCCGATGCTATGGATAAACCGTTCTACAGATTTAGTGTGGGCGGTATGCGTGATGAAGCCGAAATCAAAGGTCATCGCCGTACATATATTGGTGCTATGCCGGGAAAAATCATTCAGGGATTAAAAATCACAAAGACTAAGTCTCCTGTTTTTATGATTGATGAAGTAGATAAAATGGGACAGAGCCAGCAGGGAGATCCTGCAAGTGCTTTACTTGAAGTTCTTGATCCTGAACAGAATATTACTTACAGAGATAATTATCTGGATCTGCCTTTTGATTTAAGCGATGTATTCTTTATTCTTACAGCAAATACTCTGGATTCTATTCCTGAACCACTTCTTGATCGTGCTGAAATCATTCAGCTTTCAGGATACATTGATCAGGAAAAACTGGAAATTGCAAGAAAATATCTTGTTCCAAAAAATCTGAAAAAGAATGGACTTGAAAAAAATCAGGTTAAATATACTAAAGCTGCTTTAAGCCGCATTGCTGAAGAATATGCCCGTGAAGCAGGTGTAAGAAACTACGAAAAGTGTATTGATAAAATTCATCGTAAGATTATTACAGAACAGCTTGCTGGTATTCCTGCAGATATAAAAAAGCTTAGCAGTGTAAAGTCAATCGAAGATGGACATGTAGACGAATTAAAAACTAAAAATTTCACTATTGATGCCGGGGACCTTGATAAGTATCTTGGTAAACCTGTTTTTGATGAAAGCGAAATTAAAAAAGCCAGTGTGCCTGGAACATGTATTGGACTTGCCTGGACAAGTATGGGTGGAGATACGCTTTTGATTGAAACACTTACATTCCATGATAGTAAAGGTGGACTTGTACTCACAGGTCAGATGGGTGATGTAATGAAAGAATCTTCACAGATTGCCTTTAACTGGGTTAAGCGTTATGCCATTGAACATAAAATTGTTTCTTCTGAGTGGTTTGATAAAAATGTAATTCATCTTCACATTCCTGAAGGAGCAACTCCAAAAGATGGTCCTAGTGCAGGTATTACAATGGCAACAACTTTTATGTCGCTGCTGACTGGAAGACTTGTAAAACCAAACGTTGCTATGACAGGAGAACTTGATCTTACAGGAGCCGTAATGCCAATCGGTGGTTTGCGGGAAAAAACTGTTGCAGCCCGAAGAAATGGAATAAAAACAATTTTTATTCCTAAGGCAAACGAACGGGATCTGGAAGAAATTCCTGATATAGTAAAAAGCGGCATAACATTTATTCCTGTAAAAAATGCAATGGAAGTTATGACACAAGTTTTTCAAAGCAGAAAAATGAAAAAAGGTGAAACCGATTACGGCTTTTAATTAAACTTCTTTCAGGGCGCTCTGTTACAAGGGCGCTTTTTTTTGTATATTAAAAGTAAATTATTTTATTGAGGGAAATATGTTTCCAAGAGTTTTTCTAAAAAATAGAGAAGAAATTGAAGTTGCCCAGGGGTTTCCATGGGTTTTTGATAATGAAATTGATCATGTAAAATTTGAAGAAAAAAGTGGTGTAAAACAGACATCACTTGAAGATTGTTCAGTAAAAGACGGTGAGGTTGTTGAAGTCTTTGCCAATGCCGGTGGTTTTTTAGGAACTGGTGTAATTAACAGAAAATCAAAAATTACAGTCAGAATGATTGGAAAAGACCATGCAGATCAGATTATGGCTGATCCACAGGCTTATTATACAAAGAAAATTCAGGATGCCTATAATCTTAGAAAAATGTATTACGACATGAAAGATTCCTATAGACTTGTTTATGGTGAAGCAGATCTTATTCCTGGACTCATTGTTGAAAGATATTGTGATACAAAGAAAAATATTTATCTTGTCGTTCAGTTTCTTTCATTAAGCTGCGAAGTTTTCAAAAAAGAAATCCTTGAAGCTCTTAAAAAAATTATTCGTCCTTATGGTATTTACGAAAGAGATGATGCCGGTGTAAGAGAAAAAGAAGGACTTGCAGAAAAGGTCTGCTGGATTGGTGAAGAAAGAGAAGATGTTATTACAATCCGTGAAAATGATGTTCTTCTTTCTGTTGATATTGCTCATGGTCAGAAAACAGGTTACTTCCTTGATCAGAAGTTTAATCGCAAGGCTGTGGGAAAACTGGCAGAAGGAAAACGTGTTCTGGATACTTTCACACACACAGGTGCTTTCGGATTGAACTGTTTTAAGGGCGGGGCAAAAGAAGTAATTTCAGTTGATTTGAGTCAGGAAGCCGTTGATATGGTTAATAAGAACATCGTCCTCAATAAAGCTGAAAACAAAATGAAAGCTGTATGTGCCGATGTTTTTGATGTATTAAAAGACTATGAAGCCAAAGGCGAAAAGTTTGATCTTATTATTCTTGACCCTCCTGCATTTACAAAAAATGCAAAGAATATTCAAAAGGCTTATGGCGGATACAAAGAAATCAATCTTCGCGCCATGAGACTTCTTTCTGAAAATGGAATTCTTGTAACTTGTTCCTGTTCATACTTCTTCGATTCGGAACATTTTTACGGAATGATTATGAAAGCTGCTGAAGACAGCAAGAAGCGTGTACAGATTCTTGCAAAATATGGTGCAGGACCAGATCATCCTGTACTTGCAGGATATCCAAAGTCAGAATACTTAAAATGCGCCGTATGTCGTGTTCTCTAGGAGCAGACTTTGCCATATAACTGTATTTTTGTGCTTGGACCTACGGCTGTGGGAAAAACAGCAATTGGAGTAAGGCTTGCCGCCGCATTAAATGGAGAAGTTCTCAGTGCAGACAGCAGACAGGTTTATAAAGGTCTTGATATTGGTTCTGGTAAAGATCTTTCTGATTTTGCAATGAAAGAGGAACTAGCCCTTTCTATAAATCCATGGCTGAAAGACAAAATTACAAACGGTGTTTACAACGTTCCTTATCATATTATTGATGTTACAGATTTAACACATGAATACAGTCTTTTTGATTTTGTGGAAGATTTTTATAAATCTGTAAAAGACTGCTTTTCTCGTGGCGTTTTGCCTGTTTGCGTTGGTGGTACAGGAATGTATCTTGATTCAATTCTTCGGAATTATGACATGATTCCTTTTGAAGAAAATGAAGAAGACAAAAAGGCCCTGGAAAAGCTTTCCTATGATGAATTAAAACAGATTCTCATTACTGAAAAAGAAAAACTTCATAATACAAGTGAATTTGGTGATAAAGAAAGAATAATTAAAGCAATCCTTATTAACCGGTTCAACAATTCTAAAAAATATGAGGAATTAAAAACTGAAATTCTAAAAAACAGACCTGAAATAAAGCCACTGGTTATAGGAACTACTCTTGAAAGATCTCTTGTAAGACAGAGAATTGCGAAAAGACTTAAGGATCGTCTTGATGAAGGATTAATAGAAGAAGTCCAGAATTTAAAAGACAATGGCTTTGATGGAAAAGGCGGTTGTGAATGGAGTCGTCTTGAATCTCTTGGTCTGGAATACAGATTTGTAAGTGAATATCTTCAGGGAAAGATAAAAACTAAGGAAGAACTTTTTGAACTTCTTAATTTGGCAATCGGGCAGTTTGCAAAAAGACAGGAAACCTGGTTTCGTGGAATGGAAAAGAAGGGCGTTAAAATAAACTGGCTGCCTGAAGATATGTCTGTAGACACCAGATTCAAGGCAGCCTTAGAATTAGCTGAGAAGCAGAAATAATTTCGAATGAATATTAAGCTGTTACAGCTTCAACTGAAGCAGCTACTTTTGTAATATAGCCAGTACGGATGCAAGAATCAAAAAGTGCCTTGCTGATGTAATCTGTTGTAACATCTTCATATCCGTCTGCATCACGAACGATACGAACTACATAACCATCATCCATTTCGCGAACAACTGTCATGTAATCTGTCTGTTTTCCAAAACTTTTAAGTGTATATGTACCCATTTTTTTTACCCTCCTGCGTCTTTAACGCAAAATTAAATATGTCGTACATTTATATTTTCGGTATAATAAAAACAACATTAAGCATTTTTTTAATTTTTTTTAGTTTATATGATTTTAGATTCTCACATTCATTCAGGACAATGTAAAAGTTTTCAAATAACTCAGACTAAAGACTATTATTGTTTAAGTTGTGCTTCGTCTGAAGAAGAGTTTATCCAGCAGAAAAAAAATGAATCTGACTTTCGTAAAAGATATGACAGAAAAACCATTTTCTGCGGATTCGGTGTACATCCCTGGTATTTGAGTAATAAAAATCTTGAGTTGCTGGAAGAAAAATTAAA
The DNA here is from genome assembly GCA_016297415.1 of Treponema sp. Lineage (GTDB taxonomy): Bacteria > Spirochaetota > Spirochaetia > Treponematales > Treponemataceae > Treponema_D. Next base: position 12,658 of record JAEDGQ010000029.1, read on the forward strand.
AAGTAATTCAATTGATTTTATTGGAGAAACAGGACTTGATTATTTTTCACCGGAATTAAGAAACACTGCTGAAAATCAACGGGAGTTTTTTGAAAAACAAATAAAACTTGCACTTGAGTATGACAAAGTTCTTCTGGTTCACGGGCGAAAATGTATTGAAGACTTTTTTCGGTTAAAAGATTTATTAAAAAAGCTTAGGGCTGTTGTTTTTCATGGATGGAGCGGAACTTATATTGAAGCTGAAAAAATGCTTTCTGAAGGAAATAACTTTTTTTTCAGTTTTGGAAAAGAATTGATTAAAGGCAGAAAAAAATCTGTTGAATGTGCAGAAAGACTGCCTTCCGGGGTTATTTTAATGGAAACTGATGCGCCTTTTATGAATTTAAAAGGTGAAGATGCTACAGAACCTGAACAGATTATTTCTGTGTATAAAGAAGTATGCAGGTTAAAAAAAATCAGTTTCGATCCGGATTTGAATTGTTTTGCCGAATCCAAACTGATTGATTTGCTTATTAAGAATTAAGATTTTTTATAAGAGCTGATACTTCCATATAGTCATTGTAAAAAATCTCAGTCAGTTCCCATGGGTTTCCCTGGGATTTTTTTCTTAAAACATCTTCCAGCGCCTGTCCGCTTAAGGCCAGTTTTTCCATTGCAAGCTGACGGCCTGCACCTTTTACTCTGTGTGTATAGCTTGCTGCCTCTTCCAGCTTTTTGTCTGTTATAAGTTTTAAAAGGTGATCTTTGGAAAACTCTGTTTCAAGAAATGTCTGAAGAAGGATTTCAAGAAGTTCTGTATCATTATCCAGAAATTCGAGAGCTTTTTTTCTGTTGAAAATTTCAGCCATGAAGTTCCTCGTAAAAATCGTTGCCGTTTTTGTCAGTTATAACAAAACAAGGAAGGTTTTCTACTTCAACAAGACGAACTGCTTCCATTCCAAGGTCTTCGTAATCAAGAATTTTCTGGGATTTGATATAGCTGGAAGCGATCATTGCTGCAATACCGCCAGGTGTTCCAAGATAAAATCCCTTGTATTTTTTACATCCATCCTGCCAGGTTTTTGAACGGTTTCCTTTTGCCAGGGTAACAAGTGCAGCTCCACGGCTCATTAATGATTCAGCATAACTGTCCATTCGTCCGGCTGTAGTTGGTCCAAAAGATCCGATAATTTGGCCATCTGGAGTTCTTGCAGGACCAGCATAACAGACAGGGTAGCATGTTGTGTAATCCGGGAGAGGTTTTCCTTCGTCAATAAGTTTCTGCCATCTGGCGTGAGCAGCATCTCTTGCAACAAGAATTTTGCCGGAAAGAAGAACTCTGTCTCCCGGTTTGCAGCTTTCAAGCTGTGAAAGGGTAGAAGTCATTCCATTATTTGTGTTAATAATTTTTTCAGATGAAGAATCAGCGGAATTTTTATTCAGGAATTTCATACAATCATCAAAGCCTGGAAGCTGAGATGGAGTAGAAACGGTTTTTTCTAGATAATAGCCTTCTTCTGTAACAATTACTTTTAAGTTACGATGTGCAGAACAGCTTACACCTGCGCTTAAAGGACAGCTGGCACCATGACGAGGAAGCCGGATTACAACTGCATCAACACAGAATTTTGTTCCACCAAACTGAGCACCATATCCTGTTTCAGAGGCGATTTTTTTAACTTCGTCTTCAAGTTCCTTATCTCTGAAACCGTATGGATTTGGTTCGTAAGTCATTGAATCATAGGCACCTGCAGTAGCAAGTTTTAAGGTAAGAGTATTCTGTTCTGGAGAAAGACCTCCAGCAACAACAGCGATTGTATATGGAGGACAGGCACTTGTTCCAAAGTGAGTAATCTGATCTTTTAAGAACCGGCACATTGCAGTCTTGTTGAGTGTTGCTTTTGTTCCCTGAACAAAACTTGTTTTATTTGAAGAGCCGCCACCCTTAGCGCAGAAAACAAAGCTCATTGAATTTTCAGGGGTGTTTTCTATAAAAGCGGGCATTGGAGCCAGACAGGAATTTTCATTAAAAATTGTAATCTGTGCAGGCATGTTATTTTTAGGATCTTTTTCATCCCAGAAATTAACAGGACAGGTGGTTGAAAATCTGAGTTTTTTTTCATCATAAAGATGTTTTGTACCTTCTGTAATATTTTCGTAATCATTTTTACCATTAAGGTTCTGTGTAATGAACAGACTTTTTTTCCATCCGAAAATATTTGCTATTCCTGTATCCTGACAGAGAGGAAATTTTCCGTTTGATGCAGTTTCTGCATTTTTTAAAACACAGGCAAGAACATATCTGTCATTGTCTGATGCATCTGGTGAAAGGCAGGCTTTTATTACGTGTTCAAGATGTTCCTTTGTAAATGTAAAAGAAAGTCTCTTAAAAGCTTCATAACTAACTGTTTGAAGAATTGAAGAATCTGCAAAAGTAACTGCTGCTTTTTCATCTGCCGGTGATTTTATTGTTTTGATTGTTTCGTTTGTAAAAGGAAAAAAGTCAAAATTGTTGTCTATAAAAGGTGTTTTATTACTCATAGAAAATAGTATAGTTTGTTTATGTTGTTTTTGCTATAATATGAATTATGAATAAAAATAAATTGAAAACTCTGTCACTTGCTGCAGCAATCTCTTCTGCCGCATTTTCTATTTTCTGCTTAACTTATCATCTGGATATTTCACTTATAGCTTTTCCCATTGCCCTGATTATTACAGGTGCATGCTATTTTACCGGTTATTACAAGCTTTTTACAAAAAATGAATTGAAATACATTTCAATTTTTCAGGAAGTATTACAGTATCTTCCTTATGTGCTGTTAATTGCATTTGTAATGCGCCGGGCAGGAAACTTTGGTACCTCCTACGCAATTGATTTTATTGCCATTGTTTTCTGGATTATTGTCTTTGTATTGTCACAGGTTATTGTTCATTACTTTAATGTTAAAAAAATCGGTGCAATTGATACTGAATGGAAAAAATATGCAGATAATCACGGTCTTTCTTCTTATAGAGGAAAGAAACGTGTATTAATGGAAATTTTAAGCTGGGGTGATGCACTTGTACAGGCTGTCCTTATGGTTGTGGTTCTTAATATCTTCATCGTTCAGCTTTATGTCATTCCATCTGAATCTATGGTTCCTGAATTTCTGATTAATGATCGTGTAGTTGTATTTAAAATTACAAGCGGACCAAAATTTCCTCTTTCGAATGTAGGCTTTCCTGACTTAAAAAAATACAAGAGAGGCGATATAGTTGTTTTCAGAAATCCAAATTATTCTGATGACCGTCAGTCTGAAGTAAAATCCTTTCTTAGTCAGATTGTAACTATGCTCACTTTAACAAAAGTAAATCTGAATACTGATGAAAATGGTCAGGTTAAAGCTGATCCTCTGGTAAAGCGTGTCTGTGGTATTCCCGGCGAACAGCTTATGATGCAGGATGGTGTTCTTTACAGCCGTACAAAAGAAAGTGATGAATGGAAAGCTGTTGAAATGGACGGAAAATATGCGGAATGGAATCTTAATCAGGTAAAACCATCCCTCAGAAAAAATAATGGCATTCAGGATTATCCATTAAATCAGAAAGAATATGAAGAAATGATTGATTTTGAAGAACAGCGAAGAAATTTTGATGTGACTGTTTTTGCAAAAGAGGCACAAAATATTTCAAGACAGTTCAGACTTTGCTACGAAAGATATGGAAATCATAACGATGCTTCGGACTTAAATGAATATTTTGATTCAAATAATCGGTTTGAGTTTGCTCTGTTTATGAATCGTTACAAAAATGCTGAACTTCTTCTTTCAAATAAAGACGGATGGAAATGGTTTAATGCTTTTATGACTGAATGGTCAAAGAATGGAAAACCTGATTTTGAAGGCAATCTTTATGAACAGTCAAATTACATTTTAAATCTTATGACCAAACAGCTGGTGGGTCGTCTTATTGTAAGGGAAGCTCAGCTTATTGTTGAAGGAAGACCTGAGCAGTCAATTAACCGGGATCCAGAAATAGCAGAAATTATGAATGAAGCTAAATCTTTACATAATTACATAGTTCTTCTTGACCGTAGAAATATGCCGGCTTTTCCGGAAAACGATAGTGAAGGAAAACCTCAGTATATTCCAGAAAACTGTTTCTTTATGATGGGAGATAACCGTTTTAATTCTCAGGATATGAGACACTGTTATAATCCGTATATGGCAGATTTAACAAAATATGATCCTTATTCTGTTACATATTATTCAAATATGAAACCAAGATACGTACATAAAAACAAGATTCTTGGAAGTCCCAGCTACAGATTCTGGCCAATGGAGCGCAGAGGTGTTCCTGGTTTTACAGGAAAATAAAAGAAAACGATAAAAAAAAGGGGCTGTCCAATAAGTAATGACTGTAGCGGTCATTGAGCCCTTCGACAGGCTCAGGAACCACCTGTCGAAATGACCATTGCACTAAATATGGTGGTTTCGACAAGCTCAACCACCGCAAGTTGAACTTTTGGGACAGCCCCTTTTAGTTTTTACGGAGGAAAATTATCTTCCGTGACACTGTTTGTATTTCTTTCCAGAACCACATGGACAAGGATCGTTACGTCCTACTTTTGCCATAGTTCTGCGAACTGTAACACTATCACCCTGGCGTCCTGATGCCATAACCCGGTTTGCTGCCTGCTGGCTTGAATAAGCATTCATGGTTCTTTTTGCCTGCTGTGAAGATTCTGTTGCTGCAGCCTGACTCAGGCTCTGAGCTTCCTGATGCTGTGCATTCATCTGAATGTTGCGCCGAACTGGCTGTGGAGCAGGATTAATCTGAACTCTTACCTTGAAAACCCGTCCTGCAATTGTAATGCGGATTGATTCAATAAGTTCTTCAAACATATTGAAACCGTCGATTTTGTATTCTGTAAGAGGATTTTTCTGAGAATAGTGACGGAGGTGAACTGCTTCACGAAGACCATCAAGATATTCCAGCTGGTCAAGCCATTTTTTATCAATAAGCTGAAGATACTGATAGCGGATAAACATGTTGAACTGTTCATGTCCTACAAGTGTTTCCTTTTCTGTAATATCGTTCTGGAGAAGTGCAAGAACTGCTTCTTCTGTTGTTTCTTCAGCAGGAAGCTGTACTCCAAAATTATCTCTGATGTTTGTCAGAAGGTTTGAAAGACCATTCTTTCTGTCCCGGGCATATTCATGAAACCACTGGTCAAGATAGTCTTTTGCAGTTGCCATAATACGAGCTGAAAGATTGTCATCCTGAAGGATGCTGTCACGCTGTTCATAAATAAATTCACGCTGATCATTAAGAACATCATCATAGTCAATAAGGTTCTTACGGATTTCGAAGTTGCGCTGTTCAACTTTTTTCTGTGCGTTTTCAATACCTTTTGTAAGCCATGGATGATAGATTGGTTCACCTGGTTCCATACCGATTTTTGACATAAGACCTTTCATCTTTTCGCCACCGAAAAGTCTCATAAGGTCGTCATCCATTGAGATAAAGAACTTTGAACGACCAGGGTCACCCTGACGTCCTGAACGTCCACGGAGCTGGTTATCAATACGGCGTGATTCATGGCGTTCTGAACCGATAACATAAAGACCACCAAGGTTCTTTACTTCTTCGTAGTCAGCCTGCCATTTTTCTTTTTCTATATCCATTGCTTCTTTAAGCTGTTCTGGTGTTGCATTTGTTCCGGCACGTTTTACGGCACGTGTTTCGTAGCTGCCACCAAGCTTAATATCAGTACCACGACCTGCCATGTTAGTTGCAACTGTTACGGCACCTTTTGCACCGGCTTCAGCAATAATCAGGGCTTCCCGGGCGTGGTTTTTAGCATTTAATACTTCATGACGGATTCCTGCACGAGTAAGAAGAGCTGAAAGATGTTCTGATTTTTCTACAGAAACTGTACCAACGAGAATTGGCTGTCCTTTTTCGTGTGCAGCTTTAATTTCTTTTACGATGGCATTCCATTTATCATCTTCGTTAAGATAAACTTCATCGTTTTCATCGATTCTGGCAACAGGAAGGTTTGTTGGAATAGCAACAACATCCAGTTTGTAGATTTTTGAAAATTCAACTGCTTCTGTCTGAGCTGTACCAGTCATACCTGAAAGCTTTGTGTACATACGGAAGAAGTTCTGGAATGTAACTGTTGCCATTGTGCGGTTACGCTGAGCAATCTTTACATGTTCCTTTGCTTCAATTGCCTGATGGAGTCCGTCAGAATAACGGCGTCCTTCAAGAATACGACCTGTAAATTCATCTACAATCTGTACCTGTCCGTCTTTTACAACGTAATCTACATCATTCTGATAGAGAACGTGAGCACGGAGAGCCTGTGTAAAGTAGTGCAGGTATTCAAAGTTCTGTTCATCCTGAAGTTTTGAATCTGCAGAAATAAGATTATGCTGGTGAAGAATGCGGTCAATATGATCCATACCTTTGTCTGTAAAGGAAATACGTTTTGATTTTTCATCAACTTTGTAATCACCTTTCATTGCGGCTCTCTGTTCAGGAGTCATATCAACTTCGTCAGGGTAGTCATCAATGGCCGGATCTTTTTCAACTTCTTCAAGTTCACCTACATATTTATCAACTTCGTAGAACTTGTATGTATCGTCTTCTCCGGCACCGGAAATAATAAGTGGTGTACGGGCTTCATCAATGAGGATGGAGTCGATTTCGTCAACGATACAGTAATTGAAACCTCTCTGAACCTTGCGGTTAAGGTCAATCTGCATATTGTCACGAAGATAGTCAAAACCAAATTCGTTATTTGTACCGTAAGTAATATCACAGTTGTAAGCTTCTTTACGGGCATCATTGTCCATATTTGAAAGAATTGCACCGACTGTACACCCAAGATATGTAAATACAGGACGCATTGTGTTGGCATCACGTTCTGCAAGGTAGTCGTTTACTGTAACCACATGAACGCCAAGACCAGAAAGAGAGTTCAGGTAAGAAGGTGCAACAGCAACAAGTGTTTTACCTTCACCAGTTTTCATTTCTGTAATGCGGCCTTTATGAAGGTTAATGGAACCCATAATCTGAACATCATAGGCACGTTCACCACGGACACGGTAAGCAGCTTCACGGCACAATGCAAATGCTTCTGGAAGAATATCATCCAGAGTTTCGCCATTTGCAAGGCGTTCCTTAAATATCTGAGTCTGTTTTGGAAAATCTTCAGCAGATAATGATTTAGCCCATTCTTCTTTTGCGTTGACTGCAGCAACAATTGGAACTAATTTTTTTACATCCCGGTCATTCTGAGACCCGAAAATCGCAGTAAATACTTTGTCTAACATAATATTAATAATATACTAGAAAAAAGCACAAATGAATAGAAAAAAAAGAAATAAAGTTAGGGCAAACGCATTATAATATATTCCCTGCTAAAAATGGCTTCCAGTCGTGA
>JAEDGQ010000030.1 GCA_016297415.1 Treponema sp.
CAATTAAGGCAATGAGGCCGAAGAATGATGATTTCTTCGGCCTTTTTTGTTTTTAAAACAATTTTGTAAGACAAAGGCGTCGCTACTTTTTTGGGATTCTCCTCCCTGACAGGAAAGTAGCGGCGCCTTTTTTCTTTTTTGGAGGAAAATATGACAAATGTACCAGAACTTTTCGGAAGCATGGTTTTTAATCAGAAAACAATGAAAGACCGCCTCCCTAAGGAAACATTCAAAGCCCTCAAGAAGACTCTTGATGACGGCGCACCACTTCAGCTTGATGTAGCTAACGTTGTAGCTCACGCTATGAAAGAATGGGCTATTGAAAACGGCGCTACACACTACACACACTGGTTCCAGCCACTTACTGGTATCACTGCTGAAAAGCATGACTCTTTCATCAACCCCCAGGATGACGGAACTGTAATCATGTCTTTCTCCGGAAAAGAACTTGTAAAAGGTGAACCTGATGCTTCTTCTTTCCCTTCCGGCGGACACCGTGCTACATTTGAAGCCCGGGGTTACACTGTATGGGATCCAACATCATATCCATTCATTAAGGAACACACACTCTGTATTCCTACAGCTTTCTGTTCTTACACAGGTGAAGCTCTTGATAAGAAAACTCCATTGCTCCGTTCAATGGAAGCTCTTGATGTTCAGGCTAAGCGAATCCTTAAACTCTTTGGTAAGGATGTAAGTCACGTTGCTACAACTGTAGGTCCAGAACAGGAATACTTTATTGTTGACCATGAACTCTGGTCACAGCGCAAGGACCTCCGCATGACAGGCCGCACACTCTTTGGTGCAAAGCCATCAAAAGGTCAGGAAATGGATGACCAGTACTTTGCAGCCCTTAACCCCCGTATCGTAAAATACATGGAAGACCTTAACGAAACTCTCTGGAAGTACGGTATTCTTTCTAAGACAGAACACAATGAAGTTGCTCCTGCTCAGCATGAAATGGCTCCAATCTTCTCTACAACAAACCTTTCTGTTGACCAGAACCAGCTCACAATGGAAGTAATGAAGAAAGTTGCAAAACGCCACGGACTTGAATGTCTTCTTCACGAAAAACCATTTGCAGGCTTGAACGGATCTGGTAAGCACAACAACTGGTCTATGTCTACAAACTCTGGTGAAAACCTCCTTGAACCAGGTAAAACACCAGAATCAAATGCTCAGTTCCTTCTGTTCCTTACAGCAATCCTTAAGGCTGTTGACGAGAACCAGGATCTTCTCCGCATTTCTGTTGCTTCTGCCGGAAACGATCACCGTCTCGGTGCAAACGAAGCACCTCCAGCAATCATTTCTGTTTACCTTGGTGATGAACTTTATTCTGTACTTGAAGCCCTCAAAGACGGAAAACCATACAAGGCAGACAAACAGGAAAAGATGACAATCGGTGCAGATGTTCTTCCACCAATTCCGAAGGATTCAACAGACCGTAACCGTACTTCCCCATTTGCTTTTACAGGTAACAAGTTCGAGTTCCGTTCAGCTGGCAGCTCTGCTTCAATCGCAACTCCAAACACAACACTTGATGCAATCGTTGCTGATGTTCTCAAGACATTTGCTGACGAACTTGAAGGTGCAAAAGACTTTGAAAAATCACTTAACGACCTTATCGTTCGGGAAGTTAAAGCTCACTGGAGAATCGTATTTAACGGAAACGGTTACGATGAATCCTGGAAAGTTGAAGCTAAAAAACGGGGCTTGATGGAACTCAAGACAACTCCAGACGCTGTTGAACACTACCTGGATGCAAAGAATGTTAAGCTCTTTACAGAAATGGGTGTTTATACAAAAGAAGAAATGGAAGCACACTACGACATTAAACTCGAAAAGTACTGCCAGCTTCTTAATATTGAAGTAAACACAATGCAGGAAATGATTTACAAAGACATTCTCCCGGCAGTTTACAAATACATATCAGCTGTTTCAAAAACAGTAATTGATTTGAAATCAGTTGTTCCAGGTGCAAAGGCAAAAGCTGAAACTTCAGTTCTTGCAACACTTGATAAACTTGCAGACGAACTTGTTGAAAAATCAGAAGCCCTCACAAAGGCTCACGAAGAAGCAAAAGCTGCAGGTGACAACCTTAAGGAAGCTAAAGCTTACGCTTACAAAGTTGTTCCGGCAATGGCTGAAGCCCGCGCCGTATACGACGAAATGGAACCACTTCTTGGGGAAGAATACAAACCGTTCCCTTGCTACGAAGATTTGCTTTTCAGAGTTTAAAAATCAGCTCCCGTCGGGAACCCGGCACAAAAAAAGGCTGCTTCGCGCCTGCGGACCGCGCTTCGCTTGTGCAGATTTTTAACCTCGAAACATAAAGTGAAAATGGGGAATGGGGAAGTGTAGACAAAACGGTGGTTGAGCCCTTCGACAAGCTCAGGAACCGCCTGTCGAAATTACCATTGCACTAAATATGGTGGTTTCGACAAGCTCAACCACCGCAGATTGTGGCTCAACCACCGCAAGTTGAACTTTTTGGACATTCCCTTTTAATCCAACGGAATGGACTTGCACAATGGCGTGCGGAAATCTGATTGTTGATGTCAGAGTGTCCGCGCGCTTTTTTTTATGGTAATCAGACTGGCGTTGCTGGTCATAATATTTTAATTAAAAATAATGCCCGGGGCGTTGCGGGGTGTCCCCGCAGAAAGGGTAGAACGCAACGAAGTGCGGGCGTAGGGGAAGACCTTCCCCTTCAAGGAGAAAAACTATGGAAGAAGTTGTAGAAGTTGCAACACCTGTTCTTGACGCAATTTCGTCATCTACATTCGGTGTGTGGTTCTTAATTGGTGCTGCTCTGGTTTTCTGGATGCAGGCTGGTTTTGCAATGGTTGAAACAGGATTTACTCGTGCTAAAAACGCCGGTAACATCATTATGAAAAACCTTATGGACTTCTGTATTGGTACAGTAATGTTCATGATTATCGGTTTTAGTCTCTTACTTGGTGAAGACTGGCTTGGTTTTATCGGAAAACCTGGTTTTGACCTTTTTACAGGTTATGGTTCATTTGACTGGTCTAACTTTGTATTTAACTTAGTATTCTGTGCTACAACAGCAACAATCGTTTCTGGTGCTATGGCAGAACGTACAAAGTTCCTTTCATACTGTGTATACTCAGCAGTCATTTCTGGTCTTATCTATCCAATCGAAGCTCACTGGATCTGGGGCGGCGGATGGCTCTCGCAGATGGGATTCCACGACTTTGCCGGCAGCTGTGCAATCCACATGGTTGGTGGTATTTCAGCTCTCATCGGTGCATGGCTCCTTGGACCTCGTATCGGAAAATTCACTCGTGATGCTTCTGGAAAAGTAACAAAAGTTCATGCTTTCCCGGGACACAACCTTCCAATGGGTGCTCTCGGATGTTTTATCCTCTGGTTCGGATGGTACGGATTCAACGGTGCAGCTTGTACAACAGTTGAACAGCTTGGTTCAGTATTCCTTACAACTACAATTGCTCCGGCAATTGCAACTGTAACATGTATGATTTTCACATGGATCAAATACGGTAAGCCGGATGTTTCTATGTGTCTCAACGCTTCACTGGCAGGTCTTGTAGCAATTACAGCTCCTTGTGATGTAACAGATGCAGCAGGGGCCGCAGTAATCGGTATTGTTGCTGGTCTTCTTGTAGTATTCGGTGTATGGTTCCTTGATAACGTCCTCCACATTGATGACCCGGTTGGTGCCGTAGCAGTTCACTGTCTCAACGGTATCTGGGGTACACTTGCAACAGGTCTTTTTGCAAACCCGGCTGTTCCAGGTTATGGCATTGCAAATGCTGCAGGCGAAACAATTGGTGGTCTTTTCTACACAGGCAGTGCAGAACTTCTTAAACTCCAGTTCATCGGGTTTGGTTCAGTAGCACTTTACACAGTAATTACAATGATTATCGTATTCCTTCTGATTAAGATTACTCTTGGTCTCCGGGTAACAGCAGAAGAAGAAATCCTTGGTCTTGATAAACTTGAACACGGTATCGACTCTTCTTACTCAGGTATTGCAATGCAGTTCTCTGCAGAAGAAATCGAAGAAGCAAAAGAAGAAGGTATCGCAATTCCAGATATGGCAGTTCCAGTTCAGGGATTTGCTTCAAGCGATGCAATAGCTCATAAAGTTGTTATTATTACACGCCAGAACAAGTTCGAAGCTCTTAAGCGTGCAATGAACGAAATTGGTGTAACAGGTATGACAGTAAGCAATGTAATGGGTTGTGGTATGCAGAAGGGTGCTTCAGAATTCTATCGTGGTACTCCAGTTGAAATTAACCTTCTTCCAAAAATTAAGGTTGAAACAGTTATTTCTAAGGTACCAGTAGAAGATGTAGTAAAAGTTGCCCGCAAAGCACTTTACACAGGCCACATTGGTGACGGAAAAATCTTCGTTAGCGACATCTCAGGTGTTGTTAAGATTCGTACTGGTGAAACAGGCGCAGATGCTCTTCAGAACGATAAATAAGTAAAGGGCGTCTCCCGATAAAAAGGGCTGTCAAATAAGTAAAGACTGTAGCGGTCATTGAGCCCTTCGACAAGCTCAACCACCGCAAGTTGAACTTTCGGGACAGCCCCTTTTTATTGGGCCGGGTCTTCCAGGGCTCCGGCTTTCGCCTCCGACCAGCCTGTCTTGCGCCAGGCTGTTTTCGCTTCCGCTCACCCTTCCACCCCCTGACGCTTTGTCTGTTGCTCAAGTGCCATAATTTGACCATAATAAAATTCGCTCAAGGAGAAGATATGACACAGGCAGAAAAAAACACAGCACAGGAACTTTTAAAATTTATCGAAAAAAGTCCTTCCTGTTTTCATGCAGTAGAAAACATCAGACAGGAACTTATTTCCAATGGTTTTACAGAATTAAAAGAACAGGACAGCTGGAATCTTTCTGCAAGTGGCATGTATTTTACAGTCCGTAACCAGTCTTCACTTATAGCCTTTATTCTTCCCCAGCTTAAAACAAAGCCGGATTCACTTTCCTTCCGTATGACAGCAAGTCATTCAGATTCACCATGTTTTAAAATCAAGGAAAATCCTGAACTTACTTCAGCAGGGTTTGTAAAACTTAATGCAGAAAAATACGGCGGAATGCTCTTAAATCCCTGGTTTGACAGACCGCTGAGCCTTGCAGGCCGTGTAATTCTCCGCCAGGACACGGACAATTTTACAACAGCTTTTAAGACAGTTCCCGTAAACTTTGACCGTAACCTTCTTTTAATTCCAAATCTTGCAATTCATATGAACAGGGATGCAAACGATGGACACAAACTTGACGTTCAGAACGAGTTAATGCCTGTAATTTCTTCAGATCCAGAATTTAAGCTTCTTCCATATATTGCGGAAGAATTGAAAATAAACAAAGATCAGATAGAAGGTTTTGATCTGTATCTTTATAACAGAGATAAAGGTTCTTTCTGGGGTGCCGGAGAAGAATTTATAGTAAGTCCACGCCTTGATGACCTGGAATGTGCATGGACTACAATGAAAGGCTTTATTAATTCAAAAAATAAAAAACTGGAAGATACAGTTAAGGTTTATTGTATTTTTGACAATGAAGAAACAGGCAGTCAGAGCCGCCAGGGTGCAGCATCCACTTTCTTAAAAGAAACACTTTTTAGAATCAATTCAAAACTGGGCTACAACGAAGAACAGTATTATCAGGCTCTGGCAAAAAGCTTTATGGTAAGTGCTGACAATGCTCATTCTGTTCATCCAAACTATGTTTCAAGTTCAGATCCAGTAAACAGACCGGAAGTAAACAAAGGACCTGTAATCAAGTTTAATGCCAGCCAGAAATACACCAGCGATGGAGTAAGCGGTGCCATGTTCAAAAAAATATGCAGGGACGCGGGAGTTCCTTTCCAGGTTTTTACAAATAACTCAAACTCACAAGGCGGTTCAACACTTGGAAACATAAGCACAGAGCAGGTTAGTGTACTTTCGGTAGATGTAGGACTTGCTCAGTGGGCTATGCACTCTCCCATGGAAAGTGCAGGAGCCGAAGATGTTGACTATATGATCAGGGCTATTACTCAGCTTTTTTGTTAAGGTTTTCGTGGTAGCGGATCCACCATGAAAGTTCTGCCATATTGTTCTGTGCTTCTACAGATTTAAAGTTTGCATCAATAGTTTTAATCAGCTCTTTGTTTTCAATTACAGCGTCAGCGATGCAAGGTTCAAAATGAGAGCCTTTTGATTCTTCAAAAACATTCATAGCTTCTTCAATTGTCATAGGCTCTTTGTAAAGACGTTTTGAAATAAGGGCATCAAGAACATCTGCACAGGCCATAATTCTTCCGCAGAGAGGAATATCATCTCCTGAAAGATTGTTAGGATAGCCTGTTCCATTCCATTTTTCGTGGTGTGTATATGCCATCTGAGTTGCAATGGTATTAAAACTTCCGTCATCGATTTTAGGAAGATATTCAAGCAGCTTGCGTCCTTCTTCCGGGTGGTTTTTCATTAAGTCAAATTCATCTTCAGTAAACCGTCCCAGTTTGTTCAAAACACCTTCAGGAATATGAATTTTGCCAGTGTCATGTAAAAAAGCCGCAGAAGAATAAAGTTCAATGTTTTCAGGAGTAAGCTGTTCTGTATAAAGGCCTTTTTTAACAAGAGCATTACAGATCAGTTCAACATATTTTCTGGTGTGAACAACATGCTGGCCTGTAAAAAGATCGTGGCTTCCAAGACATTTAGAAACAAATTCGATGATTTTTAACTGAGTTTCTTCAAGATTCTGGTTAACTGCATTTCTTTCTTTAATTGAATTAATAAGGTGGCTCATTGTGCGGGTAGTTCTGTTTGTAATTCCCCGGGCAACGAGAAAGACAATAAAATATTCCATAGAAAAGCCTGCAAAATTTGACCAGAACCACTTTGCAGGAGAATCTGTAGTTGCGTCCAGAAGATAAATGGTTTTTGACTTAAACCACAGGGAAAAAATCATAATGATGTAGGAAATAATGCTGATTCTATGAGTAATTTTCTTGTCATAATAAAGACAGGAAATAAATGGAATAATTCCGTAAGTAATACAAACACCGATATGAGCTTCAGCTCCGAAAATTCCAAGAAGTAAGTTAATGGAAATAAGACCATAATAAGCAGCAATAACATGTGTCTTCTGGCAGTGAAGAAGAATTTCTTCAATAGTGCAGACCAATATTGATGCTGCCAGCATTACAAAAGAAAAGATGTAAGGAATATTAAAAAGTCCTGCATAAGTAAGGATAATAAAAAGAACTGGTACGGCAATTATGAAAAGGAGAATCTTTTCTGCCATTTTGTTAATTTTAATAATGTTATCTTCAAAAAAAAGAATTTCTTTCAGTGTTGAATCAGTCATAATATATATTTTAAGAATCCATGGGTTATTTTCAATTAAGAAAAGCAGTTTTTAAAAAAATCTTTCGTAAATTTATCTAAAGTTATTCAAAAAATGCCAGTTTTTCTGTTTATTTACAGAAAACAAAATGTTATATTATTCGTTATGAATAGAAAACTTACAAATTTTTTACTTGCCGTGGGATTAATCTCACTGTTAGCCGGCTGCGAAAAAAAGCAGATTTCCTATAATATGGAAAATGACCGTTATGTTGAATCTGTTTCAGGAACAGGACTTGGCCGTCTTTCTCCAGTTGTAATTTCTTTTAATCAGGAAAGTCTTATTTCGCTGGATAAAGCAGTTTCCCTTACACCTGCTGTAGAAGGTGAATGGAAGATTTCAGAAGATAACAGAACTGCAATTTTTACACCAGCAAAGCCTTATAAACAGAATTTAAAGCTTACATTAAAAGCAGACTGCAAAAAACTTTTCGGATCAGAAGCTGCTTCAAGATATTATGAACACAACTTTTATGTTTCAGCACCATCTTATTCCGTAAACTTTGATGAAATCCGTTTTAACGAAACAGAAGATTCATATTGTCTTTCTGGTAATGTAGTAACAGATATTCCTGTTACAGAGGCAGAAGTTTCTTCTGTACTCTCTGCAAAAATTGGAAAAAAATCCCAGACTGTAGAATGGACACAGTCATCAATCAGTAACCGCTGGGATTTTACAGTAAAAGATCTGGCTCTTTCTGATCACGAACGTACTCTGGACTTAAAGTGGACTGGTAAAGCTTTAGGACTCAGTTCAAAACAGGACAAGCTTTATGCAGGAAAAAAAGCAATCACAATTCCTGGCCGCAGCGAATTTTCTATTCTCGATGTAAATACTTCAAAGCCTAATATTATTGTTGTAAGTTTTTCCAAAGCTCTTGATTCTGCACAGGATATTGCTTCTTTCATTACTTCCCGTGATGCAAAAGGAAGCCGTGCTGGAAAAATTACAGCAACAGTTCGTGGAAATATTCTTACAGTATTCAACGATGCAAATTTCAATGGGGTTGAAACTGTAGCATTTGAAAAAGGCATAAAATCAAGTGACGGACTTTATCTTTCTTATGGTTCTTCAGTACGTCTTTCTGACAACTGGGAAGTTCCAGAAGTAAAGTTTATGTCTGACAATGTAATTCTTCCTACAAGTCAGGGTTCTGTATTCCCGATTCAGACAAAAAACCTTACAGGTGTTATTGTTCAGGTTTACCAGATTTATGACAGAAACATGATTCAGTTCCTTCAGTCAAATGATCTTGAAGAAACTTACGAACTTGGCAGAGTCGGTGAACCTGTTTATGAAAAAACTCTGAGCTGGATCTGGAATGATTCAATGCAGAATACATTCGTTTCAAGAGGTCTGGATCTTTCTGAAATTGCAAGAAAATATCCCGGCGGAATGTTCCATGTTCGCGTTTCTTTCAGAAAAAATCAGATTAAATATGTTTGTCATGCAAATCATCAGGACTTCAGCAATCTCCCAATGCCAGAGGATAAAATTACACCTTATAGCACTGCCATAAAGGAAAAAAGCAGCTGGGATTACTGGGAAGACATGGATTACGACCAGAGAAATTCTTACTGGCGTTATAGAAGTGATCCTTGTCACCCGGCCTTTTATATGAAAGATTACAGCAAAAATACAATTTCAAAAAACATTCTTGTTTCTGATCTTGGTATTATTGCAAAGCGTGATGTAAACGACGGTCTTTATGTAACAGTTTCGGATCTTCGCACAACAAAGCCTCTTTCTGGTGTAGATGTAACATTAAAAAGCTATGTTGGCACAACAATTGCCACAGCAAAAACAAACTCAGAAGGTTCTGCCACATTCAAGAATACCGGTAAAGCCTATGTAATTATTGCTGCAAGCGGAAAACAGAATTCATATCTAAAAATCGGAAGCGGAACATCATTAAGTGTAAGCCACTTTGAAACTGGTGGTGTTATTGCTGAAAACGGAATTAAGGGAACAATTTACGGAGAACGTGGTGTATGGCGTCCAGGTGATACAATGTATCTTACATTTGTACTTCAGGATCTGGAAAAGCGTCTTCCTTCAAATGTTCCTCTTACTTTTGAACTTATTGACCCTCTTGGCCGTGTAATTGATAAGCAGACGCTTTCGAAGGGTGTAAACGGTTTCTATTCAATAACAACAAAAACAGGTGTACAGGACACAACAGGTCTTTGGACTGCCCGTGTAAGAATGGGTGGCAAAGCATGGACTAAATATCTCAGCGTAGAAGTTATTGTTCCTAACAAACTTTCAGTAGAACTGGAAAATAATTCTCCATACCTTCAGACAAATTCAAATGATTTTGTTTTGAAGAGTTCCTGGCTTCACGGAGCACCGGCTCCAAACTACAAGGCAGAAGTTTCTGTAAACTATTCAGAAGCTGCTACTGTATTTGATGGTTATGGTGATTACAGCTTCACAAACCCTGAAAATGCCCTTATGACCAGCCGTGAAACAGTATGGGAAGGCAAACTTGATTCAAATTCTCAGGCAAAATTCCGTCTGAGTCTTGATGCGGGACGCAGCCTTCCGGGTAAATTAAAGGCTAACTTTATTACAAAGGTTTATGAACCTTCAGGCGGATTCTCAACACAGTCTAAATCTTTTGATTATTCACCATTTGACAGATATGTGGGTCTTTCTATTCCAAAGGGTGACGCTGCCCGCAATATGCTTTTGACAGATACAAACCATACAGCAAATGTTGTTCTTTTAACAGCAGATGGAAAACCAGTTTCTTCAGGCGTTGTATCATATTCAATGTACAAATTGGAATGGAAATGGTGGTGGGAAAAAGATGCCTACACAGATGCAACACATGTATCTTCATATTACAGAAACAAGCTGGACAGCGGAAAAATTAACATTGTTAATGGCCGCGGAAGTTTTGATTTCCAGATTAAATATCCTGACTGGGGACGCTATCTTATTGTTGTAGAAGACAGTCAGGGACACTCAGCTGCAAAGGTATGTTATATTGACTGGCCGGGCTGGGCAGGTCGTGCTCAGGAAGACGGTTCTGGCAGTGCAAGCATGGTTCCTCTTACAACAGGAAAAAAACAGTACAAGCCTGGCGAAACAGCAGAAGTAAGTTTCTCATCTGGCAAAGGAGCCCGTGCTCTTGTAACTGTAGAAAAATCAGGAAACATTGTAAAACAGCAGTGGATTGAAACAGCAGAAGGTACAACTGTTTACAGAATGCCTGTAACAGCAGATATGGCACCTAATGTTTATGTTCATATAACTCTCGTTCAGCCTCATTTACAGACAGCAAACAGTCTTCCAATCAGACTTTATGGTGTAGTTCCTGTAAATGTTGATGATCCAAATACAACTCTTAAACCTGTAATTACAACAGTACAGACTTTTGAACCTAACTCAGTTGCAAAAGTAAGTGTCAGCGAAGCCAGCGGTAAGCCAATGACTTATACTCTTGCAGTTGTAGATGAAGGCCTTCTTGGTCTTACAAATTATCACAGTCCAAAACTCCGTGATGAATTCTATAAAAAAGAAGCCAGTCGTCTTGAAAACTGGGATATTTACAAATATGTAATCAGCGCATACTCAGGAAAGCTTGAAACAATCCTTTCTGTGGGTGGTTCTGAAGACGATATTAACAATAACGCCCGTGACGAAAACCGTTTTGCTCCAGTTGTAAAATACTTTGGACCTTACACACTTGCTGCAGGCGAAAAGAAAGTAACAGCATTTGATATGCCAAACTATGTAGGTGCTGTTCGTGCAATGGTAATTGCAGGAAACAATGGTGCTTACGGAACTGCAGAAAAAACAGTTCAGGTAAAATCAGATCTTATGGTTCAGCCTTCAATTCCAAGAACACTTGGTGCAATGGAAAAAATCAGTATTCCTGTAAATGTATTCAACTGCATGGACAGAACACAGAATATAACTGTTAAGCTTACAGGTGTTGGAGCAAATCAGTTCAATTCAGAAAAAACAATTCAGGTTGCTGCAGGTGACAGTGGTGTAGTTTCATTCGATGTTGAAACAAAAAACATTGGAAAAACAACATTTATTGCCATTGCAAAAACTTCTTCTGCCAGCTCAAAATCTACAACTGAAGTTAATGTAATTTCCCGTGGAATTCCAGTTACATACAGCCGGGATTTTATCCTTAAGTCTGGCAAAGCTGGTGATTACAGCGTTAAGACTCCTGGAGAAAAGAATTCTACACAGCTCAAAGTTGAACTTTCCATGCTGCCACTTCTTAAGCTTGATAACCGTCTTAACTATCTGACAAGATATCCTCATGGCTGTATTGAACAGATTACTTCAGGTGGTTTCCCTCAGCTTTATCTTCCAGGTTTTGCAAAAATGAATACTCAGGAACTGGAAAAAATTAAAGATAACGTTCAGTCTGTATTTGACCGTTATCCAAACTATCAGACAGCTTCCGGGGCAATGGCATACTGGCCTGGTGAGTCATATCCTAGTGACTGGGGAACCTGTTATGCAGTTCACTTTATGACAGAAGCTAAAAAGAAGGGTTATGCAGTGCCGGATTCAATTTATGAAAACGCAGTTAAGTATCTTTCTGAAACTGCTGCTAACTGGATGAATCCTGGTGCAGACACAACTTATTCCGGAAACTGGCAGGTTAATCTTCAGGCATACAGACTTTTTGTTCTTGCTCTTGCAGAAAAAAATGAACTTGGTGCTATGAACCGTCTTTACGGCGATGTGGCAGATTCTGGCGAAGCAAAACTTCTTCTTGCTGCAGCTTACGCTCAGGCTGGACGCAAAAATATTGCAAAGGATCTTATTAAAACCTATAGAGCATCTAAGGGCTTCTGGCGTAATCTTAGCGGTGACTTCAGTTCAAACATCCGTGAATCTGCAATCTACATGACTGCATGTATTTTAACTGGAAACGAAGGGGACGCTGCTAAAACTTCAAAAGAACTTGCTTCAATTCTCGGAAGCGACAAGTGGCTTTCAACTCAGGAAACAGCCTGGGCATTATATGCACTTATGCCATATTACATGTCTCAGAGAGAAGCTGGAGCTGCTTACGAAATGACTGCAGGAACTGGTAAACTTTATAGCGGTGTAATTGGTGACGTAGCTGTAGTAGAAACTCTTCGACCTGATTATTCAGCTGACCAGCAGAAAGCCACAGTAAGAAATACTGGAAAATCTACACTTTATGGAACAATTACTGCCAGCGGACAGTCAATTCCTGGAACAGAAAAATCTGAAAACTCAGGTATTTCTCTCCGTATAACAGGCCTTGAAAAAACAAATTACAAGAGTGGTGATACTGTAAGCTTTATGGTTAAGATTTCTAACAATACTTCTCGTAAAATCGAAAATATTGCTTTAACAGTGCCAGCCCCAACTTGTTTTGAGTTTACAAACGACCGTCTTGCAGAAGGTTCAGAAAGCAGAAAGAAAGCTTCTTCTTACACATATCAGGATATAAAAGATGAAGCAATCTACACATATCTTGACCTTGATGCAGGAAAAACTGAAACATACACCTTTAATGCAACAGTAGCTTATACAGGAAACTTCTACATTCCTGCAATCCATGCTGAAGCAATGTATGATGATGAATTAAAAGCTGTTGTACCTGGACGTTTTGTTCAGATGATCAAATAAAGTAACAGCAGTTAATGAATTTTAATGATTCAATAAAACAGCGGCTCTGGAAATTATGGGACTTGCTTAAAAGCAATCTCTGCTCCTTCCGGGGCCGCCTGTTTTTGATTCTTACAGGATCAGTTTTACTAGTTTTAATTACTCTTACTCTGTTATTGCCGGCCAGCCTTATAAAAAAAGAAGGTCCCTTTTCTTACGCCGTTTATGATAAAAACGGCAGACTTATGGGAGCTCAGGTTGCAAAAGATGAACAGTGGCGTTTTGAGCCTGGTGCAGTTCCTCCAAAATTTGCAGAAGCAATCGTAACTTTTGAAGACAAACGGTACTATTATCATCTTGGAATAGATTTTATTTCAATTGCAAGAGCTTTAAAGTCAAATACAGAACAGGGGCGCATTGTTTCAGGTGGTTCTACAATTACAATGCAGACAGTGCGTATTCTGGAAAAAAATCCGAAAAGAACAGTCCTTCAGAAAATTCACGAAGCTTTTTATGCAGTTTTTCTGGAATTGAGATATTCCAAAAAACATATTCTGGAACTTTACTGTGGCACTGCTCCTTTTGGCGGCAATGTTGTAGGTCTTGAAGCTGCCAGCTGGAGATATTTTAATCTTCCTCCCGATAAACTTACCTGGGCAGAAAGTGCTGCTCTGGCCGTATTACCTAATCAGCCATCTCTTGTTTTTCCAGGTGCAGAAAATAATTTTGCAGATAAAAAATTAAAAGAAAAAAGAGACAGACTCCTGATTCAGCTTTATGAAAAAGGCTGTTTTGATAAAACAACGCTGGAACTGTCTATGCAGGAAGAAATTCCGGGAAAACCTTACCCACTTCCATCAGCATCACCTCATCTTCTGGAATTTTTAAAAAAAACAAATAAGAAAAAAACAAAGTTTTATACTTCCATTGATTCTAACCTGCAGATTAATACAAAAAGACTTATGGAGCAGTGGAGTTATAACTTCAGCCGTATGGGAATTAATAACGGTGCAGCTTTAATTCTTGATACAAAAACTGGAGAAGTTCTTGCTTACATCGGAAATACAGGTGCAGGAGGCAGAAATGCTTCTACCAGATCTGTAGATATAATTCAGGCAAAAAGAAGCTCCGGTTCTCTTCTAAAACCCTTCCTTTACAGCGCAATGCTTGAAAGCGGAGCCTTACTTCCACAGCAGGCTGTAATTGATGTACCAACAAGAATTGGAAGTTACAGACCAGACAACAATGTGCCTGTTTACAGGGGAATTGTTCCTGCAGATGAGGCTTTGAGCCGCTCACTGAATATTCCTGCAATCAGAGAGTTAAGGGAATATGGACTAAATGCTTTTCTCGACTACTTGAAAAAAGCAGGATTTACAACCTTAAACAGACCTGCAGAAGAATATGGGCTTCCTCTGATTCTTGGTGGAGGGGAAATCACTCTCTGGGAAGCTGCTCATAGTTATGCTGCTCTTATGAACAGAGCTAACGGAACTTCCAGAAATTTTCCATGCAGTCAGGGAAGCGCCTGGCTCACTCTTGATGCCCTTCAGCGTGGTACCAGACCTGATGATGAAGCAAACTGGGAAATTTATGCAAACTCTAAAAAAATCAGCTGGAAAACCGGTACTTCCAGCGGAAACAGAGATTGCTGGGCTGTAGGTGTTACAAACGAATACACCGTAGGAGTCTGGTTTGGAAATGCAGAGGGAAACGGAACCCCGGATCTGAAAAGTGTTTCAACTGCAGCTCCTGTAATGTTTGATATATTTTCAACTCTAGGCAGAACAACCTGGCCTGATGAACCCTGGGACGACTTAAAAAAGACAGAAGTCTGCAGTTTCTCGGGATATGCAGCAGGTCCAGACTGTGTTACAAAAAAAACAGTTTATACCGGTAAGAAATCTCCAATGGGAAAACTTTGTCCCTACTGCAGAACTGTAAGTTATACTCCGGATGAAAAATACCAGGCAACAATGCAGGATTTAAACTGCGAAGAAGCAGGGAGCTACAGAGGTTCTGCACCGTTAATTAAGCAGCAGTTTGTACTTCCTCCTGCCATTGAATACTGGTATAAAAAAACAAATCTCGGATACAAAACACTGCCTCAATATGTTCCATGGCACACTGCGGGCGACGGAAGTCAGCTGGGAATAATCTTCCCTGAACCAGAAGCTATGATTGTAATTCCTGTGGAAATTGACGGAAAAAAAGGTTCAATGATTATGCAGGCTGCTGCCCGTAATAAAAATGAAGAGATTTTCTGGGATCTGGACGGAGAGTTTCTTGGAGTTACAAGAAATTATCACGAATTAAAAGTAAGTCCAAAACCAGGAATCCATATTCTGACAGTTACAGATTCAAAAGGAAACAGCTGTTCCCGCCGTTTTGAAGTAATCGACGAGAATAGTGATGAATATTAAAGACTATTTAGCGTTGTAATTTTTGTCACTGGATGAAGAAACGGTTGCAAAGGAGAAAGAATCAAGAACTTCAACTCCATTCTGAGCAGAACCGCCGGAAAGTTTTGTTTAACAGGTTCAATTTCGAGTATTTGATTTACAAACCGTGGCAAGGATAGTAGGGGCACCAAAGGTGGCCACTGGACTGAGCGAAGCGAGGGAAGCGGCTGGAGCGATAGCGGAACCCCGGATAGCCTGTTTTTTGCGAAGCAAAAAGCCACCCTAAAAAAAATTTAAAACTCGACATTTGTCCTAATAGATTAATTGAATGAAGTGGTTTAAAGTGGAAAAAGAGGAAATCAATAAAGAGGAAAAAATGATCAGTTTTGAAAGTGATTACATTGAAGGGGCACATCCTGCCATTCTAAAAAAGCTTGTAGAAACAAACATGGAACAGCTCAGCGGCTATGGTGCTGATAAATATACTGAAAGTGCAAAAGAAAAAATTGCAGCAGCCTGTGGTCTTAAAGAGGCTCAGATTCATTTTATAACTGGCGGAACTCAGACAAACCAGATTGTAATCGACACAATTTTAAAGCCCTACGAAGGTGTTGTGGCAGCTGCAACTGGTCATGTGGCAATGCACGAAGCTGGAGCCATTGAATATACAGGACACAAGGTTCTTACAATTCCGGCTCATGATGGAAAAATGAAGGCAGAGGAACTTGATTCTTATGTATCAGATTTTTACGCAGACGGAAATCACGAACACATGGTTTTTCCTGGCCTTGTATACATTTCCTTTCCCACAGAATACGGAACTTTATACTCTAAAAAAGAGCTGACACATATTTATACTGTATGTCAGAAATACAAACTTCCTCTTTTTATTGACGGTGCCAGACTTGGTTATGGTCTTATGAGCAGCCAGTGTGACATAACTCTTCCTGAGCTGGCAAAACTTTGTGATGTTTTTTATATCGGTGGAACTAAAACTGGTGCTCTCTGCGGCGAAGCTGTTGTATTTACAAAAAACAATGAACCGGCCCACTTTGTTAATCTGGTAAAAAAACATGGGGCGCTTCTTGCAAAAGGCCGTCTTCTTGGTATTCAGTTTGATACACTTTTTACAGACAACCTTTATTTTGAAGTAAGTAAAAATGCAGACAGACTGGCAGAACAGATTAAGAAAGCCTTTAAGGATAAAGGGTACAGACTTCTTCTTGATTCTCCTACAAACCAGCAGTTTGTTGTTCTGGAAAATCAGAAGCTTAAAGAACTGGAAAAAATCGTAAAGTTCTGTTTCTGGGAAAAAGCAGATGATAATCATACTGCAGTTCGTTTTGCCACAAGCTGGGCAACAACACAGGAAAATGTTGACTGGCTTTGTTCTGTAATCTAGTTTTTTACAAAAACAGAAAGGCCTTAAACGGGACTGGAAACACAGACTTTCAGACAGCGTATCAAAGCTGATTTATTTTGATCCTGTAGAAAAACTTTGTGAAATTTACAACGGCCGGCTTGCCAGATACAAATACAGTTTTGTTACTGCCGAAAACAGAGAAAAGGGCCTTGGCTGCTATCACTTTAGTGAAGTTCCCGTTCTTTTTGGCTGGCGGAATCAGGACGAAGAATGCCGCAAAGTAAGCAGAGTTTTCTGCAGTTTATTCAAAAAATTTGCCTGGGGCAGTGTAAGTGCCCTAGAGTCAGAAGAAAGTCCCTGGCTTCAGGTGTGGAAAAATTAAAATTAAAAATAAGGGAGTTCCCGTAAACTTCGTTTACGGTCGGGCTTTCCGCACTTCCGCGCAAAAGCGCTCCATCCCTGCGGGACGGCAAAGCCGGTGCTCCACTCCCTAACGCAGGGAATTAGTATGGAGAACGGTCCTTAACAATTTTCATAGTAAAATCTTCATGGCAGATTGTACAAAAAAACTGAGTCCTAAAACTATTAAAGCAGTTCTTCAGGCTGTGTCAATTCCAATGAAGTGGGCACCTCTTCACGACCTTACTGAAAACAACTGTTATTCAGGAATCATTTCTCTAAGAAGCAAACCAAATGATTTAATCGGGGTAGCAGAAGACATAAGAAACAGTTATTGTAACAGTCTTGGTGAATACATCGAAAAAGGAATGAAAGCTCAGCCCTTGAGTCAGATAAAGGAAATCCGAGAAATCAAAGAAGAGATTACTCAGATTCGGAAAAAGTCCCGAAGTTGTTATGATGGATGTGAATGGTAAAAAAATACTTTCTTTACATATTGTTACCAAAAGTGTATAATTTTGGTAACAATATGAACAATATTTCATCAGCCATTAAAAATCGAATTATAAATCTTCCTCAGAATTCGCTGTTCAGCATTAAAGATTTTACTGATCTTGGTGCTTATAAAAGTGTAAAAGTTATATTAACCCGCTTTGAAAAAGAGCATCTCATTAAGCGAGAAATTGATGGACTTTATTCCAAGCCTGAATATTCTGAGTTTTTGCAAGAGTTTGTTGCTATTCCAATTGAAGACATTGCCATTCAATTGGCAAAAAAATTTTCCTGGCATATTGCCCCAACTGGAAATACTGCACTGAATAAATTAAAACTATCAACACAAGTTCCAGCAAATTATGTATATCTTAGCGATGGACCATATAGAGAATATGATATAAATGGAACGAAATTAAAATTTAAGCATACAAACAATAAAATGATTTCTACTTTGTCAGATAAGTCTAATACACTTGTACAGGCTTTAAAATCCTTAGGCCAAGAAAATTTTAACGAACAGATAAAAGAAACAATCAGACAACAGTTTTCGCAACAAGACATATCGTTAATCCTGAAAGAAACACAGTATGTTACATCATGGATTTATGAATGCATAAAAGATATTGCAAATTACGAGGGTGATGATAATGCGTAAATTTTTACATAACGAAAGAAAAAATATAGATGCAGCTATCTTAAATACTGCCAGAAAGAAAAATTTGCCACCTGCTCTAGTAGAAAAGGATTTATATGTCTGTTATATATTGGACTATCTTTTTAATAGATTTGTATATAAAAACTTTCTTGAATTTAAGGGAGGAACAAGTCTTTCGAAAGGATATGATTTGATAAATCGTTTTTCTGAGGATATTGATGTCGTTCTTAAAGCAGATGTTCTGAATGTTAATCTTGAAGATATTATAAATCTTGAAAGTAAAAATAAAAAATCAAAACATGCAGATGAGTTAAATAGAAAGGCTATAGCTTTTTATCAGGAAAAATTAATTCCCATATTAAAGCGTGATTTAGAATCCGAATTGGAATCGGATTTTAATGTTGTCCTGTCAGAGAAGGATTTAGCTATTTATATTCAATATCCTTCCTCATTCAGAAATGAATATGTTAAAGATTCTGTAAAACTTGAAATTGGTCCGTTAGCAGCATGGACTCCTTGTGAAACAAAAGAGATTTCAAGTTTTATCGCTCAAGAGTATCCTAAATTATTTGAAACTGTTAGTTTTCCAGTTTTAATAACGAAGCCTGTACGTACATTCTGGGAAAAAGCTGTAATTATGCATCAAGAAGCTAATCGTGTGGATGGGAAAGTACCTATGCGCTATTTTCGTCATTACTATGATCTGTATCGTATGAATAATTCGTTTGTAAAAAAAGAAGCTTTGAATAACATTGAACTATTAAATGAGGTCAGAATTTTTACAATAACATTTTATAATAGAAGCTGGTCTAGATTTGAAGAAGCTGTTCCTGGTACATTTAAGCTCTATCCAAATGAAAACAGTATTCCTAATTTGAAGAAAGATTATGAAAATATGAAGCAGATGATTTTTGGAGACTCGCCGTCTTTTGAAGAAGTCCTTTCAGTAATTAAAAAACTTGAAGAAGAAATTAATGACTTAGGAAAAAAGATATGAGTATAGAAAAATCATTTGATGATAAATCCGAAGCGTTGATTACTCCTGAAAAAATCTATGGAAATCACGAAAAAATTGCAGATATATGTATCATCACTTTTTCTCATGTTGTTCATGATAAAGTTTTGAAAACTTATAGTTGCAAAAAAGTTGCTAATTCTGGAACTGCAAATGGAAAAATTCCAATTTATTTTATTGAAGAAAAAAATGTGTTATTTTATCTTTCACCAATAGGCTCCGCAGTAGCCGGGACAGTTCTTGATGAAGTGAGATGTCTTACTAAGGCTTGTAAATTTATAGTTTTCGGCTCATGTGGAATCCTTGATGAAAATAAGTGTGCTGGAAAAATTATTATTCCAACGGAAGCTTATCGAGATGAAGGTTTTTCATATCACTTTGAAAAAGCAGCTGATTATATTGAAATTTCAAAATCCCCTGTGCTGATAAAAATTCTAAATGATTTGCACATAGAAAACATTTCTGGAAGAACATGGACAACTGATGCTATATATCGAGAAACTGTAAATAATAAAAATGTGCGTAAGTCTGAAGGTTGCATTTGTGTTGAAATGGAGTGTGCAGGACTTCAAGCATTATGTAATTTTAGAGGACTAGAATTATATCAGTTTTTTTTCGGCGGTGATCTGCTTGGAGATATAAACTGGTCTCGTGGAACACTTGGAACTAATACGGAAAAATCAAATCAGATAAACTGTTTTGA
>JAEDGQ010000127.1 GCA_016297415.1 Treponema sp.
TTCACTCCTTTGCGCCATTTTCAATATAAAATCGGTTATAATGCGTTTGCCCTGTAGTTCTAAAAACTATGCATTAATAAGCTCTGCAAGTTTATCAGCTGTAAAGCCAAGAGCTTCTGCAACTTTTTTACCTGGACCAGATTCACCGAAACGATCAATTGTGAACAGATCTTTTTTGTCAGTTACCCAGCCTTCCCATCCAGTTGCGCAACCTGCTTCAGCAATAATTACGCGGCTTGATTCACCAAGAACTTTTGTCTGGAATTCTTCAGACTGAGCTTCAAAAAGATTTTTATCCATAACAGAAACAACGCGAACTGTTTTTCCAGAAACCTTTTCAGCAGCTTCAAGAGCCATACAAACTTCAGAACCAGTAGCTACAATTGTTACATCTGGATTTTCGCTTCCAGCTTTTACAACATAGCCACCCTTCATAATGTCTTCTTTCCATGATGCACTTTCCTTTGCATATACAGGAACATTCTGGCGTGTAAGAGAAAGAACTACTGGATGATCTTTGCTTTCCATAGCCATGTGCCATGCAGCAACAGTTTCTTCAGCATCACCAGGACGAATTACCTGTACACCAGGAATTGCACGGAGTGAAGAAAGCTGTTCAATAGGCTGATGAGTAGGACCATCTTCACCAACATAAATAGAATCATGAGTAAGGTCATAAATAACAGGCTGCTTCATAATGGAAGCAAGGCGAATAGATGGACGCATGTAATCAGAGAATACAAGATATGTTGCAACAAATGGACGAATACCGCCATGAGTTACCATACCGAGAGCTTCTGATGCCATACCAAATTCGCGGATACCATATTCAATGGAACGTCCTCCACGATTTTCAGGTGTATATGTACCACCATCGCATTTCATTCCAGATTTATTTGAACCCTTAAGGTCAGCTGAACCACCAACCAGATAAGAATACTTAAGCCCCATGGCATTAATCATATCACCGGAAGCAGTACGAGTTGCAACGCTTGCTCCAGTTTCATATTCAGGATCTTTTGCTTCTCCATCAGCAGTTCCTTCAAAAGAAGCTTTCCACTGTTTTGCAAGTTCAGGATTTTCTTCTGCCCATGCTTTGAATTCTTCGTTCCAGTCAGCTTCATTCTTTTCAAAACCAGATTTCTTTTCGTTAAAGTAACGAAGTGCATCAGGATCAACATAGAAGAATTCTTCAGTATTGATTCCAAGATTTTTCTTAGTTTCTGCTACATCTGCTTCTCCAAGAGGTTCACCATGAACAGCTGGAGTTCCCTGTTTTGGAGCAAATTTTCCAATTACAGACTTAAGCATAATGAGTGTAGGCTTATCAGAACACTTTTTAGCTTTTTCAATGAGTTTAAGGAGACCTTTTACATTGTACATATCTCCCTTAAGAACCTGCCATCCATAAGCTTCATAGCGCTTTCCGATGTCTTCTGTAAATGTGATGTTTGTAGAGCCATCAATAGAAATCTTGTTCTGATCGTAGAATACGATGAGTTTTCCAAGCTTATTGTGGCCGGCAAAAGAACATGCTTCAGAAGAAACACCTTCTTCAAGACAACCTTCACCACAAAGAGCATAAGTATAATGATCTACGATTTTATGATTTTTTGTATTGTATTTAGCAGCAAGCATGCTTTCTGCCATAGCCATACCAACAGCAAGAGCAATACCCTGACCAAGAGGACCCGAAGTATTTTCTACACCGTCAGTCCAGCCATATTCAGGATGACCTGCACAAACAGATCCTACCTGACGGAAATTTTTAATATCATCAATAGTTACTTTATATCCGCTGAGATAAAGTACTGAATAAAGAAGCATTGATCCATGACCTGCAGAAAGAACAAAACGGTCTCTATCAGCCCATTTTGAATCAGCAGGATTGTGTTTAAGAACTTCTCCGTACAAAACAGCAGCAAGTTCTGCACATCCAAGAGGGAGACCAGGGTGACCTGATTTTGCTTTCTGAATGGCATCGATTGACAGACTGCGGATTGATTTTGCTACGGCAGCAATTCCTTTTGTATCCATAATAAAACCCCTAAAAAATATCTATAAAACCTTAAACTAAAGCTGACGGATTAAGGGATATAAATCATTAAATCCAAGTTTCAGTTCAAGAGCTTTTCTAAAATCAGCCTTAGTCAAAAGGCGTGCAAGACGAGAAATAATGTGAAGATGGGACTGTACACTTCCGCTGAGAGGAACAATCAGAGTATGAACCTTTTTATTATCCATGGCGTGCATTTCAACAGGTTCTTTTAAATAACAGATGAAAATTCTCTGATCTACAGCATTTTTTAAAAGAGGCTGCTGTGAGTGAGGAATAGCAATACCATTACCAACAGCTGTACTTAAAACAGATTCACGGGCACAAAGTGCTTCATATAAAATTTTAGGTTTCAATGAGGGAGGGAGATTTACCTTATTGCAGAGGTCTTCAAAAGCTTCAGTTGGAGAGGCGCCTTCAATATCATTGTAAACGCCACCGATTCTCAGGTATTCACCAATGTTTACATCTGGAATCATCTAAAAACCTCCGCTCAAAAAAAATTAAATTACCTTAAACTTTCCCGCCTGAGATCTGTCAATTGCAGATTTCAGCTGCCCCTTAATTTCATCAAAATTGTATTCCATGCCTTCAAGGGACATCCGCAGGGCTGTGTTTTCTTCATCACCACAATCTTCATTGCTGGCAAAAAGTTCAAGAATTCGCCGTGTATGAACAAAAAGCTGTGCCAAAATGGCCAGTTCCTGCTGGGGGAACATTTCAAGCTGGTCACTAACTGCTTCGATTTCGTAAACAAGATCCTCAACCTTCGAGTAAAGTTCAAGTGCCTGATGACGGAGGGGTCCAATTGCAAAATCTGCAAACCAGTTATAATGCTTTCGTAATATAGCACTTCTATTCATTATTTGCAATTGAAAGAACTTTTCCCTGTCAGCATCAAGAGCAACAGCACGAGGAAAAATTTTGTTCAAAATCAAACTTAAATCTTCTTTTTTTTCATACAACTGGTCCTCAATAAGGCAGTCCAGAAGAAAGTCAGGAAGCCCAACCCCAGAAACCATATCTGCCATGCCAGCTGTAATACTTGAGCACTGATCTCTGTTCCATGCTCCAACTACAGGAACACTTTCTCCTTTTTTCCAGATTCTTGTTTCAACACCATAAAGTTCCATTCCAACTTTTTCAGCATTTTCAAGAAATTCATGAATTGAACCGCAGTCAGGAGAACATAATTCAAATCTGTTTTCATAAAAAACATAACTGAGCTGCTGTTCCATTGTCTGACAAGGACCCATTTTTTCAAAACTTTTCAGCAGTTTTTCTTCCAGTAATCTGCACCATCTGAGTCTGTCTTCAGTTTCAGAATTTTTTACAAATGGATTTTTGTTATGATTAAGAACAGGGAAAACCCTTATTACACCTTTTGACCAGTCAAGCACCTGACACAAAAGTCTGTCACCTTTTGTAAATCCCGTATCATCAATAATTTTTTTTAGGGAAAAAGCACTCAGCATTAATTTGGGAGGAAGTTCAAAATTATTTCCAGCAATTCCAAGTTCTGCGTTTACAGGGTCAGCAGCAATGTACTGACTGGCATATTCATCACCAAAAAAAGTAAACATATTTCTTGCAGTATTACAGTCAGTTTCAAAAAGCGCTCTGGAAAGATTTTTTCCGTTGTATTCAAAATGCAGGGAGCAGGAATGCATTTCAGCATCAATAAAAGGAAGACATCTGTCACCTGCTACAAAAAGTTTCTGTTCCAGTTCCTGTGCAGTAGGTTCAAAGCTGAAAAACATGCCTGTAAAAGCACCGGCTTTAGTTATATAAAGATTTTTTTCCAGAGGAAAAACTCTTTCATCGGAATCAAGAAAATCCACAATTTCATCCATGCAAACATCTTCACCAAAAGAACTTAAAAGATCGGAAAAATCTCTTGCACTGAAAGGTTTATCGTAACTGCGAAGAAAATGTGTTATTAATTTTTCGATTCCTTCTACCATATTTATAAGATAATGAATTTTTCAAGCCAGCGTCCATATAAAAAAGCACTTCCGCTAGGGCAAACGCATTATAATATATTCCCTGCTAAAAATGGCTTCCAGTCGTGA
>JAEDGQ010000031.1 GCA_016297415.1 Treponema sp.
CTCAATGACCACTGTAATTTATACTTTTGGGACAGCCCCTTTTTCTTATTCAATTATCTTAGTCAAAGAATCCCTTTGCTTTAAGAAGTTCTGCATTAAGAATACCACCAAGAGCAGCACCACGTTTTGTGTTGTGGCTGAGGGCAACAAACTTAACGTCAAATACATTACACTTGCGGAGCCGTCCGAGAACACAAGCCATTCCCTTTTCTGTATCACGGTCACGGTTTGGCTGCGGACGGTTTTCTTCTTCACGGTAAACGATTGGATGTTCTGGTGCAGAAGGAAGCTTTAATTCCTGTGGAAGTGAAGTAAAGTTTTCCCAAACCTTAAGAATCTGTTCAATGGTTGGTTTTTTATCTTCAGGAAGATCAAATTCAAGGTTTACTGTAGCTGTATGACCATCGATTACAGGAACACGAGTACATGTTGAAGAAACAAGTGGACCTTCAGCATTTTCGATTTTGCCGTCTTTTACTTTACCAAGAATTTTAAGACATTCTTTTTCTGTCTTTTCTTCTTCACCACCGATGTATGGCACAATGTTGTCAATCATATCAAATGAAGCAACACCAGGATATCCTGCCCCGGAAACAGCCTGAAGAGTTGTTACAATCATGCGTTTTACAGGATAACCAGCCTGCTGTAAAGCATAGAGCGGCATCATGTATGTCTGGAGAGAGCAGTTTGGTTTTACTGCAACAAAACCTTTATCCCATCCGTGATGTTTTTTCTGTTCTACAATTACATCAAGATGTGAGTAGTTGATTTCTGGAATAAGCATTGGAACATCTTCTGTCCAGCGGTTTGCAGAAGCATTTGATACAACAGGAATTCCTTCTGCTGCATAAGCTGCTTCAAGAGCTTTAATTTCGTCTTTACCCATTTCGAGGGCAGAGAAAACAAAGCGGCATTTTCCGAGAGCTGCTTTTGGATCATTGGCATCCTGAACTGTAAGATCTTTTACATCTGCAGGGATGTTTGCTCCAATGAGCCAGCGGTTTGCTACTGCTTCTTTATATAGCTTACCGGCTGAACGCGGTGAAGCTGCAACGTATGTTACTTTAAACCATGGATGATCTTCGAGAAGTTTAATATAGCGCTGACCAACCATACCAGTTGCACCTAAAACGCCTACGTTAATTTTTTCCGACATATATTTTCTCCCTCTTTTTTTGAGGCATGTACTCCTTTGCAGGAAATTCGTCATAAAAAAGGCTTCCCCACTTCACTTGTGCAGATTTTTTTTATGAAGAGCCCAGGACTCCGTACATACATCAAAAAAAGGCATAAATTACATATATAATAATTAACCTGTCTGTTTTTACAGGTTGCACTGTTTCAATGCGTCTTCAATTACCTTCTTTGCGCTGTCTGTTACTTCTACCAGTGGAAGACGGCATGGACCGGAAGGCATCTTCTTTACATTCATTGCATATTTGATTGATGAAGGGTTACCGTCAACAAATGCAGCTTTGAAGAATGGAAGAAGTCTGTAGTGAATTTTTCTTGCAGCTTCAAAATCTCCATCAAGAGCCTTGTGAGCCATTTCTGTAACAATTGCTGGCGCAAGGTTTGAAACAACTGAAATAATTCCGTCACCACCAACACTGATAAGTGGAAGTGTAAGACCATCATCTCCAGAAAGAACTGCAAAATCAGGTTTTTTAGATTTGATTGTTGCAATTACTTCCATCATCTGATTGATATTTCCAGAAGCTTCTTTTACACCAACAATATTTGGAAGTTCAGCAATGCGTGCAAGTGTATCAGTTGGAATATTTACACCTGTGCGTCCCTGAATGTTATAAACAACGATTGGAATACCAACTTTTGAAACAGCTGCAAAATGCTGATAGATACCTTCTTTTGAAGGTTTGTTGTAATAAGGTGTAACAACCAGTGCAGCGTCAGCACCTGATTTTTTAGCACGCTCACAGTAAGAAACTGCATCACGAGTGTTGTTGCTTCCTGCTCCAAGAATTACAGGAACATGTTTACCAGTTTTGCTTTCAAAAGCTTTTACTTCTTCCATAACAATGGCGATGATTTTATCTTCTTCTTCGCCAGGACGTTCGTCCAGAGTTGGAGTTTCTGCTGTAGTACCAAGAGGAACAAGGCCGTCGATGCCCTGCTCAAGCTGGAATTTTACATTTGATCTGAAGCCTTCATAATCAACTGATCCGTCAGCTTTCATCGGTGTGATCATAGCTGTTAAAGCACCCTGTAATTTCATAATTTTACCTTCTTATATGTGTAAAAAAATATCATTTATTTTAATGAATTTAATGGTCTGTGAATAGTAGATTATATAGTAAGTTCTTTTGAATAAATCTTCTAAAATATTCAAAAAGCCATTATCATAAAACAGCAAAGGAGGCCATAAGATGATTACCTGTAAAAATTGCGGAACAGAATCTCCCGACGATTCAGTATTCTGCCAGACTTGCGGAAAAAAACTTCAGAAAGACAACAATTCTTCAGGCGGCGGAACAAAAAAAACTTTCCCTGCAGAGTTTTCTCCAAAAGATTCAGACATTTCCTCAAAAAGCCGTTTAATCGCCCTGCTGCTTGCAGTTTTGGCAGGACTTATGGGAATTCATCATTTTTATTCAGGAAAAATTAGTATTGGAATTGCCCTTGCTTTTATGACATTGTTGAGTCTGTTTACCTCCTGGCTGGGAATCGGGGTTCTGATTATCTTTATTCCCGTTATCTGGACTTTTCTTGATATTTTCGTCATCCTCACCGGTAATTACAAGGATAAAGAAGGAAAGAAAATTAAAAACTGGCTTCCTGAAAAAGTCTTGAATAAATAATTATTTGGAATTACCAGAGATACTGCTGTATAATTTCTACATAGGAGATTTTTATATGAGTTTTTGTAAAAAATGCGGTAAGGAATTACCTGAAAATGCTGAATTTTGCCCTGCATGCGGTGAAAAAATAAACGTTTCTGCTGAAGAAAACACAGCTTCTGCTTCACAGACAACTAAGAAAAACACAGATCCAAATGTTTCTGACAAAAGCCGTGCTGTTGCTGCACTTCTGGCATTTTTTGTCGGAGGCCTTGGTATCCATCATTTTTACTGCGGCAAGAAAAACCTGGGAATTACAATGTTAGTAATCTTTCTTGCCGGTAGTCTTATTGCTATCGGACCAGTTATTACAAGTATCTGGGCATTGATTGATTTCATTATGATTATCTGTGGTACTTTCAGAGATGAAGACGGAAAACTTGTTCTTGACTGGAACATGTAATATTTAACTCTTCTGGAGTAAATAAAAATAGAAAACCGCTTTATGAAGTGCACCCCTAAAGCTGGACAAATAAAGTTCAATTTTAGAAGGTGCATTTTTTATTTCCTTATAGAAAACAACTCCCCTTTTATGATAAATTAAAAAAATCAAAAAAACAGGAGCATATCCATGTCAGGAAATACATTCGGCAAGATTTTTAAGGTTACAACATTTGGTGAAAGTCACGGTGTTTCTCTTGGTGCCGTAATTGATGGTGTTCCTGCTGGAATTAAAATTGACCTTGATAAAGTTCAGGCAGCTCTTGACCGCCGTAAGCCTGGTCAGTCAGCAGGTGGAAAAGCAAATGCTTCTGTTACTGCCCGCAAAGAAGACGACAAAGCAGAATTTTTAAGCGGTATTTTTGAAGGCAAAAGCCAGGGTACTTCCATCGGATACATAATCCGTAATACAAGCCAGCATTCAAAAGACTACGGAAATCTTGCAACAACTTTCCGTCCCGGACATGCAGACCTTACATATTTTTTAAAATATGGTTTCCGTGACTATCGTGGCGGCGGCCGTTCTTCCGGAAGAGAAACAGCAGCTCGCGTAGCAGCCGGAGAAATTGCCCTTCAGGTTCTCAGACACTATTGTCCTCAAATCAAAATTACAGCTTACACACAGCGTGCAGCCGGTATTTCTATTTCTAAAGTTGATTACAGTCAGATAGAACAGAATGCCCTCAGAGCTCCTGACAACGAAGCTGCAGAAAAAATGAATGCAAAAATCGAAGAAATCCGTAAAAACGGAGACTCAGCAGGCGGAATTATTGCCTGCTCTGTAACAGGTCTTCCTGCAGGTCTTGGCGAAAGTGTTTTTGACAAACTGGATGCTGTTCTTGCACATGCTGTTTTAAGCGTTGGTGCAGTTAAAGGCATTGAATTCGGTGCAGGTTTTGATGCTCCTGACTTAACAGGCTCTGTAAACAACGATGTAATGCGCGCCAGTGCAGACGGAAAAACAGTAAACTTTGAAACAAACAATGCCGGAGGAATTCTTGGCGGCATGTCAAACGGAAATGAAATTTTCTTCCGTGTTGCAGTAAAGCCAGTACCTTCAATCTTCAAAACTCAGAAAACCGTAAATGTTGACTCTGACGGTCTCTTCCATAACACAGATCTTACAATCAAAGGACGCCATGATGTATGTCTTTGTCCACGCATTGTACCTGTTATTGAAGCAATGACTGCCATCACTCTCTGTGATATGGTTCTCCAGAATCTGTCAGCGCAATAACAAACCTGACGTCCAAATTCTTTAATCGCTCCTTAGGGCAAACGCATTATAATATATTCCCTGCTAAAAATCAGTTATAATGCGTTTGCCCTGAATCTCTCCTTTTCGCTACTACATTTTTTATAAAAGGTCTGTTATAATAGTGGAGATGCGTTATATAAAAAAACGCAATTCAAAAAGTTTTAGAAAAAAAGGAGTATTTATGAAAAAATTTCTGAAGCTTGCTGCAACGGTTCTTGTAATCGCTTCAGCTCTCAGTGCCTCTGCACAATCAAGAAAAGTTGATGTCTGGGACTTTGGCGGTGTTGAAGAAAAAGACGCTGCAAACCACATTTCAATTGCTGACATTGATAATCTTGAAGCAATTGCCGCTGACGGTAAATTTACAGCCGGTGAATTTACATTCGGTGATCTGACTTTCAAAACAGAAAAAAATGACCGTGCATATTATGAAGGCAAAAAAAATTACGGTGTACAGGGATATTCAGCTTTTGAATTTGAAGACGGATATTCATCAAACGGTATGTACTACTGTAATGGTAAAGGTGGCGAAGGAAAACGCTATCTTCTTCTCAAAAATGTTAAAGCAGGCGATGTAATTACATTTTATGCCCGCATTTCTAACTCAGGTGATGAAAAAATCCATTTTGCATCTGTAAATAACGAAGGAGAAAAAGACGGACATCAGGACGAAGTTGCTCCTCTTCCTGCTACCGGAACCCGTTATTCTTACATCGCAACTCAGAACGGTTCTTACAAAATATATGCAGAAGCAAATGTTGGTAAACCTGTATATTACAGAATTAAAAGAACTCCAGGTATAGCTGTTACTGGTTCCCTCAGCGGTGTTCCAGCAGGAAAAACTTCACTTAAATTTGTTGTGAAAGAAACAAAACAGGAAATTTCAGCTTCTGTTAACGGAAAATCATATTCAACAGGACTTCCTGCAGGATACACATTTACAGCTGTTCTTTCAGGAGTGAAAGGCTATGGCGTAACAGCAGAAACAAAGCAGATTGTTCTTGCTGCAGATGCAAAAGGTTCTCTCAAAAAAGACCTTAAAATTGCAGAAATGAAGACTTATTCAGTTTCAGGTAAAATCTCAGGATTTGCTCCAGATTTCAAGGCTGATGCACCTGTTTCACTTATTATGAATCCACCTGCTAATTCACTTTACCTTCCGGTAGAAATTGAAGCTGCTGCTGACGGTAATTCAATTACATATAAAGGTGAACTTGAACCTTCTGTTTATTACACAGCAACTCTTAAAGGGGCCAATGATTACCAGCTTTCCGGAGATGTTTCTTTCGAAGGAACTGAAGCTTATTCAAAAGACCTTACAGTTGAGAAAAAACCTGAATTTGATGTGAACGGAAAATTCATCGGTTTGACAAATCCAATGCCATCTTCAATCAGTTTCAAAAACATGGAAGACGGCTACACTTATAACGGAGCTGCAGCCAACGGTATTTATGGTGCAAAACTTCGTGCCGGAAACTATGAAGTAATCTGTGAAACAGAAAAAGCAGTAACAATGAATCACATTGTTGTTACAGACAAAAACGTTTCAAAAGACATTCTTCTTACAGCAAAAGATAAAACAATTCAGCAGATTCCACTCAAAAAAGACATTTATGTTGGCGGAAAAAAAGCTGATTACCCTTCTGTAAAAGCAGCTGTTGCTGCAGCCAGTGCAATGGCACCAAAATCAGAAGCAGACCGTATTACAATTCACATTGCTCCTGGTGTATATCGTGATCAGGTTATTATTAATACTCCATACCTGACTCTCAAAAATGACACACCAAATCAGGAAGTAAAACTTACATGGTATTACGGTATTGGTTATAACTACTACTCTGCAGATCCTCAGGGATACTACAACGAAGAAAGAGCTTACGATAAGTTCGAAAAACGGGGTGTAGCAAAATGGGGTGTTGCAACATATGTACAGAAGGGAGCTAAATACTTCCGTGCAGAAGGCATTACTTTTGAAACTTCTTTCAATAAATATGTAACTGCAGAAGAACTTGCTGACGGTGTTGAAGCTGACGGTTCACTTCCATTTGTCCGCAAACTTAACAGCGATGTTCGTGCAAAAAAAGCAACAGAACGCTCCGCTGCAATCTGTGTAGAATCTGACGAATCAGAATTCTTCAAATGTAAGTTTATCGGTTCTCAGGATACTCTTTACACTGGTACAAATACACGCCAGTACTACCGCAACTGTTATATCGAAGGTAACACAGACTTTATTTTCGGTGATGGTGATGTTGTATTTGAAAACTGTGAACTCTGTATAGCAGGTTATACAGATATTAAAGCAACCGGTTATTACACAGCAGCCCGTAATTCCCTCCTTAAGGGATACCTGTTCTACAACTGTACTTTAAGTGCTGATCAGAACTCTCTCCAGAACCCTGTAGTTTTCGGACGTCCATGGGGTCCTTCAGCTTCTGTAGCATTTGTAAACACAGTACTTGGATATGAAGGCATTATTGATCCAATGGGTTGGACAGATATGAGCGGAAACCTTCCATCAAAAGCTAATTTCTTTGAATACAACTCTATGTGGGACGGAAAACCAGTTGATACTTCTCTCCGTAACGGTGGAAAAGTAATTACTGATGCAAGTGCATACACACCAAAGAACTACTTTATTGACTGGACACCTGTATATTACACAAAAGAATCTGCTAAAGATGCAAAAGTTAAAAAAGCAAGCTTTACAACAGATGATGACATCAACACTCCATACCCTGGACACACTATTACCCTCCACTACGAATTCAGTGATAAATCAGAAGAAGATAATTCTCTTATCAGCTGGTACCGCGTAAAAGACGGTAAAGACTATCTCATTAAACAGAGTACAGGTTATGCAAACAAAACATACCTGATTGGAACAGAAGATTCCGGCTACACAATCAAAGCTGTAATTACTCCAAAAAATCGCAGCGGAAAAGCTGGAAAACCTGTAACAGTTAAACTTGATAAAAAAGTAAATGAAGGTTACGCAATTCCTTCAAAAGCAGCAGCTATAAGAGTTCGTGCCGCAGGAAAAGTAAATGTATTCCTCGCATCAGACTCAACATGTAAAGACTACTCTGCAGAAGGTATGTGGAGCAACGGACAGACTCGTAACGAAGGTTCATGGGGTGAATTCCTCCAGTGCTTCTTTAACGGTGCTGTAAGTGTTCAGAACTACGCAAATGGGGGACGTTCAAGCCGTAACTTCATCAACGAAGGAACTCTTGACAAAATCAAGCAGCAGATTGGTAAAGGCGACTACCTGTTCATTCAGTTTGGCCACAACGACTGTTCTAATGCAGCCGGATATCTTGAAGACCGCTATGTTCCTCTTGGAACTCCAAACAAAAAAGGTATCTTCCCTATTTCGGAAGGAAAGAAAGTTCGTACTCCAGACAGCTATGTAGAAAAATATGGTACTTCTTTCTACTCTTATGACTGTGGTGCAACTTATAAATGGTATCTTATGCAGTATGTAAATGTTGCTCTTGAAGCTGGTGCTACTCCAGTTCTCGTAACTCCAGTAAGCCGTCAGTATTTTGATGGAAAGGGACGCATTACACCTCATCATGACTCAAAAGATACTTCAACAAAGACACAGATTACACGCAACAATGCTTATGTTGAAGCAGTTCGCCAGCTGGCAAAAGAAAAGAAAATTCTTCTTATTGACGGTTTTGAACTTACAAAAGCTCTTTATGAAAAAGCTTATACAGACTGCGGAAACAATATAGAAGCCAAAGAACTTATGTTTGAAGGTGATTCAACACACAACAATAAGCTTGGCGGCTTTGTAATCGCCGGTGAATTTGCAAAAGAAATAAAAAAGGTAATTCCTGCACTGGGTCCTAGTATCTGTCACCCAAGAAATGCAATGGGTGAAAACAGCAACGGAAAACTTATGTTTACCGTTAACCAGGACGGAAAAATGGATTGTTACGATCCATACTGGCAGAGATATGAACAGGGTGTAATGGACAGCCTTGGTAACTAATTACCTCTTGTCCTAACAAAAAAAACAGAGCAGAAAACTGCTCTGTTTTTTTTTTCTCTTTTTTTTATTACAATAAGTATTATGAAAATCAAGTTTATTTCAAATCTCCGTACAACTGCGGAAAAGAGAAGCCTTTCAAAAAACAAACTTTATACTGTTTCGATTTCAGTTGTTCTTGCATCACTGATTATTACTCTCATTACATTCTATTTCTGGTCTTCTTCTTACTTAAAGCCGGAAAATGTAAAACTTCTTACATCAAGCCAGACAAGTTCCCTTACTGCTTACTTAAACCAGACCTACCCTATGGAACGTGGTCAGGGATTAAAACCCCTCCCATATCCTGTTGTAAATGCAGATCTTTCCATAAACGCAGGTGCAGCAATTCTGGTAGATGCTTCTAATGGTTGTGTTCTTTTTGAAAAAAATGCAGATGAACTTATTCCACCTGCCAGCATCACAAAACTTTTTGTAATGTATATCGTTTTTAAGGAAATCGAAGAAGGCAATCTTTCTCTCGATGATCTCGTTTCACCACCTGAAGTCAGCTGGACTGTAAACATGCCTTCAGATGCCAGCCTTATGTTTCTTGGACAGGGACACCAGGTTACTGTCAGAGAACTCTTAACAGGTCTTTCAGTTGCTTCAGGGAACGATGCGGCTCTCGCAATTGCCAATAAAATTTCCGGAAACACAAAAGACTTTATTGCACGCATGAATTATGAAGCCCAGGCACTTGGACTTACACATACACATTTTGATGACTGTTCCGGCTACTCGGAATTTAACATGACAACACCTAGAGAACTGGCCGAATTCTGCAGAATCTATATTTCAAGATATCCTCAGAGTCTTTCTGATTATCATTCATGCAAAAGCATTACATACCCTCTTCAGAAAAATCTTCCATCATGGCTTCAGCATAAGGGAGATACAATGGCCATTACTCAGAAGAATACAAACCCTCTTCTTGGAATAATGCCAGGCTGCGACGGATTAAAAACAGGCTTCATTTATGAAAGCGGTTACAATCTGGCCCTGACAGCAGAAAGAAACGGTGTAAGATTTTTATCAATAACTATGATGGGACCAGGAGAAGGTACAAAACAGGGAAATTATTACAGAACCCTTGATGGCAATACACTTATGAATTTTGCATTCAGTGCTTTTGCAGACTATAAACCATGGGAACATATTTCTTCAGCCTATACGGTTCCAACACCAGGCTCTAAAGAAAAATTTGTAAATCTGGTTCCTGCATGGAACAATACAGTAACTGTTCCACATCTTTACGCAAATACAGCAATTGAAGATGCCGCCTCTGTAAAAGCAGAAGT
Organism: Treponema sp.; assembly: GCA_016297415.1. Taxonomy (GTDB): domain Bacteria; phylum Spirochaetota; class Spirochaetia; order Treponematales; family Treponemataceae; genus Treponema_D. The sequence goes on from JAEDGQ010000031.1 coordinate 9,898, forward strand.
TTCAATTCCAAAGTATATTAAAGGTGGAGCTAACCTTGGAGCAATTTACGGTCAGATTCAATACAAGCTGGGAGACACAGTTCTTGAAACAGTACCTCTCGTTGCAGACAGAAATGCCCCAAAGAGCGGACTCTGGGGCAGATTCTGGGGTACTATGGCTGCTTTAAGAATTGCTGGAAACTAATACTGTTTTGTTTCTGCAATTTCAAAACCCTGATTTAAAAGAGTTCCTAAAAGCAAATCAAGTTTTTCATAAAGATAGTCAGTACGGCTTCCGGCAGATATTCCTGCACTTACAGGAATTACATCACCGTCTACCACATTTTCAGCATAGAAATCAATAATCTGGCTGGCAGACATGTAACCTGGTTTTCCCCGGGCAGCTTCTTCCAGAGTAATTGTATCAAGGCTGTATCTGCCTGCTTCTACATATCTGTAACCACAATTTACACCTGCATTTTTTATTTCCTGATTAGCTTTGTAAAAAGGAGCATGCCAGAGAAGATTCAGTTCTTTTCCAGTTGCTGCAAAGAATTCATCTTCGTTTCTTGCAAGCCCCCGACGAATGAAGTCTTCTGAAATTACAAAGCCTTTACCTGTAAGGTCCGCATTTGTAAAGAACATAGCTCCACAGTCATAGCCGCTTTTTACAATCTGACCGCATTCTTTTGGATAACGACGGATAAATTCTCCGTTAACAAAGAAAGTAGCCTTAACATTATATTTTTTCAAAACAGCAAGAATTCTGCTTAAACCGGCAGCATCATCACTGGCATCAACAGCAAGGAAAACCTTCTTCAATGGTTCTGATTTTACAGATGCATCCGGGAACAAAGCTCTTGTAACTGCTTTTCCCGAAAGAGTTCTTACATAAAGACAATTTGAAAATTTTTGATTTGGTGTTGTACCTGTAAAAACTCTGTAACGACCATTTTGAACAGAAGCCTCCCCGGCAGACTGTTTTTCACTTTTTGTCCATCTTCCAGAGCTCATATCCAGGTCAAAGAACTGATCTTTTGTACCTTTCACAACTGCACAAACTGATGTATCAGAAGTCCAGAAAACTCTGTCTGCAGAAGAGAGGAAAAGAACTTCATCTTCCCCGCCAGCTTTTTCTGCAGATAATTTCCAGTAGTGAACGGCTTTTGTTCCACCAGCATAAAGTGAATTATCCGAAGCCCATACATAGGAAATGAATTTTTCTCCATCAAGGCGGCCAATAGCTTTCCATGAGGAAATTTCATATACAAAAAGAGATTCTCCCTGTCCGTAACAGACTTTTTTCTTATCTGAAGAAAAAACAGGATCAGAAGCACCATTCATTACCGCAATCAAATGAAGGTCGTTGGAAATGCTGTATACAGAAGCCTTAATATGGCCGTCTTCGTAACCAAGAGTTTTTATCCAGAGGTAACATTTTGAATCCTGGGACCAGAATGGCAGTATTTCAATAACAGTACCTGTAGAATTTGTTACAGGTTTTGAGTAAAGGGCTGAAAGATATTCAAATCCTTTAGAATCAAGCCTGAAAAGAGAAACGATTCTGTCAGCCTGAATAACTACAAGATTTGTTACACGGTTATTTACAGAGAATGAATCATGAAGAGGATCAAAGTTTACTGGCAGTCTGCCGCTTACTGTTCCAGCCCCAACCATATTGGAGTAAAGTCCTCTGGTATAAAGTTCGCTGGAACTGATTTTGTAAACCAGATCCCTGTCAATGTAAATTAAAGTTTTTGAATTAGCCCAGTAAACAGAATTAATAGTTCCTTCACCGATTTTTCTATATTCTTCAGTTAACTGAACTTTCTGAAAAGCAGCTTTTGGGTCACAGAAATAAATGGAGCCGTTTTTTTCGTAAAGCAGGCTTGAACTGTCTGGATTCCATAAAACTCCAGTTTTTTCCCATGAGAATTCTGTTTTTTTATTCAGTACAACTTCCTGCAGAGTTGAAGCATTTTTTAATATAAGTTCACCTTCTGCAGCTCCATTTTTCTTAACATAACAAATCCATTTTCCATCGGGACTTACACTCTGAGGAGCCTGTTTTTCCGAAAGACATGGAATTGAATCTGTTCTTGTTACCCAGGAAATAGTTGAATCTGCAGTTGAATATCTGGCTGTTCCATAACGGTTTCTTACCTGAAGAACTGCACCCTTCGAAAGAAGTTCCATTTTTTCAGGATAGCAGGTCAGAATCTTTACACCTGAAAGACTGGCAGCATCAGCTATGAATCCTGTTGAATAAGAAGGACTGCCATTTATTTTGTGATTTACAGTAAAAAGAACTTTGTTTTCCTGATTTAAATCAGGATTTTCAAATGAAATATCTGCGTAAACACAAAAAGCGGCTGCAAAAAATACAACCGCTGAAGCAACTTTTAATTTAAAAAGCTTAAAATTCATCATTTAGCCATCTCCGCACTTAGAGCAAGAATTGAAAGATCCTGTTCCAGATCATCCAGTTCTTTTTCAAGTTCAGCAAGTCTTCTGGCCCTTTCTTCTGCCTGTTTAAGCTCAAGGCTTTTAAAAACAGATTCAAGGGCAGCTTTATCATTATTCTGCATTTTTGACTGACCACACCATGGACAGTAAATAAATTCTGTTTCAATTGTACGGCCACATCCACCGCAAACACAAATATTTTTCATTTTATTTCCCGCTATTTATATTTATTTTCTTAAAAGTGAAAGAGGATCAACAAGAGATCCGTTCTTGTAAACTGTAAAGTGAAGATGCGGACCTGTTGAATAACCTGTAGAACCAACAAGACCAATTCTTGTACCCTGACTAACCTGCTGTCCGTTATGACAGAGGGCTTTAGTCATGTGACCGTATAATGTCTGGTAACCATTACCATGATTAATGATTACATAGTTTCCAAAAATATTTGAATATCCCACATAAACTACTTTTCCGCTCATTGCTGCATTAATTGGTGTACCAGAAGGAGCTGCAAGATCAACACCTGTATGATTTGAAGAAACACCAGTAAATGGATCGGCACGGCGACCGAAACGGCTTGTAATTCTGTAGCCTGTAGAAATAGGACAGATGAATAAATCACCCATTGCCTTCTTAAGGGCAGCAGCATCCATTTTTGCACCAGGAATGAAAATTTCCTGTCCTACAGAAAGACTTTTTGATGAAAGGTCATTTACATCAAGAATTTCTTCCATGCTTACATGGAATTTTAAAGACAGTCCGTTAATTGTGTCCCCTCTTGCAACTGAGTAAGTAAGACCGTCCTGATTTGGAATGCGGAGTTTCTGTCCAGCTCTAAGAGTACGGACATTATCAATTCCATTTACTGCAATAAGAGTTGAAATATTTGTAAGACTGGCTTTAAGGGCAATTGAACTGATTGTATCACCGGATTTTACTTTATATGTGGAATAAGAAATGGCCTTGGCAATTCCCAGACTTGAAGCTGTGAGAACTGAACCGTCTTCTGAAAGAACGTTTCCGTTTTCATCAAAAGAAGCTTCATTGTTATTCATTGCAAATTTTGACATGGCAGCTTTGAGAATATCTTCTTCTGTTTCATAAGTAGTTTCCATCAGAACTGGTCCTGTATAGCTTTCCAATGCAGTTACAGTCTTATACACAAAAACAGATGCCATTAATCCTGCTGCACATGTAAGGGCAATGCCTGCAATTTTTACAGACTTTAACCAGGCAGGAACTTTTACCTTTGGCACTGAGAAACGGGGAATACCAATATTTTCAGCTGCAGCCTTTAATTTCTTAAATTTTTTAAGATTTTTGATTGAACCTGTGTTTTTTCCAGGCTTATATATCCTTCCAGAAGAAGGTGAACCAACGAAACTGATAACTTCCATATATCTATTATCGGAATAAAAAATTCAGTATATTAGTATAAAATGAACAAGAACGGACTGTCAGGAACAAGTAAATCTTTAATTTTCATATTATGTGCAGGTCTCTTTGCAGGTGTATTTATAAAACTTTTTGTGTTTGATATTCTTCATGTTTCAGGGCATTCAATGGAACCTGCAATTCAGGACAAATCAACTCTTGCAGTAAACAAACTTGCCTTTGGCCTGGCAAAACCATGGAGTGATCACCTCCTTATTCAATGGCATAAACCAAAACCTGATGATGTTATTATTTATCTGTATAATAACAAAATAGTAGTTAAAAGATGTGTGGCCGTTTCCGGTCAGTTACTAGAAATTTCATCACTTCCATTGTATACTTTAAAGGTAGGGGATAAAAACATTCCGTTAACAGAAGAGCAGTTTCTAAAACTTCAGGGCTGCACTTCCGTACCAGAAGGATATTTTCTGGCAATTGGCGACAACTATGAACAGTCTGTTGATTCCAGAGATTACGGCTTTGTTTCTGAAAGGAATGTTCTGGGTAAAGTTTTATGCAGGTAAACGGATTTTTAAGAAAAAATCGTGTAAAAGTTCTTTGCTTTATTGCTGCAGGTTTTTCTGCTTATCTGATTTATACCTACGGCAAACTTGCCTTAGTAAAAGCACCTGTTTCTACTACTACTTCACCATCAGTTCTCAGAGGAGCAATCCTTGATAAAAACGGCAAATCTCTTGCCATCTCCACAAATTATTACGATGTTGTTGTTTCACCAGATGCCTTAAAAGATCTTCAGAAATTTGCATCTGCTTTTGCGGCACCTCTGGAATTAAATTACGATTCACTTCTTGCCACACTTACAGAATCTAAAGGTTCAAATTACGTTTATATCAAAAGAAAAATAGACCAGAATACATACGAAATTCTACGGGGAATTTCTGATAAAAACGGATGGATTTCTGCCGTTCGTTTTGACCGTATACCGGGACGCATCTACCCGGAAAATAACCTTGCAAGTCAGGTTATAGGTTATATGGGAAAAGACGGTGCAGGTCTTTCCGGAATTGAATACACACAGCAAAAACTGCTTTCTCCCCCTGTAACTCCAGATGCTCCTATTGAAATTCAGGGAAAAAATGTTTACCTCACAATTGATGCAAACCTTCAGTTTAAGCTTGAAAAAATCGCCAGGGATGCTCTTGTAAAGACTCAGGCTGCAAGTCTTATGCTTATTGCTGCAGAAGCAAAAACAGGTGAAATTCTTTCCTACATTTCACTTCCTTCAACAAACCTTAACGAATATACACAGGCCAGCATGGACGAAATGAAAGACCGTCCTGCAACAGAAAGCTACGAACCTGGTTCAGTATTCAAGATTTTCTCAATTGCCTCTTTTCTGGACAGCGGCGCAATAAAAGAGGATGATATATTCCTCTGTGACGGTATTTACGAAAAAAGAACAAACAGCGGTGAAAAAATCGTAATCAAATGTCTTGAACATCATGGCTGGATTACTGCCAGAGATGCCTTAAAATATTCCTGCAACGAAGCCCTTGCCCAGATGGCAGAAAAAATCGAAAGTGAACAGTTTCTTTCGAGAATCCGGACTTTTGGATTTGCATCTAAAACAGGTATAGAATTGCCAGGGGAAACAGCAGGTGCAGTTCGTAATACTTCTGACAGATTCTGGTCTGCCAGATCAAAGCCTACAATTGCCATCGGTCAGGAAATTTCTGTAAGCGCATTACAGATGGTTCAGGGGGCTACAGCCATAGCAAACGGCGGTGTACCTGTAAAACTCACTCTTATTAAAAAAATTACATCCCAGGGCGGCATTGAAGAATACATCCATGTCCCTCAGTACAAACCTCAAATCTTAAAAGACTCTACAGCTAAATATATTTTAAGCTGTATGGAAACTGTTGCAAAAAGCGGAACAGGTTCCAGAGCAAACCTTGGAGACATTTCTATCGGTGTAAAAACTGGTACTGCCCAGATGGCAGATCATGTAAACGGCGGATATTCAAAAACAGACTTTATTTCAAACTGTATTTCAATTTTTCCTGTAGAGAATCCAGAAATCGTTCTATACATTGTAATCGAAAAAGCTAAAGGGGAAACATACGCAGGACGCATTGTTGCTCCTGTAATCGGTGAAGCTGCCAGTGTAATTATTGACCATTTAGGTATGAGCCGGGGTAATGCAGCCAGTCTTGCCCACAACGGACTTATTACAATTCAGGGAAATGAAGAAATCACCATTAAAGACACAGTTCCTGACTTTACAGGTCTTCCAAAACGAAGCCTTTTACAGCTTTTAAGTCAGAACAAATGTAAAATTAAAATTAATGGAGACGGATGGGTTACAAGCCAGACACCTTCTCCTGGTACACCTCTTACTCAGGATACAGAAATTGAACTCTATCTGGAATAAAAATATTGAACTGTTTTCCAGAAGATTTCCTTCTCTTGCTGAAAGTCTTAATCTTTCAGACACGGAGGAACCGGATTTTGATTTCTGGGAAGTAGTACCTTCAAAAAGTCAGACTTTAACTGCCAGGGAAAATGGAATTTTTCTGCACTCAGCCTACAATCCACTTAGAGAAGCTGAATCTCAGGTAAAAGCCGCAAAAAATGATGAAATCTGGTCTGTTCTGTTTTGTGGAATCGGATTAGGTTACAGTGCCGTAAAATGGGCAGAACTGTATCCTGATGACACAATAATCATAGCAGAACCGGCTCCTGACTATTTTTTTGCAGCCCTAAAATATAACGATTTTTCTGCCCTGTTTTCTCACAAAAAACTTATTCTTGCACTTCAGGCAGGTACAGATCAGATTACAGGCCTTGTTGAAAATTCAGGCGGCTTTAATCACACAGCAATAATCGAAAATAAAGCCCACAGCCTCCACGCTCAGGATTATTATTCAGCACTTCTTGCCCTCATAGAACGAAACAGAAAAAAAGAGCAGATAAACACTGCTACTCTGGAAAAGTTTTCGAAGCTGTGGTTAAAAAACAGCTGCAGAAATATCCGTTCCTTTGCAAAATTAGACGGAGTCGAACTGTACGAAAATAAATGTCCGGAAACACTTCCTGCCCTTCTTATTTCTGCAGGGCCTACTCTCAGCAATGTTCTTCCACATCTTAAAGAACTAAAAAAGCGGTGTATTCTCGTTGCAGTTGATACTGCTTTACGAGCCTGTCTTAAAGCAGGCACAGAGCCTGATTTTATTGTTTTAACAGACCCTCAGTATTATGCTTACAGACATATTGCCGGCCTTAAAAGTCCTTCAAGTGTACTTATAACTGAATCTGCAGTCTGGCCCGATGTTTACCGCTTCAGCTGCAGAAAAATCGTTCTTACCTCATCGCTATTTCCTCTGGGTCAATATTTTGAACAGAAACTGGGCTCCAAAGGAACTCTTGGTGCCGGTGGTTCTGTAAGTACAACAGCCTGGGACTTTGCCCGTCTTACAGGAGCAAAAACAATTTACTGTGCAGGTCTTGATCTGGGATATCCAAAACTTCAGAGTCATATCAGAGGTTCTCTTTTTGAAGAAAAAGCGCATCAGAATGCAAACCGCAAGAATACTTCAGAAAAATCCCTTTCCACTTCACTTTTTGCAGCAAACTCAATGACTGCAAAAGATTATGACGGAAACCTTATTTTTACTGACGATAAAATGAAAATGTTTGCCTGGTGGTTCGAAAGCAAGGCACAGCAATATAGTAATATTCAATGCTATTCCCTTTCTTCTCAATCTCTGGCAATTCCCGGGTTCAGTTTTTCTTCACTTGAAAGTCTTCTGCAGCAAAAAGAAGGTCTACAGGAAAGAAACAGTTTTTTTGAGGCAGAAAAAACTGCAGTTTCACCTGCTTCAGAAAAAGCTTTCAATCTGGCTCTGGAAGAACTCAAATCCGGTTTTGAAAGTCTTTATGCCTTAGCAAAAAAGGGATATAAAATTGCAGAAACTGCATTAAATGCTGTGACACCAGCTAAGTACATTCAGGAATTAAATCTTCTTGATAAAGAAATCATGCAGTCTGAGTTTAAGGAAGCAGCGTCCCTTGTTTTTCCTTCGGAAAATAAACTTGCCTCTATGTTTTCTGAAACAGCCATGCCGGAAGATCAGACAAAAGTTATGTTTATAAAATCCCGTATTATTTACAGGGAACTTATGAACGGCATCAGACTCTATCAGACAAATCTCTTCGAATAACAGCTGATTTTTTCTAAAAAATATTACAGTTTCTTTATTTTTTTCTAAAGGTTTACCCGGCTCTCCCGATAATTTAAATGTCGTTGTTAATGCACAGGGCGTGAGCCGCAAGCTCAACATCCAGGCGCCTTGCTTAAATAAATGACACCGCCGTAACTTAAACGGCTCTCCATGTTTAAAAGGGTAGAAATGTGTAAGATTTCTGCCCTTTTTTCTTTTTTAAATCTTTTTATCGCTTATCAAATTCCCCTCCTTTGCCGATAATATATTTGGAGAAATTTAATGAATTCTTTTCCTGTACTAACATTAAAAGAAAATACATTTTTTACTCAGGAACTTGGTCTTGATAAGCAGTTTTTGCTTTTAAATCCAACATGTCCGTTTACAGAAAGTCTTAAAAAAGCCCTTCTGGAATGGGATTTTAAAGTTGTTTATTCAGAAGGTTCCACAGGCTCTTCTACATATCAGCCTTCCTCAACAAACAGATTTGAACAGGTAACCATCGATGATGTTGGAATTGAAGAAACACCTGTAGAAAAGAAGCCGGAATTCGGCAGCAGCGTAAAAAAAGTTTTAGAAGAAGCTCATGCAGATTTATCCAGCAACGAAGTAAAAAGAATGGATGTAGTTCAGAACGTATACAACGAATATATGAACTACATTACAGCTGTTTATACACATTACGCTACACACAAAGTTCTCGATTATCAGGATCTTTCAGATACTGTTAAAGAACTCTGTGTTTTTATTAAAGAAAACCGCCGTTATGTTCTGCGGGTAACACCTGTTCTGGAAGGAAACAGTAAGAACTTCATCGTAAGTCATTCCATGCGTTCTACTGTTACAGCCATTGTAATTGGACTTCAGATGCGTATGCCACTTCCAAAACTTATTGAACTGGGCATTACATGTCTTCTCCACGAAATCGGACAGATTCGTCTTCCACCTCAGTTGTACATGACAGACAGAAGACTTTCGCCTCCGGAAAGACAGAAACTGGCTACACACTCAGTTCTTGGCTATGAGATTGTAAAGAAAAATGAATTCCCTCTTTCTGTACAGATTGGTGTTCTTGAACACCACGAAAGAGAAGATGGAACAGGTTATCCTCAGAAGAAAAAGGGAGACAAAATCTCTCTTTATGCAAAAATTATTGCCGTTGCATGTACATTTGAAGCAATTACAGCGCCACGCCACTTTAAGGAAGCCCGTTCAACTTATGAAGGCATGATTGAAATTCTTAAAGGCAATGGCAAACAGTTTGATGAAAACGTAACAAAGGCTCTGCTTTATTCAATTTCTCTCTACCCTATTGGTGCTTATGTTTATCTTTCTAACGGAAAAATAGCTCAAGTAACAGATGTAAATCCAAATGATCCGAAAAATCCAATCCTTCAGATTTTTGGTGAAACACTGCCTGACGGAAGCCCAAAAACAGTTCAGTCTGATTCACTTTCAAACAAGATTGTCCGTGTATTAAATAAGGCTGAAGCAGCCGACATTCTTAAACAGTTCAACAAATAGAACATAAAAAATAAGGGGATGACCCAAAAGTAATGAGTGTAGCGCTCATTGAGTCCTTCGACAGGTGGTTCCTGAGCCTGTCGAAGG